>CALYRM010000036.1 GCA_945482995.1 uncultured Clostridia bacterium | reverse complement strand
TTTTATCATTTATTATGGATTTTGTAAAGTAGTATTTAGAAAGTAATTGTTATTAAACAAGATGTTCTTGATAATGAACCTTGACAAATATTTTCCCTTTATTTGGCAATGGCGAGATATAGTTATTATATTGTTCTATACCGTTTACGATTATCATTTTTTTATCGCTTTTTATAAAAGTGATAATATAAGTCGTTTTATCGATAGTCAATCTCAATTCCGGATTAACAAGACGTTTTGGTAACTTTGGCTCAAAATAAATGTTTCCCATAATAAATTTTATTCCAAACATTGATTCGACAATCGTTTCATAGTACCAAGAAGCCGAACCTGTATACCAACTCCAACCGGCTCTCCCCGAGTATTCACCTGAATAGACGTCGGCTGAAAGCACGTATGGTTCGCCCTCGTAACGAGTTGTTTCTCCCTTTTTACACCTCTCTATCGGGTTTAGCATACAAAGAATTTCATATCCCTCATCTGCTCGTCCCGCTTCAAACAATGCCTTTGCGAGCCAAACCGCAGCGTGCGTATACTGTCCGCCATTCTCTCTTACCCCCTTTGGATAATTCCCGATATAGCCGTATTTGCCGGTATTGTCAAAGGGCGGCTCGAAAATCTTTACTATACAATTAGTATAGTCCACGAGCGATAAAGCAGTATCAAGAGCGGTATTATATATATGTGGTTCAACTGCACCCGACAAAACGGCAAACGCTTGTACGGGCAAATAGAGTTTGCAAAATTCGGATTTTTCCACTCCGAGTATTTCGCCGTCATCGGTTATATATGCTAAGAATCTATCTATGACAAAGGCATTATTTATTCCTTTTTTAAGTTTTTCTATATATTCGACTATAGTTATCCTTTCTTTTCCTTCAAATAAATCAATACACTCCCTTAATACCATATATGCAAACATCGTTAACCATACGCTTTCCCCTTTTCCTTTTATACCAATCTTATCTAGTCCGTCATTCCAATCACCCGAACCAACCAAAAGTAATTGGTGAGCGCCAAATTTGATAGCGGAGAAGATTGCGCGCTTCAAGTGTTCCAGTAGCGGTTCGGAACTTCTTTTAATCGTGGGAGTTTCAAATCTTGAAAGTTCGTTTTCGGATAAAGGCTTGCTATACAAAAATGGTAGTTTTCTATTTAATATAGATTTATCCCCCGTTCTATTAATATACCTTACGGTCAATAAGCACAAAAAAAGTCTGTCATCGCTGTTCCTTGTTCGGATTCCTGTTTTTGGCATATGCCACCAGTGCATAACGTCGCCCTCTTCATATTGATGCGAGGCACAAAGCAAAATATGATTTTTGACCATATCGGGATAGGCATATAGTAACGCTAAACAATCTTGCAACTGATCTCTAAAACCAAATGCGCCTCCACATTGATAGAATGACGTTCTTGCACTCATTCTGCAATCTCTCACCTGCTTAATTAGCCAATTATTGAAAAGAATATCCAAATAGTCGTTAGTTGTTTTTATTTTAATACTTCCTATGTCAATATCTTCCATTATATCGTCATTTTGACTAACTCCTGTCAAAACAAAACTTTCATTTCTTTTGCTGTAAGGCTCAAAATCATCGATAAAACCGATAAAATCAGCCATAGAGTCTACATGAGTATTATCGTCTGTGGTTGATTTATCTTTATTGATAGAGATTTTTTCACTTCGTTTTATTCTTAATTTGTTATAAAATTCTTCTCTTCCTATAAATGGAGTTGCTTCACTTGAAGTAAACGAACACCTGTATTGATTAGATTTGTTAATCAAGCAGATTTTCCCCTTTACCGCTTTTTCAACGTAAACGGTTTTAGACGGTTTCCACCCAAGGCAAACGTTAAAAGTATATACAATAGAAAAAGGTTTTTCATAGTTACCCCTTATTTTAACGTTTTTTATAATGCTTTTTTCGTTTTTGCCAATATAAACGGTAACGACAAACTCAAGACTTTTATAATGACTTATATATAACGCTTTATTTTCTTGATAAATAATTCTACTGTTAAAACAAGAGGTTAAAGAAAACAGTCTGTTATCTACCCACAATAAGACGTCCTCGGATGGAATATCTTTCATTTCATCATTCCGCCATACGGTGACTTTTTGTTCTCTCGAGTTATTTAGCCAACTAAAACAAACGCCGTTGTCGCTGACAATAACGCCTGCTTTGCTTGATGCAAGTACGTTTGTGTACGGCTTTTTTGTCGCCTTATTTTTGGGCTCAATCAAATATCCGTTTTCTATAAACTTACCTTCGCCGACGCTTATACCCTCTAAATCCAAAACGGGTTTATTCAAATATCCGTATTTAACGCTCTTTGGCCGTTTTATTTCTTTACCCCAATAACACGTAATAGCAACGTCATCGCTTCGATATGGTATGTGATTTTCGTCAAGCGCCGTAGTAAGAGATTGATATTCAAAATTTTTGTCAATAACCACGTTTACGTTTTGATTCATCGATTTAAGCGATTTACAAGCGACAACAAGCGACTTAATAATTTCGTCGGTTGGCTTATCGGTTATTTTGATTGTTACCGTATCTACCGCAATTCGTTTCGCTAACTCCTTTTGCGGAATTGACGTAAGTAACGCGACACCAACCAAGTCGATTTGACTTTTATCTACCTTTATATTTTTATTTTTATCATAATTATATAGATCAAAACTCTCGTCCACCATTTCATAGGTAAATCTTGATAGCATTTTTAAACATTCTTGTTTGCTATCCCCTTGCATTTGAACAAAATAAATGGAATTATGATTTAATTCGGCAAAAAATTCTCCGCTCACTGCGTAGCAAGGGTATAGCACTTCTCCATCTATTGGATATTCGTTTTTAAACTCACAAGGCTTGTTGCTATTTCTTCTTCTTACGTTCAGTCTATTTGTATTAATGTTTGCTTTATCGAGTCCTAAAACCCTTATTCCGATAACCTTATCTTTCACCCAAAACAAAGCCGTATCGTCAACGATTTGCGTTTTGACAAACATTTCATAAAAGCATTTATGAGAATACATTTCGTTGAGCCCTGCCAATAAAACGTCAAAGGTGTGAATAATCGAATAAAACATATTGACTTCCAAAAATTTTAATCTTCTGATTTCCCCCTTTCCGTTTGGAGTCAACTTAATTGTCTCTTCAACTTTTTGCGCATTGTTTATAAAAGATATATAATTATTGCAATAATACCCCTTTGTTTCATGAGAATAAATAAGACCGTATTCGTCGTGTTCTTCGTTCTTTATATAGGTGAGTTTGCCTTCGTACCCGACTCCGTAAAATGGAGACAAATCTACTCCCTTGAATACCGTCCTATTACTTCCCGTTGACGAATAGGCAATACTATAATCATCACCAACCAAAACGCCTACTTGATACAACTCGTTATTCATTTCAATGACGTTAGATTTTGTTTTAGGAATAAAATAAGGTAACGTTTTCTTTATTGTTGCACGGGTTCGAATGTAGGGTTCGGTAAGAAGTAGGTTCATGGCGTTAAGCGCTGCATTTTGCATAAACAGTCTATGGAAAACTTGGTTTGATAGTCTATTGGCAATTTGACACATAATCATTCCTTGGTGGTGCGTCATACTCATAAACACTATACCCTTTTCGCTTAACCCCTCATAAAAACCATTTTGACTCAACAAACCGTTCTTAACGTATTCGGCTAAACTAACGCCGACTTCACCTTTAGAATATGGCAAACACAAAATGCACGAATATGGAGAATAAACGTATTCGCCTTGCTCTAAACTTTCTGCAAGCGTTTTTAGTCCGTTAGGCTTGTATTTATAATGAAAATCCTCGTTTAATTCTTTATATCCACTTTCAGACACACCAAAACAGCCCTTATAACTATTAAGGCTATGAATTTTACAAACGTTTTTTTCGGTCATTTCTTGCATTGTAAAACGTGGGCTGTCTAAGAATATGGTCGGCTCCATATATTCGAATACCGAGCCGTACCAACTCAACACGGTATTACCTTTGTATCCTATATAATTCCTTGAAAGATTAAACCAAGTACTCACGGCAATACCTCTACTTATTGCAATATAGTAACTGAGTCTTGCCTCGCTTTCGTATAAATCATAATGTCCTTCCCCTCTTTTTTCATTGGGATAGAATGAAATATAGAGTAAATCCTTATCCTCGTCGAGCAAAAAAGAATAGTCGGCTTCATTTAGTTCACGAGCCAATTTAGCCAATTCATCGTTACCCCTATTGTTTGCGTAACTAATTAAGCAATATAGACTTGCATTGAGGTTTGCGCTATCCGCCGTTGAAATGCTATACGGATACATCGCTTCATAGGTTTCCACGTTGTACCAATTATAAAAATGTCCTTTATAGCGTTTCAGTTTCTTCATATTTTTTAAAATCGTGATAATCTTTTTCTCTGCAACATTGGACGTGATTATTCCCAATTCAACCGCAGCGATTTCGTTAAGTATTGCAAAACCCATATCGGTTGGAGAACTCATATTGGTTCCTTTTACGATAGGATAGTACTGCACGTTGTCAATTGGAAGTCCGTTTTTCATTGCAGTATCAAAATAAGTGTAGGTTTTATTGGCAATTTCTTTTATTGAGATATTTTCGTCATAATCGTACTTGTTTTCAAGATATTTACCTTTATATACAATAAAAGCGTAGAAAACAAATAAGCCTGCATAGGCTACAAAATAAGGATTTCCGCTTATTAACGCTAGGCTTGATACAAACAATTTTGATGGTAAGAATAATCTTGAATACGCAAAAAAGCCACTCTTCTTTTGCGACATAAAAAAGGGTTGCCAAGTCAAAAGGGATTTTTTGCCGAACGCGCTTTTAAAGGTTGTTACAAGATATATCCATATTCCTTGCACCGCATAGAATGGCAAAAAGAATATTCTTTCCATAAGGTGAGCAAAAATCCTAAACATATCCCTAAGCACGTAGCGCAAACGTATATTTTTAAATAACTGTAAAAAAGCGCCAAATAAATTAAGTACGTAAGGGATTACCAAAAACGTCACTGCAACTAAACAAAAGTAGAAATGACCGCTCACAATCCCTAAAAACACCGAAAGGATAAAGAAAAAATCCCTTACTCCATTAGTTGCGTTGATAAATAGTATCAACTTATATAATGGATTTACGTTATTACTGATTTTTTTATTATGCTTGTTTTTAACTTTTGCGCCTACATATGGAAGAAGCAAAACGTCACCCTTTTGCCACCTTGCACTTCTTGCGCTATCTCCTTTAAAGTTTTGCGGTGCGTCCTCGTAAACGCATTGTTTTAGGCTACCGCTTTTCAAAACGGCGCCCTCTATCAAGTCATGACTTAAAATTCGTTTATCGGGGAAATATTCCGCCAATTTTTCGTAATAATTTTTTATTCTTACAATTCCTTTACCGCAATATAGCGCAAGATCGAAAACATCCGAATAAATATCGCTATAAGCAGGATAATGGTCAATGCTTCCGTCCTCGGAAAATCTTAGCGAGTATTCTGTTTTTATTGAATGTTTGTTTATTTTTGTACCATAAGTCATCAAGTCGTACTTTGCATTATACGGGTGAAGCATTGTATTAATCGAATTAATAATTGTTTCAGGCAACAATGCAGAGTCGTCATCAAGTAGAATTGCAAAATTAGCCTTGTTCAATTTACCTTTTACAATTTCGAATTTATCATAGTTATTGTTTAAAATGCTACCAAACAAATCGAGAATAGCGCCCCTTTTTCTTTCATACGGGACAAATGCGCCGTCCTCAAAAATCCTTCTTCTTACCAATATAACCGTTCTATCGCTTATGCTTAAATTTTTAATATAATCAACTATTTCTTTCTCTTCGTCAAGAGGCTTATCAACGTATGAAGGAAAATCAACCAACAAAACGTAAGTGACTTTTTCGTCAAGGCAATTTTTTGAAAGTGTAAGAAGTTTATTATAACTTTCCGCCATTTTTTCCGCGCTATTTACAAATTGAGATACAACGACTATTGTTTCGGCGCCCTCGGGTAAAACCTTATAGCCACAAGCAAAATTGGGAAGTCGCGGGGTGTAACTAAAAAGTCTTTTCAATACAAATTCCAAAGGTCTCAAAACTAATAAAAAAAGCATTGGAATGTAAAAGATTGTATATATGTCAGTCGAAATTGCAAGTGGCAAAAAGCAAATTAACGACAATAGCAAAACCAAAGATACGTAAATATACGTTTTTATTCTCTTGCCCTCTCCCTTGATTCTACCATTTTTAATGTAGTTTTTTAAGTATTTTCTGTCGTATATGATTATTGATATATCCTTATTAGTTAAATTGCTCAAATAAACCGCAGCCTCGGCAACGGCAAGTTCGGGAGCGTTCAGTTTATTTGATAACGCGCATACTTTTCGCATCATAGCGCACTTTGTTACAATACTAACGTTTTCATATCCCTTTATGCTAGTGAAAGTCTTATCGATTATCGAATAAAAAGGAAGCACGGCTTTTCCCGATAAGGTATTAGCGCCGTCAATAATTGTAACCGATCTTTTCATAGTTAGTTCGTAACTTATTAACGTATCGAAAAAATCAATATTCGCTTCGTTTGTTGCCCCTAAAAAACCATCAGGAAGGGTATGGTATTTTGAATAAAAGAATAGAAACTCATCACTCCCTTTGGTAACTGTTTTTGATTTTTTAGCCATTAATTCAATTTTGTGAAGGGTGATTGAATACCTTGCGCATTTTACCGCCTTTTCTAATTCGGCGAAACAAACGGCATTTCTAAAATTACTTAACTCTGAATAGTCCAAATCAACTGACTTTTGCACTTCTTTTAGAAAGTCCATAAGGTTTTGAATACTTGTGTCATACCCCCTATTAACGGCAAATCGTGCAATAATTATAATTCTAGGCACGCTAAACGAGTGCGGTAACCTATAAAAATGCGCTCTTTGACACTCTGCCAAAGTTGCCAAAAGTTTATAATGATTATCGGCAAGCCATTTTTCAAATGAATAGAGTTCTTTCCCCTTTGAAAGTTTTTTCAATATCAATCTATATTGATAAATTAAGGTATTTTTGAGTCTATGCATCGAAACGCCTCGTCCTGTACGCTCAATAACTCTAACGTTCTGCGCTAAATCGCTTATTGACATAAATTCGGGATATTCACTTTCTTTCCTGAACGCAAAAAGCAAACTCAATATTATTAATAGTGATAATACAATAATACAATAAATCATAAAGTCATTATTGACACTATTGTGATTTGTCATTCCAACCTTATATAATGTCATTCCGACCGAAGTGGAGGAATCTAATCCTTTTTCGTCATCCTGAGCGGAGCGTAGCGTAGTCGTAAGGATCTAATTGACAGCACCGCTGTCATCCCGAGCGTAGTCGAGGGACCTCACTACAAGCACCGACTCTTTGCGAAGCATACGGATAGACATTCATGCCATATTATGTCATTCTGAGCGGAGTGCAACGGAGTCGTAAGGATCTCATCCACTCTTTGTTAGTCCAACAAAGAATGAAATCTGCCTTGATTGGCAGATGAAATCCCTACAGGATGAAATCACTTCGTGATGAAATCCGCCTTTCACGCGGGTTTTGGACTTCGTGATTTGTATGGTGTGGTGGTTGTCATTCTTACCCATATAACGTCATCCTCAAGCGTTGCGTAGCGAAGTCGTGAGGATCTCATCCTTATTCCGTCATTCCAATCTATAAATTGTCATGTCGACCGAAGTGGAGACATCTATTCCATAAAAGCGGATAGGTCCCTCGACTTTGCTCGGGATGACAGCGGAGCTGTCAATTCACCCTCGACTACGCTCGGAATGACAAAATAACCGAATGTCATTCTGAAAGCGTAGTTAAGTGAAGTCGTAAGGATCTAATCCTTGTGTAGTCGAGAAACCTAATCCTTTTAATACTTTGCACATAAAAAAAAATCCCCACCTTTCGGTGGGTACAAGGCTGATCTGTAAGCCGAGTTCTGTATTTGACAATCATCTTTCTTGACCTATTGTTACCAATAGGTTCTAGCGTATGCGGAGGTGGCGGACAACTTTAACCCTCCTTACTTGCACCGAGTGGGGTTTACAGGGCAAGGAATATTACTATTCCCTCGGTGAGCTCTTACCTCGCCTTTCCACCCTTACAGATAAATCTGCGGTATATTTCTGTTGCACTTTCCTTGAAGTCGCCTTCACCGGTAGTTAGCCGGCACTCTGTCCTATGGTGCTCGGACTTTCCTCACATTTCGTGCGATTGTCTGATCAACTTGCAACTTAATTGTATCATCGTTTGATAATTTTTCAAAGCGATTTAGAACAAATTCCTCTGTTTTTTTAATAATATCACAGTAAAAGGTCAATAAATTGTTTTATTACTGCTTGAATGCTTTGGAATTAGTGTGTGAAGTTATACTTCTTTCTATTAGTTTGAGTGTGAGGGAATAAGGTTAGCTCCCTCGACGTTGCTCGGGATGACAATATCCATATCAAGTCATGTCGAACGCAGTGGAGACATCTCATCCAACTGTCATGTCGACCGTAGTAGAGACATCTACATCCAAACAAGGATGAGATCCTCACGACTACGCTACGCTTCGCTCAGGATGACATTATTATTAGATCCTTACGACTACGCTCCGCTCAGGATAACATTGTATAGGACAGGATGACGACCGCCACACCATACAAATCACGAAGTCCAAAACCCGCCGAAGTGCGGATTTCATCACGAAGTGATTTCATCCTGTAAGGATTTCATCTGCCCATCAAGGCAGATTTCATTCTTTGTTATACTATCAAAGTGTGGATGGGATCCTCACGACTCCGTTGCACTCCGCTCAGGATGACAGTATGGAGAGATTCCTCGACTCCGCTCAGGATGACAAAGCGGACGAGATGTCTCCACTTCGGTCGACATGACATAATAAGGATGAGATCCTCACGACTACGCTACGCTTCGCTCAGGATGACGAACATGGATATTTTTTCGGCTATCTTTTTAAGGACAAACAATTTATTTTTTCTATAAGAATATACTCTATTATGAGTTTTCGTATAGATACAAACTTCAATAATACACATAACTCCCAATCAAAAGAATCGGGGTTTTTAAAGCCGCTCGACAAGGAAACCGAATACAATCTTTTCAAAAAAAGTCAAAGCGGAGACAAAGCGGCAACCGAGGAATTAGTCGCTCACAATATGAGATTGGTTGTTCATGTCTCAAAAAAATATTCACAAACCATAGAACAGGAAGAACTGATTTCAATTGGTTCTTGCGGTCTTTTGAAAGCGGTTAGAAGTTTTAACGTTGATAAAGGCACACAGTTTTCTACATATGCGGCAAAATGTATCGACAACGAAATACTTATGTTTATAAGAGCAAATAAAAAGAATTTTGTAAACGTTTCGCTATTTCAACCAATTGGCAGAGATAAAGACGGCAACGAGATTTCATTAGGCGACACTTTAAGCGATGATCAATACAAGGTTGGAAAAACTATCGAAAGTCAAGAGTTGACCGAGGAAATAAGACAACTTATGTTGGCAACACTCTCCGAACGTGAATTTTTGATAATCAAACTTAGATATGGCTTATTTGGAGAGGAACGAGTACCTCAAAGAGAAGTTGCAAGCAGACTAAATATATCGAGGTCGTATATTTCAAGGATAGAAAAAAAGGCGCTTCAAAAAATGAAAGCGTACCTTTTAAGGAATAAAAACTAAGGCGGAAACAAAGCAAAGTGCGTAGTTTAACGAACAATATCCTTATTGGTCGGTCGGAATGACGAACTACGGATTTTACAATGAAATAACTAAGCCCGATAAATTATATCTATCGTCGGACAAGTTAAATTTTAGTTTAATAGCCTTTAACTCTTGACTTTTATAACCATACAATCTATTGATTTTATCATTACCGTACTTTCCATCGCCTATTATAAAATAACCTGCGTCAGCTAACTGCGCTCTTATTTGGTGAGTTTTGCCATTATGCAAAACAACTTCTAAATAGGTTAGCCCGTCCCTTTTAGCCTTTGTCGTACAAATTATTGATACTTCGACGCTGCCTTTTATGGGAGAATGATAGATTTTCACTCTTCCTGCATCCGCATTTTTTACTAAATATCCCTTAATTAAAGTATTTTTAAAGTTGACTTCACCATAAACGGTTGCGGAATACGTTTTTTCTATTTCTCCCCTATTCATTGCGGAAATGATATAATCGGCAACTTCTTCGTTTTTCGCAAATAAAACTAATCCCGACGTGTTGGTATCGAGTCTATTTATCATTACGCTTTCGGGTTTGACGTACTTTATGAGACTTTTTAGCGAATAATCTCCGTCACTTTGCAAACCCTTTGGTTTATTCACGCAAAATATATAATCGTTTTCAAAACAAATATCAACAGGAACTGCTTTTGGCAATAAAAAAAGAGAAACGAGATCGCCTTTTTTTAACTCGCTATCTGCGTTTGCTCTTGCTCCGTTAACGAACACGTCTCTTTTTCTTATCAACTTCATCAAAAAGTTATAGGACAATTCGGGATATAATTCGCCAATGTGCTTAGTCAATTTTACGGTTTTACCGCTCTTTCTCGAAAAATAGTTATCCATTTTTCTTTTTGTTCAAAATTTCGCTAATCTCTTTCATAAAGGTATCGATGTCTTTAAACTCCTTATAAACGCTTGCATATCTAACGTATGCAACATCATCTAAATCCTTTATGGCGTCCATAACTATATCGCCGATTTTTTCACTCGGTATTTCACTTTGCCCTAAGCTTCTAATTTTATTTTCGATTCCAATCATCAAGTTATCGATTTTAGAAATTGAAATAGGTCTTTTTTCACACGCCTTGACAATCCCGGAACGTATTTTTTGAACATCAAATTCTTGTCTACCGCCGCCCTTTTTAATAACGTAAACGGCAGGTTCTGAAATAATTTCTAGAGTTGTAAACCTTTTACCACAACGGACACACTCTCTACGCCTTCTTATCGAAGTGCTACCATCCGCCATTCTGCTATCTACCACCTTACTTTCTAAACAGCCACAATACTTACATTTCATAATTAATTTACTCCGATAAAAATTATATACAATATATTGTGTTTTGTAAAGCAATTTTGGAGATTTTTACTAAATCTTGTTCCTTAAAATCTTTCCGCCACGTTCGATTATTTCTACTCAAACGTGCAATGTAATGCGGATGACATCCTTAAGACGTTGCTCAGGATGACAATATTCTTATAACGTCATGTCGACCGCAGTGGAGACATCTCAACCAACTGTCATGTCGACCGTAGTGGAGACATCTACATCCAAACAAGGATTAGATCCTTACGACTCCGTTGCACTCCGCTCAGAATGACATTTTTATGAGATCCTTACGACTACGCTACGCTCAGGATGACATTTGGTTGTAGATCTTTACGACTTCACTTCGTTCCGCTCAGGATGACAATGCGGATGAGATGTCTCCACTTCGGTCGACATGACATGGTAGTGGCTCAGGATGACATTTTATATATTAAGGATGACATTTTATATATTAGGGATGACATTTTATATATTAGGAATGACATTTTATATAATGTCTTAGCATATTTTTTCTATTCCTATATTGACCAAAATGGTGTCATCACCTATTCTGCAAATTGACTGCCACGGAACAAATACGCTATTAGCATTGACAACACCTTTGAAAAGTGATTTCTCGTTAGGTAAAATGAGACCTAAGACTTGACCTGTTCCGTTTATGCTTAAATCAATTATATGTCCCAAATTTTTGCCATCGTTCATATTGATTACTGCTTTACTTCTCAATTCGCAAAATGTAATATCCATACTAAATACTATGTTTTAACAATATACTTTATAACGATATATTGTTATTTGAACGTAAAAAAAGCCATTAATCTACTGCGTACATTACAGCAAACGAATGGCTAAATACCTACTAAAATAATCACAAAACCTGAGATTCGCGACTTTGATAGATCCATTCACGTTGGACGGGATAAGGGACAAGGATGAGATTTTTACGATTACGCTACGCAACGCTTTCAGGATGACAATATCCATGTGATGTCATGTCGACCGCAGTGGAGACATCTACAATCAATAAAGCGTATATGTCCCTCGACGTTGCTCGGGATGACAGCGGTGCTGTCAATTAGATCCTTACGACTTCACTTCGTTCCGCTCAGGATGACGAACAAGGATTAGATCCTTACGACTTCACTTCGCAACGCTTTCAGGATGACGAACAAGGATTAGATTCCTCGACTACGCTCGGAATGACATTGTATGGGTCGGGATGACACGGTAGTGGCCAGGATGACGAACAAGGATGAGATTCTTACGACTACGCTACGCTCCGCTCAGAATGACATTTTATATATTAGGAATGACATTTTTTATGGTCGGAATGACATTTTATAGAAGGATTATGCCTTTTTTAGCAAATTAATTTCTCTTGGTGTTAAATAACGATATGTGCCTCTTGCCAAGCCACCCAACCGTACGCCTGCAATCTCGATTCTCTTCAAAAAGATTACGTTTTTGTTCAAGCTTTCGCACATTCTTCTAATTTCTCTATTTTTACCCTCACGCAACGTTATTTGAAGCTTACTCTTACCGTCTCCTGATTCTAACAGTACAACGTTTGCGCCAGACGTTTCTTCGCCCTCGCCTATATCAACCTTACCTTTTAATTTTTTGATTTCATCGGCGGTGAACTCACCCTCGGTTTTAACTAAATAAGTCTTTGGAATTTTATTTGATGGATGAGTAAGTTTGTTTACCATATCGCCGTCATTGGTCAAAAGCAATAGCCCTTCACTATCGTAGTCAAGTCTACCGACGATTGCAAGCTTTTGCTTAATATCTAAATAGTCGTATACTGTTTTTCTACCGTGTTCATCGCTTGCAGAGCAAATAACACCCTTTGGTTTGTAAAACATAATATAAACCTGCCTATTTACAAGCTTTACTCTTTTTCCTTGAACAAAAACCTTATCTACGTCGGGATTGACGTCCAAGCCCAATTCGGTTGTTATCTTTCCGTTAACGCTGACAACGCCTTGCTTAATCAATTCATCCGCACCACGGCGAGAGGTGATTCCACATTCTGCAATAAATTTGTTGATTCTCATAATGAACACTACCTTTTGTAATTAGTAGTTACATTATATAGAGTTTTTCAAAAAAAATCAAGTGATTTGCAAGTTTTATGCTAATGCTACCAATTTCCAAACGAGAAGTAACCTTTTTAACATTGCTTTTTATGGTATACTCGTATTTCAAATTATCAATTTCGTTTTCTTTCATAGGATAGTATAGGTCGTTTTTAACATGCACGGATATAGTTTTGTCGCCATAATCAATTTCCTTAATATCGTCCTTTGACAATACTCTTCTTAATTGATATTCCGAAAAACAAGTTTCCATAAGTGAGGCTGATTTTTGCCACATATCGGGTTCATTCAAAACTACCGATATAAGTTGCATATCTTTTCTTTTTGCACCAAACACCAAACATCTACCCGATTTTTGGGTAAACCCGGTTTTCACGCCGTTTGCACCATCAAATACAAATAAAAGTTTGTTTTTATTTGTAAATACCCGTCTTTCTTCATTTAAATAATCATAAGCGTATTTCTCGGTAGATACAATTTTAACAAATTCTTCGTTTCGATAAGCATAAGCTGTGATTTTTGCTAAGTCATAAGCGGTTGTATAATGGTTATCGTCATGCAAGCCGTGCGGATTAACAAAATTTGAGTTATATGCCCCTGCTTTTATTGCCGTCATATTCATAAGTAAAGCAAACTTTTCTATTCCGCCTAGTGCTAATGCTAAAGTTACCGCAGCATCATTACCCGATCTAAGCATTAATCCATAGAGCAAGTCTTTTATTTTCCATTTTTCACCTGCTTTTAGGTAAATGGACGAACCCTCGGTCAACGTTGCTTCTTTTGGAACAATAACATAATCTTCGACGCTCATATTTTCCAAAACAACAATTGCAGTCAATATTTTTGTCGTGCTTGCAGGCTCCATTCTTTGATGTATCCCTAATCCCGTTAGAACTCTACCGCTACTCGCTTCTATAACTATATTAGGAGAAGAAACCGCCACACATTCAACACTTTCTTCGTCGGTTTCCCCTGTTGCTTCAAGATAAATATTTGAGCCGTTTGTTGTAAAAAGAAACACAACAAACAGCAAAACGCTAATACAAGTAACAATTACTTTTCGGGTTTTAGAACGTCTATTGCCGAATTGAATAAATTGCTCCATTTATTTCCCTCTTCTTTGTCTACTGTGATAAATTTTGTATTAGTTTTGGAAAGAACTAAAAATCCCAACGGGGTAACCGAACCGCCTGCGCCGCCGCCACCTACCGTTTGACTTCCCTTTTTGAAAGCCACTTCTTTTGATTCTCCGCTTCCCGAAACTATCCCAACCGATACCTTAGATATTGGAATAACCATACTGTCGTTTGGTGTGTTGATAACCTTGCCAATAACGGTATCCGAATCAACTAACTCTTTTAAATTGTTTACCATAATTGAAAATAATTCTGTATCATTCATATGTAATGAAAGTACAAAGCACTTTTATTTAACGTGCAACGTGACAGCCATTATGCTGTACTCGAATGACGTTTATTGCCAAGAACGATAATGTATATTGCACATTAATTGCTATTTCTTACGTTTAGTATTTGATAAAAGGCAATAAATTATTTTAAAAATTGTAAAATTTCCATAAACCGACAACCCTATTTCGTCTTGCTTTTGATTAATAAGCGATATATGAAGATTATTTGGGGTGAATTTTCTTGCCACACTTGATAATGCAATTTCCGAGGGGGAAAATAAGCGTTCTAACTGCACGAAAAATTGAAAATTCAAGTCAATTATTATTTTTGGAGATATTTCGAAACCTTTTTTCTTTTTTAATATCTTTTTCTTAAAACCAAGTCTTTTGCCGTTTATCGTAATTCGCTTTTCTTTATAGACAAAACCAATATTAATAATCTTTACTCCAAAAACATATAGTTCGATAATAATGGCTTCATTATTTAATCGAGCCTTTGCAAGTACTATTATGGGTAAAAAAAATACTAAGATTATCAACATAACCTTAGTATTAGTAATAATTTGATTATTATTTATTGCCGATTGGTACAAGGATTATTTTCTTCTGCTTATTAAAAGACGCTTGAGAATATCGTTTAAGTGCGCATTGCACGTTAAGTAAAAGTGCTTTGCTCTTTTATTTAGGGTTTGATGGAATAGAAAACACGAATTTTGTATACTCGTTTTCTTTACTTTCGCATTTTATCCAGCCACAAAGTGAATCCACCAACGATTTTGCGATTGCTAACCCTAAGCCAAACGAATTGCTTTCTCCTGTATGCGATTCGTCGACCTTATAAAATCTCTCGAAGATATGAGAAATTTTATCTTTTGGAATTCCAGCGCCTGTGTTGGTTATTGTAAAAATTACGTTGTCCTTTTTATTTTCAAGTTCAACCTTGATTTCACCTCCGACGTCGGTATACTTATAAGCATTATTCAAAAGTATACTTACAAGCCTTGTTATTTTATCTTGATCCGAATTAATTTCGATTTCACTTGGAATATTATAGGTTAGCGTTATGTTCTTTTCAAAACAACCTGCTTCATATTCAAGAGTCATACTTTCAATTAATTCGCTTATTTTGACGTTTTCTACAACCAAGGAATCGTTACTTTCTAGTTTTGATAATTCAAGCATTTGTTTTACAAGTGCATTCATACGCTTTGCTTGTGTGTCAATACTATCAAGCCATTTCGTTGCCTCGGGGTTATCTCCGATTATGCTTTTTGCAAGTGATATATCTGTTTCGATAATTGTTATGGGTGTTTTCAACTCGTGCGAAGCGTTGGCAATCAAATCCTTTTGTTTTTCAAGAGCATTGTCTACAGGTCGAACTACAGATGATGACAAAAACCAAGCGATTATAGCAATAGCGACAAGAAGTCCGCTGTATGCAATAATGCTTACTCTCCAAGTGTGTATGATTGCGCCATATTCGCCGGTTGCATCATAAAGCGCATATAAATAACCATTTTCCAACTGTCTTTCGCCCCATACAAATTTTTTGTTTTGGTATGTAAAATATGGATCATCCTTAGAGGTAAACATCAAACTTATCAATTCGCTTTGTTCTTCCTCGGTATATAACTCACTTCTTGCGGTGAAATACTTGCCGTCATGATAAGCAACGAGCATACAATCTACATTTTCAAGATCAATTTTCGTATCATAAATTAAAACACTGCCAATATCTAACGACCTTTCTATTTTGTGGTTGATTTCAAGTCTTATTTCTACTCCGGTAACTAAAACAACCGCTGTCATTACGATTAATAACAACAGCGCTGCAATTAGGATAGTAGCAAGAGTGAAGCGTAACTTCAACCTTGTCAACATTGGTAATCTTTTATATTTGTTTCGGAAGTAATTGATAACCTATACCTCTTATGGAATTAATTTGAAACGGCGTATTTAGGAAGTTGAGTTTTCGTCTTAAAAATGAAATATAAACCTCTAAATTATTAGATTCAAAATCATTTTCAAAGCCCCAAACCTTATATATCATTTTTTCTTTCTCGGCAACCATTTTGGGATTGGTGAAAAAATAATGCATTATGTTAAACTCTTTGACAGAGAGTTTAACGCTTTTATCCTTATAATATAAGGTATGATTGGTTAAACTTAACTTGGTTTCCATAAACACAAGTTCGTTGTTCTCTATAATCTCGCCTTTCCGTCTCGTCAACGCTCTAACGCGCGCCAACAATTCAGGAATTGAAAACGGTTTTGCCAAATAATCGTCTGCACCTGTATCTAAACCCTTGATTTTATCTTTTTCTTGGCTAAGGGCAGTCAGCATCAAAATAGGAACGGACAACCCCTGTTTTCTTATTTCGGCAAGAACCTCAAAACCATTTTTCTTTGGCATTAAGACATCTAAAATAATTAAATCAAATATATTTTCTAGTGCCATTGACAAACCCATTTCGCCGTCAAAAGCTGCTTCTACCTCATATTTTTCCTTTTGAAGAACGGTTTTTAAGGCATCAGATAGGCTTAATGAGTCTTCTACAAGTAATATACGCATACGCCCCTCCTTTTTTAACATTCTAACATTTACTTGTTAAAAATACATTAAAAAGTTAGGTAAAATGACGATTAGGATTACACATTAATAAAATACGGTCAGAATGACATTGTGGTTGGTCGGAATGACAACCACCACACCATACAAATCACGCATTCCAAAACCCGCGTGAAAGGCGGATTTCATCACGAAGTGATTTCATCCTGTAAGGATTTCATCTGCCAATCAAGGCAGATTTCATTCTTTGTTCCAACAAAGAGTGGATGAGGTCCCTCGACGTTGCTCGGGATGACAATATCCATGTAACGTCATGTCGACCGTAGTGGAGACATCTCATCCAATTGTCATGTCGACCGAAGTGGAGACATCTACAAAGATAAAAGCGGATTAGATCCTTACGACTCCGTTGCACAACGCTTTCAGGATGACATTTGGATGAGATCCTCACGACTTCACTACTACGCTTGAGAATGACTACACTATACAATCACGAAGTCCAAAACCCGCTTAGAAAGCGGATTTCATCACGAAGTGATTTCATCCTGTAGGGATTTCATCTGCCAATCAAGGCAGATTTCATTCTTTGTTCCAACAAAGAGTGGATGAGATCCTTACGACTACGCTTAAGGATGAGAATTTGGATTAGATTCCTCCACTTCGGTCGGAATGACATG
>CALYRM010000035.1 GCA_945482995.1 uncultured Clostridia bacterium | reverse complement strand
ATACTGTGCCAAAAATTGTCATCCTGAGCGGAGTGCAACGGAGTCGTGAGGATCTAATTGACAGCACCGCTGTCATCCCGAGCGTAGTCGAGGGACCTCACTACAAGCACCGACTCTTTGCGAAGCATACGGATAGACATTCATGCCATATTGTCATTCTGAGCAACGTCGAAGAATCTCATCCATATTGTCATCCTGAAAGCGTAGTCGAGGGATCTCTATACAAGCACCGACTTGTAGCGAAGCATACGAACAGTTATAATGAGCATTGGTCAATTGCACATTAAGTATAAGTGCTACGCGGTTTTATTATTAAAGATTATGAGTTTTTTACCTATTTTTAGAGAAGAATTTAACGGTCAACCCGATTTTATAATGATTACGGCAGATGCGTATGTCGACCATCCGTCTTTTGGACATGCGCTAATTTCTAGGCTTATCGAAAGTCAAGGTTTTTCTATTTGCTTGATACCACAACCGCAAACGGATGAGGATTATAAGAGATTTGGAATTCCAAGAATATCATTTTTGATTAGCGGTGGCGTGGTAGATAGCATGGTATCTCACTACACGGTTGCGAAAAAACGCCGTCAAAAAGATGAGTATAGCGAAGGTGGAAAAATAGGAAAAAGACCAGATAGAGCGGTTACCGTTTATAGTAGAAAACTAAAAGAATTATTCCCCGACACTCCCGTTATAATTGGTGGAATCGAAGCCTCACTTCGTAGATTTGCCCATTATGATTATTGGTCAGATAGTGTAAAGCCGTCTTTATTAGTAGATTCAAAAGCAGACTTGTTGATTTATGGAATGGGTGAAAATCCATGGTTTGAGATAACAAGACTATTAAAGAAAAATGTCCCCGTAACATCTCTAAAAGATATTAGGGGAACGGCGTATTTGTCCGAATACGAGCATTTTGGCAAGGGGCTTCTAAAAAAGATTGAAGCAGGCGATGCAATCTTTTGTCCGTCCTTTGAAGAGGTTAAGAACGATAAAAAGGCTTATTGTAAAGCCTTTAACATACAGTCTAAAAACCTTGATCCGTTTTATGCAAAGACCTTAATTCAAAAACATAAAGATAGCTATGTAGTGCAAAATCCACCTCAATTTCCACTCGAACAAAAGGTTTTGGATTCTATCTATGCGCTGCCTTATGAAAGAAATTATCACCCAAGTTATAAAGAGGGTGTGCCGGCTCTTGCCGAGGTAAAGTTTTCACTGACTTCGGTTAGAGGTTGTTTCGGCGCTTGCAACTACTGCGCAATTACATATCACCAATCCCGTCACGTACAAGCAAGAAGTAAAGAATCCTTGATTGACGAAGCAAAAATTTTGATTAAAGATAAGGATTTTAAGGGGTATATTCACGATGTTGGCGGTCCAACTGCAAATATTAGAATTCCGTCTTGTAAAAAACAAGATACCTTGGGCGCTTGTAAAGACAAAACTTGTATAGGATTCAATCCTTGCACCGCACTTAATGCAGACGAGTCCGAGTATATGGATATTTTACGAACATTAAGAGAAATGGACGGAGTAAAAAAGGTGTTTATAAGATCGGGAATCCGTTTTGATTATCTTCTTATGGATAAAGACGGCAAATACTTAAAGGAAATTGTCGAAAATCATATAAGCGGACAATTAAAGGTCGCACCCGAACATTGTTCGGACGAGGTTTTAAAACTTATGAATAAGCCGAGTTTTGAAGTCTACAAAAAGTTTAAAGAGAGATATGACGAATTAAATAGAGAAATTGGCAAAAAACAATATTTAATTCCCTACTTAATTTCATCGCACCCGGGATGTACCACAAAGGATGCAATATTATTAGCGGAATATTTAAAAAGCGTTAGATATATTCCCGAGCAGGTTCAAGATTTTTATCCAACTCCTTCAACAAAATCTACTTGCATGTACTATACAGGCATTAATCCCGATAACATGCAAGAGGTTTTTATTCCAAAATCAAAGCTTGAAAAGCAAACACAAAGGGCGTTGCTCCAATTCAATAGACCTGAAAATTATCACCTTGTCAAAGCCGCGCTCATTGAAAATGGTCGTACCGATTTGATAGGTAAAGGACCACACTGCTTGATAGATTGGAATCCGCCGGCGAATAGTGTAGGGACTCAACATAATAAAAGAAGAAAATAATAATTAATGTTGTTATTTCGACCGAAGTGCAAGCGCACGGAGTGTTAAATTCTCTATATAAGCACTAACACTTTGCGAAACACGCGGATGGTTTATCTTGCCATCGGAATGACAATGTGGATGAGATTCCTCGACGTTGCTCGGAATGACATTCTGTTGGCTCGATGATGCTAAAGTGGATGAGGTCCCTCGACTTCGCTCGGGATGACAGCAAAGCTGTCAATTCACCTTCGACTCCACTTCGTTCCGCTCGGAATGACAATATAGAGGAGATTCCTCGGCATTGCTCGGAATGACATTAAGGCTCGCATTTAAGCGAGCTTTTTTTTATTTTATTGTTCTAAATACTAGCATTATAAACATAAACATTATTAGAAATTATTAGTATTAATTCGACAAAAGAATACAGTAATGTTTTATTGAGAGGAGATATAATATGTTTGCGGTAATAAGAAAGAAGCATTTAATCACTTTGTTAGCGGTGGTCACGGCGGTTGTTATTGTAACGGTATGCGTAACAGTATTCACCGTTTCGGCGGAAAAAAAGCAATTGCCTATATACTCAACTGATAGTGAAAGTTGCGTTGCAATATCGTTTGATGCGTCATGGGGAAGCGATAAAACAAAAAGCATAGTTGATATTTGTTGTAGCTACGGAGTAAAGCCGACTTTCTTTTTGACGGGAATTTGGATAGAGGCAAACGAGGAAATGGCAAAATATATTCACGAACACGATATTGAGATTGGCAATCACAGCGAGCATCACTACAGCATGAAAGGGCTGGATAGAAAAAAGTTAAATGAAGAAATAGACATTACCAATCAAAAGATTGAAAAAATTACAGGTAAAATGCCCGAACTATTTAGACCGCCATTCGGTGATTATGATAATGCGCTTATTGAAACGCTTAAAAGTAAGCATATGTACTGCATTCAATGGAGCGTTGATTCACTTGATTGGAAAGGTTTATCGGCAGAAATAATATTAACTAGAGTCTTGAAGTCGGTAAAAGGGGGGTCCATTGTATTGTTTCACAATAACAGCGATCATATAGTAGAAGCCTTGCCAAAAATTATTGAGGGGATATTAGCAAAAGGCTTGAAACTTGTCGATGTCGGAAGTTTGATATATAAGGATAATTATAAAATCGACAGCCAAGGAAAACAAATCCGCACTAATAACGGAAAATAATATAAATAAGGAGAAAATTATGAATTACGAGGAAACTGCTAATAATAGAGTTACGTTGACGGGTAAAATCTACGATGAGCCACGGTATAGCCACGAGGTTTATGGAGAGGGATTTTACGAATTTAGGTTGGACGTTCCAAGACTTTCGGGGCAATCTGATTTGTTGCCTGTAACAATATCAGAAAGATTGATGGACGATATCAATATGGATGTCGGAGAGGAAATAACGGTTGAAGGTCAATTTAGATCGTACAACAAATTGGACGAAATTAAAAGCAAATTAATGCTAACCGTATTTGCTAGAAGTATTTGCGAAAAAAGAACGGACGTTAATCCAAACACGGTAGAATTAAGCGGATATATTTGCAAACCACCAATGTATAGAACAACACCGTTTAAACGAGAAATTTCTGATTTATTGATAGCAGTCAATAGGGCTTATAATAAATCGGACTACATTCCTTGTATCGCTTGGGGAAGAAATGCAAGATTTGTTAATACTTTATCCGTTGGCGATAGAATAGAACTTGTAGGAAGAATCCAAAGTCGAGAATACCAAAAGGTTAGCGAAACTAATGGTGTGATTACAAAAACAGCTTATGAGGTGTCGGTATCTGGATTAAAAACAGAGTTTAATAAAGATTTTAACCAAAAACTTAGAAAAATAATATAAATATCAATCAAAACTAAAAAACTAAAAATGATAAATGAAAAAACATTTATCATTTTTATTTATCATTCTTTACAATTTATTTGTATATGTGCTATAATAACAAAATAGAGGGATAAAAAGAAATTTTATATCGAATATATAAATTTTCTCGTTTGTTAAAGAATAGGTAAATATATTTTTGGAAGAGAGGATAAATTGAATATGATAGACAACAAAAATATCGATCCATTACAAGAAATGTTTAACGCAAGTATGGGAATTCAACAATCACAACCTGCATCAAATGGTAATTTTGTGGTTTCTTACCCAAAATCACTTGAAGATATCCAAAATCTTATTGTTGGGTTAAAGAATAATAATTCCGCTCTTGTGAATTTTTGCAATGCACCAAAATCTCTTATTCAAAGAATGATTGATTTTATGTCGGGCGCTTGTTACGCTCTTGATTCTTCTATTTCCAAAATCATGGACGGTCAGTATTTGATAACCGTGTCGGGCGTATCGATAAAGGTAAACAAATGATTTTTATAGCCTTCGAATTGTTGTTTTTTGGTTTTTTGCTTGCTGCTGACTTAGTTAGCAAGCATTTTGTTATGCCATTTTTGGCAACTTTAAAAAATGGCGAGTATGTTGCCATAAAAGATGTTTTAACCTTTCATTATTCGCTTAACGACGGCGCAAGCTTAGGTATTTTTTCGGGAAAGATTAGTTTATTGTTAGGAATTACCATTGTATCTATGGTAATTTTGTTAGGCGTTCTAATCTTTCTGCATTTAAAAAAGGTTCACAAAACTCCAAAAGGTAGATTTTTATTATGTTCTCTAATAATGATTTTGTCGGGCGGTATTGCAAATCTATATGATAGGATTGCTTTTGACGGCTTTGTTAGAGATTTTATACAATATACTTTTTTAGAAAAGATATTCGGATCTTCGTTATTTACTTGTAATGTTGCAGATATTTGGGTTAGCGTCGGTGTGGTTGCTCTTTTGATTTACGTATTGTTTTTGTACAAAGAGAAAAAGCCCGAAACTCCGATAGAGCCCGACGACGACTATAATGACGCGGTGAACGAAGCACTCGATATGATGGATAATAAGTAGTCGAGGTGAATTTTGGCTGAAACTGTTGAGCTACTATGCGAAAAAAATTATAACAGGGCGGACGTGTATATTGCAGAACAATTAGCGCTTACACGTTCTTTTGTTAAACAGCTTGTTGATAGGGGCGACGTTTATGTAAATGACGTGCCATTAAAAAAATGTGGTGCCTCTCTTTCCAATGGGGATGCAGTTACAGTTGAAATACCCGATCCCGTCATTATTTCAGCCGAGCCACAAGATTTACCAATAGACATTGTTTACGAGGACGACGACCTAATTGTTGTCAACAAGGCACAAGGAATGGTTACCCATCCGGCGGTAGGTAGTCCAAGCGGCACGTTGGTAAACGCATTAATGTATCACTCCGAACGTCTCAGTAGCATAAACGGCGCAATAAGACCGGGAATTGTGCATAGACTTGATAAAGATACCTCGGGTTTGTTAGTCATTGCAAAAAATGATAACGCTCATCGTTCTTTGCAAAAGCAGATTGCAGAAAAAACGGCAATAAGGCAATATATCGCACTTGTTGACGGTAATTTTAAAAATGATAGCGGAGAAATCGAAAAACCTATCGGCAGGAATCCAAAGGATAGAAAACTGATGGCAGTAGTCGATAACGGAAGGTATGCAAAAACCTTATATAGAGTGCTTGAGAGATTTAATCAGTATACCTTGTTAGAATTTACCCTTAAAACCGGTAGAACTCATCAAATAAGAGTCCACAGCAAATACATAAATCACCCTGTAGTTGGGGACAAAACATACGGTGGCAGCGACCGTTTTGGATTAAACGGGCAACTTCTTCACGCATATAAATTGAGTTTTGATCACCCGACAACGGGTGAGCGAATGGAGTTTACCGCTGAGCTTCCCGATTATTTCGAAAACGTATTAAATAAATTAAGAAAATAGTTGTTTATGTCGTCACTTCGAGGGTAGTCGAGAAATATTATCCTTGTTTCGACATTCAGACCAACATAGAGAAATATCTTATATCATGTGTAATATTTTGACTGCGTGATTGTATGGTTGATATGACAACCGAAGTTATTGAAAAAATCTCATTCTTGTCTTTTATACCTATAACAAATATTAAATAAATTAAGTTTTCTTAATAATTGAATGTTTTACAAGGATTTTTTTCAGGTTTCTACAATTATTAAAATGGATATAATGCGAAAGAAAAAGTGCTTCTTATCAAAAAATAGGGACAAGCTTTGAGAATATAATTCCAAATTGAATGCGGAGTTCTAAATTTTCAAATAAAATCTTTTATCTATTTTGTTTGGAGCATAATTAGTGCGTTACACGTTTGAGGAAGAAATGGCAGAAACATATAATATAAGCGAAAAAAATATAATTGCAAACGAGTACATTCGATTATATAGAGAAACAGGCGATAAGAATTTTAAGGATAAAGCTTGGGATATAATATCGATTGAGCTTAAAAAGTTTGTATATGCTCATTTTAAAGTATCTCCTGAAACTCGGGAGGATATTTTCCAACATCTTTCGCTTATTGTTAATGTTGCGATGAATAATGGGGGCGCTTTTAATCCGTCCATTGGCGTTGGAATAATTACATATTTAAAACAAACTTTAATATCGAGCGGAAGTGCTTTGATTGTTTCAAGCGGAACTATCGTAAAGTTTGATGTAAAGCGCAGACGCCAAATAATTCGTGCTATTGAAGAGATTCAAAAGGAAAATCCAAAACTAAATCAAGAAGAGTTAATAGAACTTTATGTCAGACAGCACTTCAAAATTATTGACGAAGCAAAGGTTAGGGTTAAAAAACACGAGATTTACAATTTAATTACGGCTAATGATGCTGATGTAAGCTTAGATTCACCGATTGATGAAGAAGGAACACCATTGGTTGATTTGATTAGCGATAATAGCGATTTTACCGAAAAGGTCGAACAATCGTCATCATGTAGTCTAGTTCTTAAAGTCGCAAAGGAGATGCTTAAAAAGAGAAAGCTTAGTAAGTTGCAGTATTTTGCTTTTTATCAAATGTCGCTTTCAATCCTTAAAGACGACGGCTTGTCGTGCTCTGATGTCGCAGATAAGTTTGGATTAACTCGTCAGAATTTCAACAGAGCTTATAACGTTGCCCGTGATAAAGTTCGTGAATATTTGATGGAGTGTTATCCTGATATTATTAACGGTGGCAATTAGTCAAGTAATGTTTGCTGAAACAAAGAATCAATTAAACAGGTTATTTCAATTAATACAGTAATCATTATGTTTTATAAACATTTTTACAGAATATAAGGATTTTTAAAATTATAATCCAATAAAAGGGTATTATGGCAGAGAGTAAGGGAGTTAATTTAAATTGGATAGACGATTTAAAGGCACGTGCAGATATTTGTACCGTAATTTCTTCTTATGTGCCATTAGAAAAAAAAGGACAAAAGTTTTGGGCTTGCTGTCCTTTTCATGCCGAAAGAACCCCATCATTTGCAGTTGATGCAATAAGAGGCAGTTGGTATTGTTTTGGAGCTTGTCACGAGGGCGGAGACGTTATTAGTTTTGAAATGAAAATTAATAATATTGATTTTCAAGAGGCTGTAAAGCGGTTGGCTGGAAGAGTTGGAATGAAACTTCCCGAAACGTTTAATTTTGAAAAGCATGACAAAGTTACCGATAGAGAATATGCGCTTATGTTGGAAGCAGCAAGATATTATAGAGATAATCTTGCTAAAAAGCCTGAGATTGAGGAATATTTGAAATCGCGACATTTAACAAAACAAACCATTAAACAATTTGGATTAGGATGTAGCTTGGATTATAATTCGCTTGTAGAGCATTTGACACAAAAGGGCTATTCAAGAAAAGAAATGCTTGACTTAGGATTATTGGGAGAGCATGACGGTAGATATTTTGATTTTTTAGCCGAAAGAATGGTTGTTCCTATATTTGATCCATACGGAAAGGTAATTGCTTTTGGCGGTCGTATTATGAAAAAACCGCCTGAAGGAAAAGCTGTTGCTAAATATAAAAATACGAGAGAAACAAAATTATTTGTTAAAAATAAAGTATTATACGGTTTAAACTTTGTTCGCAAGGCTAGAATAGGAAATCCTATTGACGACATTATAATAGTAGAAGGCTATATGGATGTGATAGGGCTTCATCAAGCAGGTATTAAAAATGCCGTTGCAAGTATGGGAACGTCGCTTACCGATAATCAAGCAAAACTTTTAAAGAGTATGGTTGATACGGTGTACATATGTTATGACGGCGACTTCGCAGGACAAACAAGCACGCTTAGAGGACTTAAAGTGTTGCAAGCGCATGACTTAAACGTAAAAATCATGACTATGCCCGAAGGAATGGATCCCGACGAATTGGTTGTAGATGGTCCCGTGCCCTTTTTAAAGTTAAAAGAAGAAGCAATGGATTTATATGACTATCTTTTATATCGAGCAGGGGACGGACTAAATCTAAACTCTTCAAACGGAAGAATTACATACGCGAAGAAAGCGCTACAAATTATAGCGGAATTATCTCCCGTTGACAGAGAAGTTTATTTTGACATTGTTTCTCAAAAAACAAAGATACCCATTGCCACTTTGAAAGCCAATATCGAAAGCATTCCAACCGAAAAACTTGCAGAAAACAAGAAAGAGGCTGAAGATAATCTACAAAATGACGTATATAAGCAATCGGGACGATTCGTTTTAAATGCGTTGGTTGTTAAAGAGGAGCTTTTGGATGAGCGGCTTGGAAGAGATATATTTACCGATGAAACTCAGAAATTATTCTTTGACTATATTGTCGAGTGTTTATCAAATAACAGAAAGCCGATTGCTTCAACTGCTTATAACATTATTAACGCAAATAGCGAAGAAATATCTGAAATATTGGCAACTAATGTTGATATAGCGGACTATAAGTCTTATTATAATGATTGTGTTAAAAAGCTGTTGACTAGATATTATCAAGAAAGAAAAAAATGGCTTACGGATATTTTAAATAAATCAATGGATCAAAATGAAAAACAAAGATATAAGGAAGAGCTAAAATCAGTTATAAAAAAAATCACCGAGCTTAGGTGATAGGAGGATAAAATGGACGAACAACAAAAAAAAGCATTGATAGACGAACAATTTGATAAATTGCTTACAATTGCCTTACAAAAAGGTTGTGTACACGAGGACGAGGTAATTGCAAAGCTTTCTCAATTAGAGCTTAATGCAGAGGATGCTGAAAACATTTTTAATAGACTTCAAGAACACGGGATAAAGGTAGTTAATGCACCCGTTGAAAAGAAAAACTCTATGGATAAGCTAATGAGTGACGTTAGCGTTGATGACGCCGTAAAGCTTTATCTTAGAGATATCGGTAATTATGCGCTACTTTCAATCGAAGAGGAAAGAGATCTTGCAAAGACGATGACCGAAACTACCGATGAAAGAGAAAGAGAAAGAGCCAAGAAAAAACTTAGTGAGGCAAACCTTCGTTTGGTTGTTTCAATAGCAAAAAAATACGTTGGCAGAGGTATGAGTTTTCTTGACCTTATCCAAGAGGGCAATTTAGGTTTAATGAAAGCGGTAGAAAAATTTGATTATACGAAAGGCTTTAAATTCTCAACCTATGCAACTTGGTGGATTCGTCAAGCTATCACGAGAGCTATTGCCGACCAAGCAAGAACCATAAGACTTCCCGTTCATATGGTAGAAACAATTAATAAAACTGCAAGGGTAACTAGAGTCCTAACTCAACAATTAGGTAGAGATCCGACAACAGAGGAAATCGCCAATGAAATGAATATGCCTGTCGAAAAGATTATGGAAATTCAAAGAACCGCTCAAGACCCGGTTTCACTTGAAACACCTATAGGCGAGGAAGAAGATAGCCATTTGGGCGATTTTATCGAGGATTCAACCTATCCTCAACCCGCTGAAAAGGTAGAGCAATCAATGATTAGAGAACAGCTTTTCCAAGTTTTGTCGACATTAACTCCAAGAGAAGAAAAGGTTATACGTATGCGTTACGGCTTAGATGATAACAAGACAAGAACCTTAGAAGAAGTCGGACAAGAATTTGGCGTTACAAGAGAGCGTATTCGTCAAATTGAGGCAAAAGCGTTAAGGAAATTAAGACATCCAAAGCGTAGAGAAAAATTAAAAGGATTTGTAGATAAGTATTAATATGAAAGTTAAAGAAATATATGATCTATTAAACGCTTACGCGCCATATGAACTACAAGCACACTATGATAACAGCGGTCTTAATGTAGGCAACCCAAATGACGAGGTTAAAAAAATATTGTTGGCAGTCGACGTAAGTTTAGAAGTTTTAGACGAAGCAATTGAAAATGGTTGCAATTTAATAGTATCGCACCATCCAATTATTTTTGCACCACTTAAAAACATTATTGAAAGTAATTACGTTTGTAACGTAGTTATGAAAGCTATCAAAAATTCAATCAACCTTATTAGCTGCCATACCAATATGGATTTAGCAGTAGGTGGTATCAACGATTCGTTAGCTACATATTTAGGCGGTATCAACCCACATAGAATTACAGACGGCGACTATGCTTGTATTTTCGACGTTGAAGAAACGGATATGCAAAGTTTCGCTAAATTTGTTTCCGAAAAACTAAATGACGACAGAGTATCTACTATTGGCACGGGTAGAGTAAAAACAATCGCCATAGTAGGTGGTGCAGGCGGAGACTTTGGGCTTATTGATTATTGCATCCAAAATGATATAGTTTTGGTTACGTCGGAGATTAAGCACCACTTGGCAAGAATGATAGATGACCGTAACGGTAAATTGGTTACGGTAGGACACTTTACAAGCGAAAGAATTTTTGTTAATATTGTAAAGGGTATTTTAAAAGACAAAGTAACACTCTTAGAATCAAAACAAACGACTCCGTTTAATTCTAAGCAGTAAGGGAGGATATATTATGGATATTAAAAAGATGCTTGAATACCAAAGTATTGATGTTAAACGCAAAGAGGAAATTAGAAGATTTAACAAGCTAAAAGTTGTTGAAGACATTAATAAGGCTCATGCAATCATTACTAAAGCAAAACAGGCGCTTGATAAACTCAACAAAGAAATTGAAGATCTTGTTTCGCAACTTAACAGCATTTCAAGTAGATATAAAGATCAATTTGATTTGTTAAAAGATACAGAGGCTAATTTGTATCATATTGCGGACGAAAACGAGGCTGATTTCTATATCAAAACTATCAATGGTTATATTCAGACTATAGAAACATTAGCGCAAGAAGCTAAGAGGTTAAGCGAAAAAATCTCTAATAACAAAACCAATAGAGATAATTGTATGGCAACAGGTAAAAAAGCCAATACCGAATTCCTTAAACTTAAGGAAGAATACGACCAAGAAGCCAAAAAAACAAAAGAAATCAGAGGCGGGTTTGAAGAAAAACTTGCCAAAATCGGATTAAGCAATGAAGATTTAGAAATCTATAAGCAAGTTGCAGGTGAAAATAAATATCCGGTACTACATGTTTTACGAGATAACTATTGTTTTTGTAGAATTGAGATGCCCGGAAGTGTAACTCAAAAAGTAAAAGCCTCAGGTTGGTGTATTTGTCCCGACTGCGGAAGGATTCTTATTTCCGAGGACGCATACGAAAAGGCAAAAGCCTAAGGCAAATGGCTATAGACAATGTGCAACCAATAATGTCATTCTGAGCGTAGTCGAAGAATCTAATCCATATTAAGAAGATGCAATGATAATGTCATTCGGGGCGTAGTTCTAGGACTTATCAATTTTCGAATTGTTGTAAATCAATTGCATATTAAATGTAATGCTGGTTTGAATAACGACAAGGCTGAGACTATCAAGCAACGCACAATGGAAACTAAGCCATCACAATAGCAATAAAAATTGCGCTAAAACGGATTTTGCTCAAAGTTATATTACTTTTAAGGTTATCCAATTCTTGTAGCGCTGAATTAATTTTTGAAGAGTATTTCTGTACATTAAGTACAGAAATATTTTTTGATGCCGATAAAAAATCTTTGGTTTGTTCTTTGGCTTTTGTTATACATGAATTAACATGCTGAGTTGCCTGTTCTAAATTTTTATTATTTTCAAGTAGCTTGGACGCTTCATACAAAGAATTTAATAGTTCTTTATCAAAATTTTTGCATTTGTCATATTCACCTTTTAAAGTGCTTGGAATATCCTTAATCGGGGATGAAACAAAAATTTTAAAAATTGTATAATTTGATTTTTCTTGAACTTCTAACGCTATCTTTTCATCCAAATAAAAGGAAACTAAAACGTTGAATGCACCGTTATAGTGAATGTATCCTGCGCATCCTTTACTTTTAAGATTATCCGCAACAGTGACTGCTTTTTCTAACGAGTCAAAACTACCCGCTGAAAGACAATATATGTATTCGGTTTTCTTTGAAAAGTAAGAAAAAATTGCACTTATTCCTTGTTCGTTAAACAATTCAAAGTAGAGTAGGGTAGCACATGCAACTGTTATAATTATGAGTACCAATATAATTATTATTTTTAATAGTTTTTTAGATTTTTTTGGATTTGGCTTTTGTTTGTTTTGTGGCTTATTACTATTAAAATTTCGTTTATCGTCAAATTTATAGTCACTAACATAATTGTCGGTTTCTTTATTAAACTGTTTTTTAAACTCGCCATATAACATAAATAATTATATGAATTTACACTAGTATCTATAACAAGATATAAAAAAAAACTAACCCGAAGGTTAGTAAAAGTGTTGTGCACATATTCCGATAAACATACAACAGAGCGATCCAATGGTAGTTTGCTCCTTCGGAGCTTCCTTGTGGCACACAAGAACATCCACTTAGTGCTGCTGCGATCAAACTCTGACACGGTTCACGGCGTCTTATTGCACAAGACCCCGATATCAACGCCACTTGCCAAAGTCAGCCTCCACCATATGCAACCTCGATATGCGTTCTGCCTTGCTGTAGCGGATTGCAAGTTACAGGGCACCGCTAGCTCCCCACATAGCACAACAAAACTATTATATCATAGAGTTAGTAAAAAATCAAGTGTAATTTAGCAACTTAAAAATTATTGTAGTGACAAATAACTATTTAAATAAAACTCTTGACAATAGTAAACCTAATTTATATAATAGAACAAGCGTATTAGAACATATGTTTTAGAATAAATAGAGAGAATTATGCCACCTAAACCAAAATTATTACCAAAAGAAATTGTTGATTGTGCAACACTTATCGTTAGAGAAGAGGGTTTTGATAGTTTGACTGTTCGAGCAATTTGTAAAAGGCTGAATTGTTCAATAAGCTCTATTTTTACATTATTTAGCAGTATTGAAGAAGTTAAGCAAGAAACTATCAAGGCAATTAAAAAGATTTATGAAGAACATATTCAAGCAGGCTTTATGGAAAACGAAAATAACTACCTTTTATTAAGAGACGTAGGAGTTCGCTATATTCTTTTTGCGCAAAATGAAACTAACTATTTCAAATTGCTATTTATGAGCGAACAGCACCAAAAGAGTAGTATTTCAAACATATTGCCAAATATTGATGACGATTATGGTGACATAATTGGTTGGCTGAATAGTTTTTACAAAATGTCAATAAAAGAGGCGAACGATTATTATAGACGCACCTGGATTTATTGTCATGGTATAGCTACTTTATGCGCAACCAAAATGATTTCACCCACAAAGGAAGAAGTTGAACTTGACCTTTGTGAGTTTGGTCGTGATTTACTTGTTTTAATGGGAAAAATAAATGGGTAAAACTATTCAAGGATGCAATTGGGATGACTGCGTTAGTTAAAGATTGAAAAAAAGGAGATTTATATGGATAAAATAATTAAAATTGAGAAACTTACCAAAACATTCGGCGATTTAAAAGCCGTTGACAATTTAAGTTTTTCGGTAAGATCGGGCGAATTGTTTGCATTTTTAGGTGTAAACGGCGCAGGTAAAAGTACCACAATATCAATACTTTGCGGATTGTTGTCAAAAGATAATGGAATTGTTGAGATTGACGGATTAGACGTTGAAAAGAATAAGCTTGTAATAAACTCTAAGCTTGGCGTTGTTTTCCAAAACTCGGTATTAGATCAAACTTTGTCGGTTATTGATAACTTAAAATCAAGAGCTGCACTTTACGGCATTACGAAAAATGAGTTTAATACAAGAGTTGCGGAATTGTCCGAGTTGTTGGATTTCAAGAGATTATTAAAACGTACGGTAGGCAAACTTTCGGGCGGAGAGCGTAGAAGAATTGATATAGCAAGAGCATTGCTTCACAAGCCTCAAATTCTTATTCTTGACGAGCCGACGACGGGCTTAGATCCACAAACAAGAAAATTGTTGTGGAACGTCGTTACAACACTTAGAAAAACTGAGAATATGACGGTTTTGTTGACAACTCATTATATGGAAGAAGCTGTTGACGCTGACTACGTAATAATTATCGATAGTGGCAAGATTGTTGCGGAGGGAACGCCACTGACGCTTAAAAATACATATACAGGCGATTTTATCACTGTCTATGGTGGAGATGAAGCTGTTATAAGTGAGTTAGGCTATTCCTATGAAAAAATAAGAGACGCAATAAGGATTGCTGTTCCTAATACCGCGGTAGCTACCGAACTAATCGTCAGTCGTCCTGAATTATTTACTGATTATGAGGTAACTAAAGGGAATATGGACGACGTGTTCTTGGCGGTAACCGGTAAGAAACTAGTAGGAGGTAACTAATATGATAGCATTATTTTCAATGATAAAACGCAATTGCAAGGTATTTTTTAAGGATAAGGGCATGTTTTTTACTTCCCTTATAACCCCTATAATATTGTTGGTTTTGTATGCAACTTTTTTGAGAAACGTTTATGTCGATTCATTTTCTTCATCAATTCCCGATGGCGTAAACGTTGACGATAAAATAATTAACGGTATGGTTGGCGGAGAGTTGATTTCGTCACTGCTTGCAGTAGTTTGCGTTACTGTTGCATACTGCACAAACGTTATATTGGTGCGTGATAAAGTTAGCGGTGCAAGACGAGACTTTCTAATGTCGCCCGTAAAACAATCGATAATGGGCTTGAGTTATTTTATAGCGTCTGCAATTTCAACGCTGATTATTGCTTTTGTTACTCTAACAATTGGCTTGATATACATTGCTTGCACGGGTTGGTTTTTGTCGGTCGGGGACGTTTTTTTGATAATTTTGGACGTTATAATATTATCGTTATTCGGTACGGCTATATCTTCGATTATAAATTATTTCTTGAATACCAACGGTCAAGTATCTGCAGTTGGTACAATAGTAAGTGCAGGCTACGGCTTTATTTGCGGCGCTTATATGCCAATATCAAGTTTTGGAAAGGGCTTACAAAACGTGCTTTCATTCTTGCCGGGTACTTATGGAACATCGCTAATAAGAAATCATTTTCTAAGCGGAGTATGTGATGAAATGTCAAATCAAGGTTTTCCGAACGAAGTAATAAAAGGTATTAAAGATTCCATTGACTGCAATTTGTATTTCTTTGATAATAGCGTTTCAATTGGCGCAATGTATGGAGTAATTGTTGGTGCGGTAGTATTATTGATTGCTATTTATATATTAATTAATGCCATCAATCCGATAAAAAAGAAAAAATAAATATAAAAAGATTTTTAAAGTTGCACACTCTTATTGATTGAGTGTGCTTTTTATATACATAAGCATTCATTTTAATGCGATGCTCAAAGGAGTTCATCCTTGTTCCGTCATTCTGAGCGTATATAATGTCATTCTGAGCGTATATAATGTCATTCTGAGCGTATATAATGTCATTCTGAACGTATATAATGTCATTCTGAGCGGAGTGTAACGAAGTCGAAGAATCTCATCCTTGTTTCGTCATTCCGACCAACGTGGAGGAATCTCCCTATAAGCACCTACTTGTTGCGTAGCATACGAATAGTCATTATAAAAGCGATGCACGAAGGAACTCATCCTTGTTCCGTCATTCCGACCAACGTGGAGGAATCTCCCTATAAGCACTTACTTGTTGCGTAGCATACGAATAGTCATTATACCAACATATTCCACGTTTGGCTAAGTGCTTTGGGTGTCAATCTACAGCCATTTATATATAATTTATTGACAATTTTTTTATTATTTGTTAAAATATTAAAGAATTTTTTAAGGCTTGAATGGTATGAAGAAAGCAACTGATTGGAAAGATTATGAAATAATTGCAACCGGTGATGGGCAGAAACTTGAAAGGTGGGGCAACGTATATCTATTAAGACCCGATCCCCAGATTATTTGGCACAGTCAAATAGATATGGATAGGTATCCTAAGTTGAACGCTCGTTACAACGCTAATGGCAAAATCGGTGAGAAGTGGGAGATTTTAAGACCTGTACCCGAAACTTTTTTTGTTAGCAGAAAGGGCTTGACCTTTGGATTGAAACTAATGAAAGGGTTTAAGCACACGGGACTGTTTCCCGAACAAGCGGTTAATTGGGATCAAATGCAAGAAATGATAATTAATGCCAATCGTCCAATAAAAGTCTTAAACTTGTTTGCATACACGGGCGGTGCAACACTTGCTTGCTTGAAAGCAGGTGCAAGCGTTACACACGTTGACGCAGCACAATCAATGGTTTTGAGAGCAAAAGAGAATCAAGCTTTGTCGGGCTTAGAAAACACGAGTTGCAGATGGATTATTGACGATTGCCTTAAATTTGTTAATCGTGAAATACGCCGTGGAAATAAATATGACGCAATCATTATGGATCCACCATCCTTTGGAAGAGGTCCAAACGGCGAGTTGTGGAAGATTGAAGAAAAGGTTTTTGATCTTATCGAAACTACGAAAGAAATTTTGAGTGATAAACCGCTTTTCTATTTGATTAATTCCTATACGACAGGGCTACAACCTACCGTTATAAACAATCTATTAAAAATTAACTTTGCTTCTTTCCAAGGCGAATCCGAAGCTTACGAGGTTACACTACCTACTGATGAGGGTTTTGATTTACCGTGCGGTTGTAGCGGACTATATAAATTTAAAAACTAAAGAGGGCATATAATATGAATTTTAGCTACGAAGATCTTAACATAATTTATGAAGATAACCATATTATCGTGGTTGTAAAACCGCAAGGTATTCCATCGCAAGCCGACAAGTCTGGTGATGTTGATATGCTCACTTTGATTAAGGAATACTTGATTCATAAGTACAATAAGCCGGGTAATGCTTACGTTGGTTTAGTACATAGATTGGATAGACCCACGGGCGGAGTCATGGTTTTTGCCAAAACAAGCAAGGCTGCCGAAAGATTACACGAAGCACTTTTGAATGGTGAAGTTGAAAAGTCATATTTAACTGTTGTAAGAGGTGTACCTCGTCAAAAGAGAGAAAGACTTGAAGATTATCTCCAAAAGTTTGAATCTCTTAATATCGTCAAAGTTGTTCCACCTGTAACAAAGGGTGCAAAAAAGGCTGTACTTGAATATTCAGTTTTGGATACCAAAGAAAATTGTTCTTTAGTTTGGGTTAAACTTGAAACAGGTAGAAGCCATCAAATTAGAGTTCAAATGTCAAATATTGGCAATCCTCTTTTGGGAGACGCTAAGTATGGCGAGATTAAGAGTAGAAATCCTTATCCTCTAGCTTTGTGGTCGGCTGAACTTAAGCTAATTCACCCAACAACCAAGGAAAGAATGACTTTTAGAGTATATCCCGATCAAGAACAATATCCATTCAGCTTATTTGATATGGATATTTATCTAAAAGTTACAATGAAAAACAATTAGTTGAAAGTTCCTACGTCATTTATGTTTTGAGACTAAAAAAATCCTTGATATATAATTGTAGAAGAATAAATAATTGTAGATAAAACACAATTTTTATTATTTTATAAAACTACTGTATCAACTATTGGAAGTGAAAAGGAAATTTTGCAAAATAAAAAATCTTAATAATAGTTTATTTGCTATAAATTGATATCACCTTTACTCCTTCTTGTGCAGAGAAGAAAGCCGTGAGGAAGCGCATCGATG
>CALYRM010000034.1 GCA_945482995.1 uncultured Clostridia bacterium | reverse complement strand
AGTGCTGCAAAAAGAGTTGGAATGGCGATAAGTACGCCGTACTTGACAAAAGTTAAAAATGAAAATTTGATTCCGTGAGAATTGGCAAGCGAGCTAAACATAATGCCTGCTAAAGCGCCTAAGGGAGTTAAGAATGCGCCTATATTCGAGCCTATTACGGTAGCGTAAACGGCTTTTGTTAGATTGATTCCATTGAGTTCGTTTAAAACCGACGAGAATAGCACGCTCATTGGTATATTGTTTATAACGTTGCTTGCCAAAAACGAGCTTGCGCCATAAGTTAAAATCGTCTCTTTTTCGCCTAAAAACGAGGCGATTGTATGCGTAAAACCGCATTTTTCAAGAGCTAAAACAAGCACAAACATTGAAAGCGCGAAGGGTATCAGTTGCCAGGGCGCTTGTTTAAAACAAACTACAACCTCTCTCAATTTTTCCTTTCTCGCAAGTTTATATATGGTGGCAACGATAAACATACTAACGCAAAAGCCCAAACTTATATACCACATTTCAAACCCAATATATGATGAAATTATCAATAAAATCAAGCATAACGCTAGATGTACAACGCCGATTATAGTAAGGGGCTTATCGGGTAAAACCAGGTGTTCTTCGGCGGTATATTCGATATTGCCTTTTAACTGTTTTCTAAATACCAATAATAGCATTAAAAACGAGGCAATGCCTGCAAACAAGGTCGGTAGCGCCATTACGCCGATATATTTTAAAAACGGAATATTTTGGCTTGAAGCAAGAAAAATGTTTGTCGGGTTACCTATTATCAAAAACATACTCCAAGTATTTGCAGATACAAATTCGGCAACAAGAAAGGGAATTGGATTGATTTTTGCCTCTTTTGCAAAATAACAAATAAAAGGAGTAAACGTCAAAATTATTATATCGTTTGAAGTGAAAACAGTCAAAGCCGATACCATTATGTAGAGCAATAGAAATAACTTTATTTGGCTTTTATTTGCCTTTTTGATTGCTAGTGTGGCAAAGTATTTGAAAAAGCCCACAGAGTCTAAAAATACGCTCATTAAGGTCATCGAGATAAACAACACAAGTATTTTCAAGGGATTAACCGCCGTATTTGCAGTTATCGCAGAAAAAAATTCTTTTATGGTGATTGAGTTTGTCGAAAATAAAATAATTGCCCCGATAAGGGCAATCAACCAATAAGTTCCTATTTGGATTTTTTTGAAACGGATTTGCGGTTTTATAAGGATTGCAAGCACTTCAACTACAACCGTTACTCCGCAAATGCAAAGTGTGGTAACCATATTTATGCCTGTTTTTTGTTGTCGTTTTCCTTAAATCCTTTGCCGTAAATTTCGTTTGCTTGCGATACAATAAAGAATGCTTCGGGATCCTCTTCTTTAACGATTGATTTAATCTTTGGATATAGATGCTTTTTGATTGCAACCATCAATACGTCTTTATGCGAATGTGTATAACCGCCGCTTGCCGTAAGAATGGTAACGCCTGCGTGTATTTCGTTGAGCAATCTTTGGGCGATTTCTTCCTTTTTGTCGCTTATTATATAGAACAGCTTTGCAGAATCAAAACCGAACATTACTTTGTCAAATAATACGCTTGAAACCAATATAGTCAATGCCGCATATAAACCTATCTCGACGTTTTTAAGTAGAATTGCGTGAATTGCTATCAATATACCATCGAAAACCATAAAAATTCCGCCCGCGGTGAAATTTTGATGCTTAACTCTTATTAGCTTGGCAATTATATCAACTCCGCCTGTGTTTGAGCCTGCTCTGAATACTAATGCACGACCGATGCCTGTAAGCAAGCCGCCTATAATGCCGCTCATAAGTATATCTTTTGAACTTTGTAGAACCTGCACAGTTTCACCATTTTCTCGAACAACCGTTACCAATTCGCTTGCGAAAAAATGAACATCATATTTAGAGAGCACAAAATCGAATAACGACATTGACAGTGATAACGATACCGTGCCGACTATTGTTAAAAACATATATCTCTTGCCGAAAACAATCATTCCTGCAATAAACAGCGGAAAATTCAAAATAATAGTCCATACACCTATGTCAACTTGGGGAATCGCCTTGTTAATCAAAAGCGAAATACCTGCCAAGCCACCTGTCAATAAGTTTTGATCCTTTATGAAAAAAGTTACACCAAAACCATACAAAGCAGCTCCAAAGAATATAATGAGCATCCTTATTGTCCAAGTAAATACTTTATTATTTTTTATTTTCAACAAGTCTTCTTTTTTCATTTTTTTACCTTAGTTCTTTATTACAGAAGTAATAACACCAAAATGAATGATAATCTTTTGTTATAAAGTTGTCAACAACTTTTTGTCGAGTGTATAAATAAAAGTGCGAGCACTTGTATTAAATGTCCAATGTGCAATCTCCATAACGGCATCATGAGCACAGGCGAAGTATCTCGTACTTGTTCGTAATGCCGACTGAGGTGGATACATCTATAAATCCAGACACCAAAAACGTTTTTGTAGTATTTTGCCAATGCGTTCCATACAATTGATAATCCACAATTAGCAAAGCATTATTCATTCAAAAGTCAACTCTTTAACTTTTGCCTAGTCTTCACGTCCCGTAAGCGCGCCTTTGTCGGTAAGGTTTACAAAACCTAATTGCCTTAAACCTTCATACAGTACGATTGCCACCGAATTGGATAGGTTTAAACTGCGCAATGTAGGTAGCATAGGTATACGTAAGGTTTTTTGATAATTTTCTTTAAGCAATGGTTCCGGAAGTCCATGCGTTTCCTTGCCAAAAATCAGATAATCGTTTTCCGAATATTCAACATCGGTGTAAGAATGGTCTGCTTTAGTGGATAAAAACCAAAATCTACCATTTTCATTTTGCTTGAAAAACTCGTCTAAATTCTCGTAAACACGCAATGAAACCTTATCCCAATAATCTAAACCTGCACGTCTTACTGCTTTCTCATCGATATCAAAACCAAGGGGCTTAACCAAGTGCAAGGTTGAACCTGTAGCTGCGCACGTTCTTGCTATATTCCCCGTATTTTGGGGAATTTCCGGATAAACTAATACAATATTCATCATAGTAAAAATTTCCTTATAATTGACGATTTTTTGGGGCAAAATGCGTCAGTCGTATAGGCTCATTATATATCAATGAATTTAATTTGGCAACAAATCAAAATGATTTTTTTATGTCATTCTTAAGCAACGTCGAAGAATCTACTCTTTGTCATTCTGAGAACGTCGAAAATTGCACGTTGCACATTGCACATTCGATAAAAGTGCTTGCACTTTTATTGAAAACCTATTGAATAAATCCCTTTATTTTGTTATAATTAGTATATCTTTTTTTAATGGAGCGTTTTTATGGATTTTAATCAAGAATATTTAAGATGGTTTAACGCCATTTCCGCACAAGATAAATTGGAATTATCTGCAATTCAAAATGACGAAAAGGAAAAAGCAGAACGCTTTTCGATGCCACTTGCATTCGGTACTGCCGGTATGCGTGGAATAATCGGTATCGGCACATATAGAATGAATGTCTATACCGTTAAAAGAGCTACGTTAGGACTTGCAAAATTTTTGCAGGATTTGGGTGCAAATGAGTGTAAAAAAGGCGTTGTGATTTCATATGACACAAGAATTATGTCCTACGAATTCGCTCTTGCCGCAGCGAGAGTATTATCAAAAAATAAAATAAACGTATATATGTTTGAGAACGTTCGTCCTGTTCCATTCTGTTCTTTTGCAGTCGGTCATTTAAAGGCAGCTGCCGGCATTATGATTACGGCTTCACACAATCCAAAGGAATATAACGGCTATAAGGTTTATGGCGCAGACGGCGCTCAAATGTCTCCCGAAAGCACTAAAAAGGTTGTTGAATACATAGAGGCTTGCGACTATTTCGGAATAGAAGAGGACGATATCACCATTAAAGAAAGACAAGAAATTATGTCCTTAGACGGCGAAAAAATCAGCGACTATATAACCATAATCGGAAAGTCGGTAGACGAAGCCTATTATAGCACAATTTCTTCACTTATGCTTTCAAAAGAGGCTGTTAAGAATCAAAACAAGAGCCTAAGAATTGTTTATACGCCTATTCATGGTACAGGATATATTCCAGTCACTACAATGCTAACAAGAATGGGTATTCCATATGATTTGGTAGAAGAACAAAAATCACCCGATGGCAATTTCCCGACAGTTACCCTTCCAAATCCCGAAAATCCCGACGCATTGGCTTTAGGTATTCGCTTGGCTAACAATATAGGTGCGGACGTCGTAATTGGCACCGATCCCGATGCGGACAGAATGGGTGTTGCCATAAGAAATAATGACGGCGATTTCGTGCTTTTGACAGGAAACCAAACGGGCGCTCTGCTTGCAGACTATATTTTAAGACGTCATACAGAAATAGGCGACCTACCTAAAAATGCCGCTATCGTAAAAACTATCGTCACAACGTCGCTTGCAAAGAAGATTGCAGAAAGCTACGGCGCTGCTTGCTTTGACGTTTTGACAGGCTTCAAGTTCATAGGGGAAAAAATCAATACTTGGGCAGTTAATCACGAGCATACATTTATGTTCGGTTACGAAGAAAGCTACGGCTACTTGGCAGGAACTCACGCGAAAGATAAGGATGCTATCGTATCGGCAACCCTATTTGCTGAAATGGTCTGCTACTATAAGGATATAGGCGTATCGCTATATAACCGCTTGCAAGAACTATATAAGGCTCACGGCTATTACGTAGAAAAGAGCAAGGCAACCACATTCCCCGGGCTTGACGGTATGCGTATAATGGCTGAAAAAATGGATAACCTCGGAAAGACAAAAATTGATAAATTTCAAGACTTTGAAGTTGACTATACAATGAATTTAAACAATTCAACAAAGAGCTATTCGGACGGCAGAGTTGAAAAGGTTGATTTGCCAAAGAGCAATGTTTATTATTACGCTTTAAAGTCGGGTGATTGGGTTTGCGCAAGACCTTCGGGAACGGAACCCAAATTAAAAGTTTATGTTTCTTGTATGGGAAAAGACCTTGCCGAAGCGGAAAACAAGGCAACTATATTAATAAAAGCACTACAAGAAAAACTGACGGCATAGCTTCCAAAATGACATTATAATGTCGAAATTACTTATACAAAATTATTAAAAAAATGAAAAAGTTAATTTCTGTTATAATACTTTATTGCATAATTCTGACTTCTTTATTGGTTGTCTCATGCGACACACCAAAAGAGACTGCTCCAAAAAGCTCTAAGCTTCAATCCACATTTTTCGACGGTAGCAATGTTTTCGTTAGCGAATTTGAAGGCTCAACAAAGATTCAATGTTCATTATCAAAATACGCCGATACATATTCCAATTTTTTTGTCGGTTGGTCGGTAAATGGTGAACTTGTAGAAGAAATAGAGGCAGAAATAGAAATTAACTCAAATGCAGTGATAACACCTGTATTCGATATTAAATATACCCAAACGATGCCCGAAACGCTTGATTTGAATAAATCAATAGAAAATGTGAGCGGCTATTCCGACTTTACCGTGAGAGCTACTCCTTCTTTTATTTTTCCGGGATTAAGCAACAAAGAAAGAACAACCATTCAAGGCGTTGCATATTACGAAAAATATAATTGGGTATTTTTATCCGCTTATTCGTCTGCATCTCCATTAATCAAAAACTCGGTTATTTACATTTTGGACATGAACCAAAAGGATTCAAACGGCAATAACGGCTTGTTAATCAAAACCGCCCTTTTGTTCAATATGGATGGAACCGATTATACTGGACATGTAGGCGGTATTGCCGTTACCGAGAACAGCTTATACATAACAAGGTCAAACGGTCTTTACAGAATCGATTTGGAGCGCTTTACTGCGCCGTCCGACCTACTTTTCCTATCTTTTGACGAAGATATTTCGTTATCGGTAACATCGTCTTTTTGTTTTTACAGAGATAACGTCCTTTGGGTTGGCGAATTTGAATATGAAGAAGAAAACTACAAGACCGAAGACTCACACAAAACCACAATAGACGGCGAAAAGTATTATTCTTGGATTCAAGGCTTTAAACTCAACGATAATTACTCTTTTAGCTATTCAAAAAACAACATCGCCATACCCGACTATTTATTGCTTGCAGGTAGCAAAATTCAAGGTTTTGCTCTTACCGAAGATAGCGTTGTTTTAAGCTCGTCTTATGGTAGAAGAAACGATTCAAAGTGGCTATATTACAATTTACCCAATTGGGATAAAACTACGCGCACAACCGAAATTGAAGGGAAAAACGTACCAACAATAAACCTAACCTCACCCAAAGAACTAACAATGCCACCAATGAGCGAAGACATGGCAATTTACACAGAAAACGGTAAGGAGTACCTATTATTTGTCACCGAATCATCATCTTACAATTACTTCATTGGCAATTCACTAAATCCCACATCGATTTGTTGGAAAATCGACACATAGGCACCATTTTTGACATGTCTATGTCGTTCTAAGCGAACTAAATTGTCATTCTTAAGCGGAGTAAAACGGAATCGAAGAATCTAATAATTCATGTAATATTTCCCCAAAAACTAATTCAATTTCATAAAAAATAAAACGGCTAGTCTTGATAGTAAATAAAGATTAGTCGTTTTTACATCATTACGAATTTATGTAAATATTATGATATTGATAACAATTATATAATAAGGATGAAATTTTAACGGTCGTAACGACAAAAAGGAATGACGCTAGGAGTCCAAAAGAATATCATTTAAAGAAGAGCCTTCTTCTTTTGAGTTGCGAGCCTTGACGGCACATAAGGTTAAGCCTATTACGGATTTGGCACCGCTTTTTAAGAGAGCTTTTGCCATGTTGTTCATTGTGCTACCCGTTGTGTATATATCGTCTATTACTAGGACTCTAAGTCCTTCGTAAACATTGCTTTTCGTATAATAAGCGTTGTCGGCGTTTTTCTTTCGTTCGGAATAGCTTTTGCCTAATTGTCTTGTTCTATCACTTTTCTTATAGATTTCTTTTACATATGGGATTGATAGTCTTTCGGAAATTTCGTTAGCAATAAAGTCACATTGATTATAACCACGTTCCCTTTGGTGCGATTTGGTCATAGGCACTGCCGTTAAAACGTCGACGCCAATATTTTCTTCGATAATCTTATCAACATAAAAGGACGCTAAATACTTTGCGTAATATCGTTTATTATTAAATTTATAAGCTGTAATTATCTTCCTAATTAAGCCGTCGTAGGCAAAGCAGGAATAATTCCTTTCAAAATATATTTTTTCTTTAGTACATGTTGGGCAATACTCTCCGTATTCGGTAGGTCTGCCACATTTCAAACAGCGTGTTGTAATCGGCGTAATAAGTTTTTGGCAATCATCACAAAGGCAATATCTTTTATTTTCAACAAAAAGGTCTTTACCGCAACCGATACAAACGGCATCTTCAGGGAAAAGCCAGTTTATAATTTTTCTCAGATTCTTAACTAACGCTGTTTTCATTTTTGTATTCGTTTATAAATTCCACAAGTGCAGTTAAGCGACGTTCGGTATACTTGTTTTTCGCCATTTTTTCATAGGTTTCTTTATTGCCAATAAGCACAACCATTTCTTTAGCACGAGTTACTGCTGTATACAAAAGGTTTTTGGATAATACCATTGGATTATACCTATCCACAACCAAAATAACGACCCTAAACTCCGAACCTTGAGATTTATGCACGCTTATTGCATATGCAAGCGAAAGTTGGTCTAATTCCTCAACGGAATATGTGGCGTTTCTTCCGTCCTCGAAGCGAACAAATACGCTCATTTCACCTTTATTGATATGAACGATTTTTCCTATATCGCCATTGAACACGCCTTCGCCATTTGTTGTCTCGTTTCCGTCGATTTTTTGCCATTGAATATCGTAGTTGTTGCTTACTTGAATTACCTTATCGCCCTCTCTTAAAATCGTTTGTCCGACCGTAATCTCGTTTTTTGATCTTGACGGTGGATTGATTGCAGTTTGAAGAGCCTTATTCAATTCAAGGACTCCCGTGGTTCCCTTTTTTAGGGGAGCTAAAACTTGTATTTCGTCGGGGGTGGTATTCAAATATTTTACAATTCGAGTTGTGCAAAATTGTATGGTATGATTAAGCGAAATATTTTCATCTACTTGATAATCAAAGAAGAAGTCCGAACTCTTTTTATCGGGCTCGGGTAAAATACCTCTATTAATCATATGGGCGTTGGTGATAATAAAACTGTCTTCTGCTTGGCGGTAAATATGATTCAAGCACACAATCGGCAACAATTTGGACGAAATAATATCAGACAAAACCGCTCCTGCTCCGACTGATGGAAGCTGATCTTTATCGCCTACCAAGATCAATTTTGAAGTTTTAGGCATGGCTCTTAGTAGCGCATTAAAGATAAATTCATCCGCCATTGACACTTCGTCAACGATATAAACTTCTTGGGTTAGCGGATTGCGATCGTTATACAAGAATGTGCTTTCTCCACTCTTATTAAATTCCAAAAGACGATGTATGGTTGCAGCATTTCTTTTCGTTGCTTCACTCATTCTCTTTGAAGCTCTACCTGTCGGCGCTGTCAATGCATAAGTTATACCCATTCTTTCAAGCAAATAGATTATGCACTTGATAATAGTAGTTTTACCCGTACCCGGTCCGCCTGTTATTACCACAGCGCCCGAATTTAATGCAAGCTGTATAGCTTCTTTTTGAGTTTCATGCAAGGTAATCCCGTATATTTTTTCGTAGAATTTGATTTCTCTATCAAAATTCAGTTCAAGCGGTCTTGCCTCTTGCATTATTGTAACTAATCTTTTGGCGATACTATTTTCTAGATTATAATATTTATCAAGCATCAAGCCCGCAACTTTACCGCTGTTAATTCTGACAACTTCGCCCATAGTTTCCATATCCATAAGCACGCTGTCAAGCAACGGTTTTTCTTGCTCGCCAAAGCCCAATACCTTGCTTACCTCGGCAATTATACGCCCAACTTGCAAATAGGTATGTCCGTTTTTTGAGGCAATGTCATCAAGTACATATTTTATTCCTGCCTTTATGCGGTTAGAATTATCCTTTTCGATTCCCAGGCTTTCGGCAATAACATCCGCCGTTCTAAAACCAACGCCATCCACATCGCCTACTAACCTATACGGATTAGATCTGACGATACTCTCTGTCAAAGCACCATATTTTTTATAGATTTTCATTGAAAGATTCAAGCTCACGCTATGCTTAGACAAAAACATTACTGTATTTTGCATAGTTCTTAATGATTCAAATCTTACAAAAAGCTCTTCCGCCTTTTTTTGACTGATGCCTCTAATCTCAACTAATTTTGACGGATTATATTCTATTATATTAAAGGTTTCACTGCCGAACTTTTTTACTATAGCCTGAGCGGTTACTTCGCCAATGCCTTTAAACAAACCGCTTGACAAGTACTTTATCATACCCTCTTCGCTTGATGGCGGAACAACAACCACCTCATTTACGACAAACTGTTCACCGTATTTTGAATTTTTTTTATATTCGCCGATAAGTGTAACATTTTCTCCTTCGGTAATCGGTGGAAAAATGCCCACGGCAGTAATAATTAATCCGTGGACATCAACAGCCATAACGGTATAACCATTTTCGGCATTTCTAAATAAAATTCCTTCGACAGTACCTTTAACTTCCATTATTTATTTAGCGTTGCATATGCTTTTTTAACTTCTTCGACCTTATCGGTTTTTTCCCAAGCCAAACCCGACTTTCCGAAATGCCCGTAGTTCGTTGTTGCCCTATATATCGGCGCTCTCAAACCGAGATTATCGATAATAGCGGCAGGACGGAAATCGAATACCGACTTCACTATTTTTTCAAGAAGCTCGTCCGAACAAACACCTGTTCCGTATGATGAAATTCTAAGAGATATTGGCTTTGCTACGCCGATAGCATAGCTAACCTCTAGCATACATCTCTTTGCCAATCCCGAAGCAACGATATTTTTGCATACGTAACGAGCATAGTACGATGCGCTACGGTCAACCTTTGTCGGGTCCTTGCCCGAAAAAGCACCGCCACCGTGCGGACAGTAGCCACCATAAGTATCAACAACGATTTTTCTACCCGTCACGCCGCTATCGCCGTTAGGTCCGCCGATAACAAATCTACCCGTGGGATTAACGAATATTTTGGTATTCTCGTCAAGCAATTCTTGTGGGATTGCCTTCTTGATAACCTCTTCGGTTACAATCTTTGTAATCTCGTCATGCTTAACATTATCTGTATGTTGTGTAGATACTACCACGGTATGAACTCTTACAGGATTATCGTTTTCGTCATATTCTATGGTAACTTGTGATTTACCATCAGGTTTTAACCACTTAACTAAACCTGATTTACGAACCTCGGTAAGTCTTGCGGTTATCCTATGCGCTAACGTAATAGGAAGAGGCATCAAGGAATCGGTCTCGGTACAAGCATAGCCGTACATCATACCTTGATCACCTGCGCCAATAGCGTCATAGCGAGAACTATCACCGGCTTTTGCCTCGGTGCTTGCGTCTACGCCCATAGCAATATCTGCAGATTGAGAATGTATTTTATTGATTATTTCAGCGTTATAGTCGAAACCAACATCTTGCTCGGTATACCCTATTTCCTTTATAGTGTCTCTTACGACTTTTTCAAAATCAACCTTTGCATTCGTGGTGATTTCGCCCATAATCATAACGGTATTTGTAGTTGCGCAAGTTTCTGCCGCACATCTTGAATTCGGATCTTGTTCCAAAACGGCGTCTAATATAGCGTCGGCAATACTGTCGCAAACCTTATCGGGATGTCCTTCTGTAACACTTTCACTTGTAAATAAACGATTATTTTTTTTCATTATATTGTATCTCTATGTTTTTAATTTTTCACCCTTTCAAAAGGAGATGGCAAGGATGAAATCCCTCGACTATGCTCGGGATGACAGCCTTGCGTATGTTACTTTTATTCTTCGTCTCCCATATCGGGGATATCAAGAGGTGCTTCGCTGATTTTGCTAACCGGTAAAACATTTACCGAGTTGTAGCACTTCAAACCGGTACCTACAGGAATGAGCTTACCAAGTAAGATATTTTCCTTTGGACCACGCAACGGATCCTCTTTACCCTTGATAGCAGCGTCTGTCAAGACTCTTGTTGTTTCTTGGAAGGATGCAGCAGACAAGAAGGATTCGCTTGCCAAAGATGCCTTTGTGATACCGAGAATAGTTCTCTTAACCATTGCAGGAACCTTACCTTGTTCAAGGATTTCCTTACTGATTTCGTTATATCTTGCTTCGTCAATCAATTCGCCGGGTAATAAATCGGTATCGCCGGGTTTTTCAACTCTAACTTTACGCAACATTTGACGAATGATGATTTCAAGGTGCTTATCGTTAATTGAAACACCTGCGGATGCGTATGCTTTCAAAACTTCTTTGATCAAGTAATCTTGAACGCCCTTTAAGCCCTTAACTTGTAGCAATTCTTTAAGTTTGATAGAACCGTTGGTTAATTGAGCACCTGCCTCAACGAAGTCGCCATTCTTAACCAAAATCTTTGCGTTGTATGCAGGTGAATATTCACAAGCTTCGCCGCCGTCTTTTGGTGTGATTGTGATAGTAATGTGCTTCTCGGTTTCGGTCAAGGTTACGTAACCTGCGATTGTAGCGATAATGGCTTCAGCCTTGCTGTTACGGCACTCGAACAACTCTTGTACACGAGGCAAACCTGATGTGATATCGTCTGCGCCGGCAACACCACCGGTGTGGAAGGTACGCATTGTAAGCTGAGTACCCGGTTCACCGATTGATTGAGCTGCGATAAGACCAACGCCTTCACCAATCTTAACAAGGTTTCCGCTACCCATATTTGCACCGTAACATTTAGCACAAACACCGTATGGATGCTTACAAGCAAGTACGCTACGGATATTAACCTTGGTGATACCGGCCTTTTCAACTGCCTTAGCTTGATCTACACTGATCATTGTGTCTGCGGGAACGATAACTTCGCCTGTTTCGGGGTTGCAAATTTCTTTGATAGAATATCTGCCGACAATTCTATCTCTAAGCTCTTCAAGAGAAGAATCTCTTTCTCCTGCGATTCTTTCAACGTTAACGCCTCTTGTATCTCCACAGTCAAGTTCCATAACGATGATAGGTTGCGCAACTTCAACCAAACGTCTTGTCAGGTAACCGGATTCAGCAGTCTTTAAAGCTGTGTCGGCAAGACCTTTACGGCCACCGTGAGAAGAAATGAAGTATTCCAATGCGTTCAAGCCCTCTCTGAAGTTCGACTTTACAGGTAATTCGATTGTTTTACCGGAAGGATCTTTCATCAAACCACGCATACCGGAAAGCTGTCTTGCTTGCTCGATACTACCACGAGCGCCCGAATCCATCATCATCTTGATGTTGTTAAACGTATCCATAGAGTCGGACAAGGTAAACTTGATATCGTCGGTAACGTCCGACCAAATCTTGATAACCTTTGCTTCTCTTTCTTCGTCGGTAATCAAGCCTCTGTCGTAGTGCTTTTGTTGTAAAGCAACTTGCTCTTCTGCCGCACGAATCTTTTCAGCCTTTGACTCAGGGATTGTCATATCGAATACGCTTGTTGTCAATGCGCCGATTGTAGAGTACTTATAGCCTTGAGCCTTGATTTTATCAAGAACTTCGGCTGTAATTGTAGATCCCTTATATTTGTAGCAGTGATCGACAATTTGTTGTAATTGCTTCTTGCCTACCAAGAAATCGATTTCCAAATCAAGCATTTGTTCTGGAGTATCACGCGGAACAAAATGCAAATCTTGAGGAATAGCTTCGTTGAAAATCAATCTGCCAACAGTAGTCTTGATAAACTTGCTGTATTTCTTGCCGTCAATAACCTTGGATACACGTACCCTTACAAGACTTTGTAGGTCGACAACCTTGGTTTGATAAGCCATTTTAGCTTCTTCAACCGACATGAAAACTTTTTCGGTACGACGACGATATTCAAGTTCGGATTCGTTTTCGCCTTGTGGAGCATACGGCTTTACAATGGTTAGATAGTAGCTACCCAAAACCATGTCCTGTGTTGGAGAAACGATAGGCTTACCGTCCGAAAGCTTCAAGATGTTATTTGTTGATAGCATCAAGAATCTTGCTTCGGTTTGAGCTTCAATGCTCAAAGGAAGGTGAACAGCCATTTGGTCACCGTCGAAGTCTGCGTTGAATGCAGTACATGCTAACGGGTGTAGTTTCAATGCTCTTCCTTCAACCAATACAGGCTCGAAAGCTTGGATACCAAGTCTGTGAAGGGTAGGAGCACGGTTCAATAATACAGGGTGATCCTTAATTACGTCGTCCAATATATCCCAAACCTCGGGACGAGCACGATCGACATAACGTTTAGCGTTACGGATATTTGTACACTTACCACGCTCAACAAGCTCTCTCATGATAAACGGTTTAAACAACTCGAGAGCCATTTCCTTTGGCAAACCACATTGATACAATTTTAGTTCAGGACCAACAACGATAACCGAACGACCTGAGTAGTCAACACGCTTACCAAGTAGATTCTGACGGAAACGACCTTGCTTACCACGAAGCATAGCCGTCAAGGATTTCAATTCATGTGATTTGCTTGCGCCTGCTGTTTTGGTTCGCTTAGCGTTATCAATAAGGTTGTCAACTGCAACTTGAAGCATACGCTTTTCGTTACGAATCATAGCATCAACACCGTTAGACTCCATGAAGCTTTTTAAACGGTTGTTGCGGTTTACAACGTAACGGTATAAGTCGTTCAAGTCGCTTGACGCATATCTACCACCTTCCAATGGTACCATAGGACGAAGATCGGGGGGTAATACCGGAAGTACATCCAAAATCATCCATTCTGGTTTGCTGTCGGTATTTTTGAACGCTTGAAGAACATCCAAACGCTTAGCCATTTTCATTCTCTTTGGCGCGCTGTCATTATCTTTCTTAGAGTTTTGATCTTTAAGGATAGCTTCACGCAAAGTTTTAATTTCTGAGTCTAGATCGACTTCCATTAATAGCTTTTTGATAGCTTCTGCTCCCATTCCGCACTCGAAACCGTCCTCGCCGTACTTGTCTACTGCGTTGCGATAATCAACGTCATTCAAAACTTGCTTATAGGTTAATTCGGTGTTCTTTGGATTTGTTACAACATATGCTGCATAGTAAACTACGTGTTCAACGTCCTTTGGTGGCATATCGAGCATAGTCGCAATACGGCTTGGAGCACCCTTTAAATACCAAAGGTGTGCAACAGGAGCTGCAAGGTTGATGTGTCCCATTCTGTCACGTCTAACCTTGGAGCTTTCTACCTTAACGCCGCACTTGTCGCATACTACGCCTTTATGACGAATGCGTGTATATTTACCGCATGCACAAGCCCAATCCTTGATAGGTCCAAAGATTCTTTGGCAAAACAAACCGCCGGGTTCCGGCTTTTGTGTTCTGTAATTTATTGTTTCAGGTTTTGTAACCTCACCTGATGACCATTTACGAATGGTTTCCGGTGAAGCTAAACCTATTTTTATTGATGCAAAATTATTAATTTCAAACATTTTTACTGCCTCCAAATACTCTTATATAAGGATTGAACTGATTAGTTATTCTCGTCAAAGCCATCGAAGAAGTTTCCGGTAGTGTCAAACAAAGAATCGTCATCATCGAATAAGCTCTCGCTATAATCTGGTGTTTCCTCTGTTTTATTCTCTCCGTCTCCAAAGAGAATAAGATCGATATCGGTAGTCTCTTTTGGCTCTTCGTCGTTATATGCGTCGTCGTTGACTGCATCCGGAATTTCTTGTTTTTGCTCGTCAACAGGATATACGTTTAAGCACAAGCTACGCATTTCACGAACCAAAACTCTGAATGATTCGGGGATACCCGGCTCGCTGATGTTTTGTCCCTTTGTGATGCTTGCATATGCTCTTTCTCTACCTGCGACGTCATCCGATTTAACTGTCAACATTTCTTGCAAAACGTTTGCAGCACCGTATGCTTCGATTGCCCATACTTCCATTTCACCAAGACGTTGACCGCCGAACTTAGCTTTACCGCCCAAAGGTTGTTGTGTTATAAGTGAGTATGAACCGGTACTTCTTGCGTGAATCTTATCATCAACCAAGTGGATAAGTTTTAACATATACATATAACCGACTGTCGTTCTATTTTCAAACGGCTCGCCCGTTCTTCCGTCGTAAAGCTGTAATTTACCATCGGTAGGAAGATTGTTGTCCTCTAAGAGTTGCCTGATTTCGCTTTCCTTTGCGCCGTCAAATACAGGGGTTGCAATGTTGATGCCGATTTTCTTACAAGCAAGTGCTAAGTGTACCTCTAATACCTGACCGATGTTCATACGAGAAGGAACGCCTAATGGATTCAACACGATTTGTAGAGAAGTGCCGTCTGCTAAGAAAGGCATATCCATCTTTGGAAGAACTCTCGATACAACACCCTTATTTCCGTGTCTACCTGCCATCTTATCGCCTACACCAAGCTTTCTCTTTTGCGCAATGAATACTCTGACAAGCATTTTGCTATTAGTGTTAAGGTCGGATTTATTTTCTTTTGTAAATACTTGTACGTCTGTAACGATACCGTGTTCGCCATGTGGAACAACCAACGATACGTCACGAACGTCTCTTGCTTTTTCACCGAAGATTGATCTCATAAGTCTTTCTTCGGGTGATAGTTCGGTTTCGCCCTTTGGAGCAACCTTACCTACTAATATATCGCCTGAGTGAACTTCTGCGCCAACTCTGATGATACCGTTTTCGTCTAAGTCTTTAAGCATATCCTCGCCACGGTTAGGAATATCACGAGTGATTTCTTCATCTCCTAACTTGGTGTTACGAGCTTCTGTTTCGTAAATACTTATATGGATAGAGGTAAATACGTCTTCACGAGATAACTCTTCGCTAATCAAAATAGCGTCCTCGTAGTTGTAGCCTTCCCAAGTCATAAAGCCGATAAGGATATTTCTACCCAAAGCCAATTCGCCATTATTGGTTGAAGGACCGTCTGCTAAGCCTTCGCCTTTCTTGACGTGTTGACCAACCTCTACCATTGGGCGTTGGTTGACGCAAGTTTCGTGGTTAGAACGCTCGAATTTGTGTAATTGATAAGTCTTAGACTCGCCTTGGTCTCCCTCAACTGTGATGAAGTCAGCTGAAACGTGTGTTACGATGCCGTCGAAATCAGCCAAAATCATAACGCCCGAGTCGGTTGCAATTTTATGTTCGATACCCGTTGCTACGATTGGAGCTTCGGGACGAATGAGCGGAACGGCTTGTCTTTGCATGTTCGATCCCATCAATGCACGGTTAGCGTCATCATTTTCAAGGAATGGGATAAGTGAAGCTGCTACAGAAACAAGTTGCTTTGGAGATACGTCTAAGTAATCAACCTTTTCTGCCGGCACGTTGCGAATATCTTCACGAATACGAGCTGCAACAACTTTGTTCTTTAATCTACCCTCTTCGTCTAGTGGTTCAATGCTTTGAGCAATAATGTAGTTATCTTCTTCGTCTGCTGTCATGTAAACGATTTCGTCGGTTACAACGCCTGTTGCCTTATCAATTTTACGATAAGGTGTTTCAATGAAACCGTATTCGTTTACTCTTGCATATGTTGCTAATGAGCTGACCAAACCAATGTTTTGTCCTTCAGGGGTTTCGATAGGACAAAGTCTTCCGTAGTGAGAGTGGTGAACGTCTCTTACTTCAACGCCTGCACGCTCTCTGTTCAAGCCGCCCGGACCTAATGCCGACAATCTTCTCTTGTGAGTTAATTCGGCAATTGGGTTTTGTTGATCCATGAATTGGCTAAGTTGGTTGGTATTAAAGAATTCCTTAACCTTGCCAACAACGGGTTTAACATTGATAAACTTGCTGATATCGGCGTTTTCGGTTGTGTTGGTGTTCATCTTTTCGAGGATTTGACGTTCCATATTTTGGAAACCCTTACGAACTTCAATTTGTAACAATTCACCAACGGCGCGAATTCTTCTGTTGCTCAAGTGGTCGATATTATCGGTTGTACCAATACCATGACGGATAGCAAGGTTATAGTTTACGATAGAAATAATATCGTCGAATTTAATTTGTTTGCAAACCAATCTGTTTACATTGTCACGAACAGCTTGAAGCTTTTCTTCCTCGGTTTCCAAATCCTTCCAAATTTCCATTAACGTAGGATAGTGAACCATTTCCAAAATTCCCAAGTCTTGTGGATTGCAAGAAACGAATGCTGCTAAGTCAACATGGTTGTTACCGATAATCTTGACAACCTCGCCGTCACCTGTGCCATCGTCATTCTTTGCGATAACGTAAGCAACGTTTACGCCCTTATTTTGGATATCTTTTGCTTGTTCATAAGTCAATCTGTCACCCTTTTGAGCTAAAACTTCGCCCGATTCAGGATCGATGATATCTTCAGCTAAGGTCTTTTCTGCAATACGTGAAGCCAATGATAACTTCTTGTTATACTTGTTACGACCGACACGAGATAAATCATAACGTTTTTTATCATAGAAAATTGCAGGAATATGCGCGTTAACACCCTCGGTTGTAATAACCTCGCCATTACGAAGATTTCTATATAACTCGGTCTTTGCATTCGTGAGGTCACGAACAGCCTCGCTGTCCTTAGCCATGGTTTTTATAAGAATGCTTTCAGAACCGAATATATCCAAAATATCCTTGTCCTCAACCAAGCCCAAAGCACGCAACAACAATGTAGCGGTAATCTTCTTTTTACGATCTACGTGAACATAAAGAATGTTGTCTGCGTTGTGTTCAAACTCCAACCAAGCGCCGTTTTTCGGAATAACGGTGGTAGTAAAGCACGGATCGCCGTTTTTATCCAAAATCTTATCAAGATAAACACCCGGGCTTCTAACAAGCTGACTTACAACAACACGCTCAGCGCCATTGATAACAAAAGAACCTGTGTCCGTCATAAGAGGGAAATCACCCATATAGATTTCCTTTTCCAAAACGGTATCGCCTTTTTCACGAAGGGTTAGCTTAACGTTTACCTTCAAAGGTGCGCTATAAGTAGTAACATACTTACATTTACAATCACGAGCGGAATATTTAGGCTCTTCAAAGTGATAGTCGCCAAATTCCAAGACAAAACGCTCTTGCCCACCGCCGGTAGCTTTGTGAACGATTGGAGAAAATTCGTCTAAGATTTCACGAATACCCTCGTTTTTAAATCTTTCGTACGAACTTTTTTGCAACTCCATTAGATAAGGCAAATCCAAAACGTCTTTAGTCTTGCTAAAGCTATAACGTTCGGTGTTGCCATACATTACTTTGTGCATCATTTCAGACATTGTATTTATTCCTCCGAATTTTGGGATAGCCCCAAAAATTATTACTAAACTATTGATTTCTAACCATTGACTTGAAGATTTGAAAGGTTAGCGATTCAAACCCTTGTTTTCGAAACATATGTACGCTATAATTGCAAGGCATATTTAACATAAATCGGCTATTTTTTCGATTTTGTGTTACATAATATACAGAAGCGCACAATACGACAGTATAGATTATAAATCTATTTGTGAAGTCTTGTCAACGGTATAAAATGCAAATATTTTTTATAAAATTTT
>CALYRM010000033.1 GCA_945482995.1 uncultured Clostridia bacterium | reverse complement strand
CCGTTTAGGCGGAAACGAGGCACCACCACCTATAGTATCGATTTTTTTAGGCGATGAACTTACTGATATTCTCACCGCAATAGAAATGGATGAACCCTATGGCGGCAAACAAAAAGAAGTTATCAAAGTAGGCGTAAACGTGCTTCCTTATTTCACCAAGGATTCAACCGATAGGAATCGGACTTCGCCTTTTGCGTTTACGGGTAATAAATTTGAATTCCGTATGCCGGGGGCTTCTCAATCGGTATCTTGTCCGAATATGATGATTAATACTGCCGTTGCAGAAGCATTATGTGAATACGCCGACATTTTAGAGAAGGCGGATGATTTTAATACCGCTCTACATTCGCTTATCAAGAGTGAATTTTCCAAACATAAGCGAATCATTTTCAATGGGAATGGTTATGGCGAAGAATGGGTAAAAGAAGCCGTCAAAAGGGGTTTAGCAATTTATCCGACATCTGTCGAAGCACTGGCTCAGTACCCATCAAACAAAAATATCAAGTTATTTGAAAAACACGGCGTTTTGAGTGAGTCTGAGATTAAATCCAGGACCGAAATATTGCTTGAAAATTACGTAAAGGTAGTAAGCATTGAAGCGTTGACAATGGTATCAATGGCAAGAAAAGAGATATTACCCGCTATCTCCTGTTTTACCAAGTCGTTAGCCGATACCATTACAAGCAAAAAAGCATATACCGACGAAATTGGGTTTGAATTAAGGCTATTAAAAGAGCTATCGGCGTTGTTGGTTGAAGCCGATAGCGTTACCGAAAAACTATATAACGAGGTGCTTTTATCAAAATCCAAGGGTGATTCGCTATCCACCGCTATGTTTATAAAGGATAATGTATTACCTCTAATGAACAAACTTCGTGAACTTGTTGACAACGCAGAGAACAAGACCGCTAAAAAGTATTGGCCTATAGCAAGCTATGAAGAAATATTATTTAGCGTCAAATAGAATTGCTATTCCGAGCATCTGAGTTTCCTTCATTGACACGCTAGCGTCATATTGCGCAAATATAATGTCATTCTGAACATATAAAAATTGTCATTCTGAGTAAATATAACGTCATTCCGAGCGTAGTCGAGGAATCTCCAACGCTGTCATTCTGAAAGCGTAGTCGAGGAATCTCTATACTAGCACTAACTCTTAGCGAAGCACACACAGTCAGTATGCAAATTTGTGCATTGCACATTGCAAATTACATCTTGTCAAAATGCTTTGCATTTTAAGCAAAAAACCTCATAAATAATATCGGCAATTTTTTCTGCCAATGTAAGGACTTTTTCAAAGGGAGCGTCGAGCAGTGTTTGCATGCAGTCGCTCCCTTTTTCACCGACAACGCCTAAAATTGCCAAATCACCGATAGGCTCGTTTTTAACGCCTACAGCACCGCCTGCCTTGACTCCGCCGTCGCGAAATTTTATATTTCCTACATCCTTTTTGTCGCCTAATGCGGCGTCGATTGCAATAATCTTATGAGTGGGAAAATGTGACAAGATATATTCTCTATATCTTGAAATATTGACTCCGTTTACCGGATAATCTTCGGAACCCAACACAGGATAGGGAAGTTTGTATTTTTCCTTTAATAGTGTTCCTACGATAGGGCCTAAGCTGTCGCCCGATATTTTTTCGCTGCCTATACACAAAAATAAAATGTTCATAGCGGTATTATTGACAGTATTTGAATAAATAAGTATTACATTTTTACTATGTTTTAAAAAATACTTTCCATTTTGTTGATTTTTATAAAAAATGTGCTATAATTATTAATATGGGAATTATTGATATTGTTTTGATAGTAATAGCTGTAATCACTTTGATTATAGGATTGTGGAAAGGTGCAACCGGTGTGCTTTTGGGCTTTATCGGTACTCTTTTGATTGCAGTTGGTGTTGCTATATGTGTTGCACTTTTGACCCCGACGATAACCTATCAAGATCCAAAAATAGGACTGCAAAACGACGAAAGTGTAAATTATGGCTACACGTCGATGTTTTATTCGCTTTTCAAACCAATAAACAATTCAATATCTAGTGGCGAAAATGAGATATTGAATGCACAATTAATAAAGGAAAACGATACTTTAGTTTTATATGGTGCTTTCGGTGAAAACGGCGAGATGACTACTAAAAAATTCTCGGAAGTGGTTGTAGAGAGTGTTCCGTTTATGTCAAACATATTGGGTGCTGACAGCCTTTCGTTTTTAGATTCGATATTGCTTAAATACGGTAAAGAAGGCATGACCGTATCTCACTCGCTTTCGCAGATGGCAACAACGGTAGCAATGGGCGCTATCTTTTGGTTTGTTGGATTTTTAGTATTGTTTATTATTAAGCGAGTTTTGAGACATGTTCTGTTCAAATTCCTTGACTCACATTCGATTGCAAGCAAGATTGATAGGTTGGTTGGTATGGTTTTGATGGTTTCCGTAGTTGTAGTTATTGCCTGGGCTGCAATTTCCTTTGTTGATCATAACGCTAACGTATACGGCATTGCCGAGAGTTTTGACGGTGTTTTAGAAAAAAACGCTATAATGAAGTTCTTTGCTCAACACAGCTTTTTTGGAGAGAGACCCCCGGCATTAGATTCGTCGGAGAATGGCGAAGCATTATCGATAATAAGACAGTTTGCAGAAAATTATATTAGAAATACACTGTAATGCTAATAATTAAGTCTGCCTTTACTTACTGTAATGACGGACTTTTTTTATTGAAAAAGATTTGCTAGAGGGGAAAGTGCATGATTATGTAGACTTGACTACGCATAATGTCATTCTTTGATATCGAATGCTATCAAACCTTGCATTGTACATTAGAAAATAATATATGTTACAAAAATAAAGAATTTGAGGTTAATATGAACGCAAAGGAATATTTTTATAGTGGATATAATTGTGCTCAATCGGTAGCGCTTGCATTCGCCGACGAATTAGGACTTGATAAAGAGTTTATTGCTCGCGCAGTATCGGGTTTTGGCGGTGGAATAGGGCGACTTAGAGAAACTTGTGGCGCAGTAAGCGGTATGGTATTTGTTCTTAATTTACTTTATGGGTATAGCAAGCCGAATGACACCGACATAAAAGCCGAATATTATCAAAGAGTGAGAGAAGTCGTCGAAGAATACCGTAAGGAAGTAGGCTCTATAAATTGCAAAGAAATACTAAAAAATCCCGAAGTAGGCGGAAAACCTGAGGATAGAACCACCGAATACTATCAAAAAAGGCCTTGCCCCGATTTATGCTTGTTAGCAGAAAATATATTAAGAAAATACATTGCAAGAAATGACTATGAAAGAAAATAAAAAAATTAATGTAAATGGAATAGATATAGCCTACACATCTATAGGCTCGGGAAATCCTTTGATATTAGTGCATGGAAACGGCGAGAATAAAGAAATATTTGATAAGCTTGCAGAAGAACTACAAGATAGATTCACTGTCTATGCGCTTGATTCGAGATGTCATGGAGAGAGTGGCTCAGGTGTGCTTACTTATATGAATATAGCTAATGACGTCAAGGAATTTATCGTCAGCCTAGGACTTACTAATGTAACCTTTTTGGGCTTTTCGGATGGTGGAATAGTTGGGCTTTTGCTAGCTATCAATTATAAAGATTTAATTGATAGGTACTACGTTTTAGGAGCTAATACTTATCCAAAAGGAATGAAAGCGAAGGTGCTATCGCTATATCGATTAGCATATTTCTTTTTTAGAGATAAGAAGATAGGATTAATGCTAAGAGAACCGAATATAACAAAAGAAGAGTTGAATAGTATCAAATCCGAGTGCGTTATTATTGCAGGCGAAAACGATATTATTCGCCGAGAACATACACAAATGATTGCAGATAATATCAAAAATTCCAAACTAATCATATTAGAGGGTGAAAATCACTCGAGCTATGTCGTAAACAGTGGCAAACTAAAAACTGTGATTGAATAAACAATCACAGTTTTTAGTAACGTTAATTTGTTTGTAAATTTAATTTATTTAGGCGAACATTCTGCCAGCACTAATACTTTGGGATAAATTATAAATAATCCATAAAAAACATTTATCTATTAAGATATATATAAAAAACTGCTTTTACAATACAAATAATTTTGTATTGAAAAAAATGACCACTAGTCTTGCCAGTGGTCATGACGTGTTTATTCGGCAACCTTTTCTTTTTTCTTCCCCCAGTCTCTCATAACTAGGTATTTATTGCCCAAGAAGCTCAAAACAAGTGCTGCAAGACCGCCAACCGCCATACCTGTGATGGTGATTAATAAACCGATAATACCTTCGGTATTTGTTCCATTTTTGATAGCCGCATTTTTACATGCGCTTGTTACTACGCCGCCCAAATAAGTTTGTAAAATGATTATGCCTACGGCAATAATTGCGTACATGGTACCCGAAATCACCACATTATTTGTAGCCTTAAATGTCTTTTTACGGTTAAGTACAAATGTCATGACTTGTCCTATAACCGAGCCGCATATAAAGCCTATGAATTCAGCTAAGCCTTTTTCGTTGGAATAGTCGAAAATAAACCATTTGAAAGTATCGTCATTAAATGCGCCGATAGCATATTTAAGTACAAATTGAGTTACGGTTTGAGCTGCGGCACAGCAAAAGCTGAACAGTAGGAATAAAACCATTTGTCTCAAGTCCTCGTGTGACTTAATGTATTCTATGAGCTTTTTAATGCCTTTTTTATCTTTTGCGTCGTCCGCTACGGCTTGATTAGTTTGATTTTCTTCCTGATTTACAACTTGGAGAAAATCATCTTTTGGTATGCCATTATCAGTCATCGTTAAAAACTCCTTTTAGGTTATAAAATAATTATAACCACAAAAAGTTTTTTAGTCAATACCCATATTTTATCGCAACCATAATCTCATCCTTATTGTCATTCTGAGCGAAGTGTAACGTAGTCGAAGAATCTAATCGGTATAACGTCATGTCTTGGTAGTCGAAGAATCTAATCGGTATAACGTCATGTCTTGTTCGAGACATCTCACTATAAGCGCCAACTTAATGCGAAGCAAACTTACAGCCATTTTTACTATGCAACACAATAATCCATAATCCGTCACAAGGTGGATTTCACTTGCACTTTAGGACAAATTTCATTGATTTAATCTTGCTAGCTTAAATCAATAGTTTTCCTTGCTCTGAATCTACCACTCTAAATACTTCGACTTCTTCTCCGCTTTCGGCTGAAATATAAATAAAATAGTAGTCCTCGTTTGCTTTTCCTGCGACTTCCCAGCAAAGCTGTTCACTACCGCCACCAGATGGAATTATTGCCAAACGGACGGCTTCAACTTCAATACTTTCGACTTTCTTTTCAGCTTCTTCCTTGCTAACCTTGACTTCTTGAAGCTGTCTTTCATTATGGTTATAAATATAATTCAAGGCTTCCACCCCGACGATAGCCTTATCCTTTGCCGATACCTTAATTTTGATCATATCAGGATAAGCTAAGACGTCGTTTTGCTTGTAGACAAAATTTATAAAATAAATGCTATTATAGTCGCTTACCCATACTGCTTCCATATCGGTGATTCCGAGTCTTAATAAATAGTCGTTTGCGACCTTAACCGCTTCTTCTTCGCTACAATTATTTTCGTCCGAAGTAATATTGCTTGTGATCGATACAAGCCAACCGCCGTTTTTCGCAACGGAAACATAGTATGGCGATTCAAGATTTTTAGTTACAAACACATAAGTTGGAATATCACCGCTGTTTTCGGCGCATTTCTCAAGCTCGCACTCCATGGGCATATAGGACTTCGCTTCTTGAAGCGCCTTTTCAGCGTCAAGTTCATTTCCTGTTAAACTGGGCTTCTTTTCTTCCAATGCGTCGCTGAAAGGACCGTCGTATATTAACGAGGGATACTTAATATCTACTTCGATATTATTTAAAAACCCTACGACTAAATCGTTTTCGGTGTTTAGAACATCTAAAAACTTATAGTTATCCTCGATTTTGTCCGAAATCTCGCTAAGCGATTGATTGATTGAAATAATCGCATTATAAATTGATGTTAGATTATCCTTATCTTCATTGCTCAATGCTTTACCCAAAGCAAGTTTGTAATTTAGCGACTTTGCATAATCTCCTGCCTTGTTTATAAAGGCGACGGTTTTTTCTCCGTTACTTGAAGTATCGGTTAAAATCGAAAGGCAAATTACAGCAGAGGCTGTCTCATCGCTAAAATCGGTCAGAAGCTTTTGTTGCAAACTCGGTGAAGCCGTGACTAGTAATTTATTTAGTGAATCCCCCGCATTTGATAATTCATAGGATAATTCGTAATAGTTGCGTTTATAGACGTTTTCAAGATCATTAGAAATCCTTTCGTTTTCGGCGTTAGCCTGTCTATTGGTTATCCCAAAGGCAATGGAAACCCCCAATACAATCATAGTTAAAAGAAAGCAGACCACGACCAAAGATATAATAGTTTTTTTGTACATTTTGATGCACCTCCTAAACGCAGAAATTATGTTCACCGATAACCAATCTTACTTGTCTTGACCAAATCCAAGCTGAGGTTGCAGTTCTCGGATTGTAGTAATATAGACAGCCGTTTGTTGGATCCCAACTTGAAAGGGCGTCTTTTGCAGCTTGCATTGCGGTGTCATTGGGAGTTAAGTTGATTTGTCCGTCAGAAACGCAGGTAAATGCGCCCGCTTGATAGATAACCCCCGAAATGCTGTTTGGAAATTTGCTGCTTTTAACTCTATTAAGTATTACCGCAGCGACTGCGACCTGTCCCAAATAAGGTTCGCCTCTAGCTTCTCCATAGACGGCTCTTGCTAGTAAATAGGTATCCGAGCTATTATAACCGCCACCACCGCTTGAAAGAGTTATACCCATAGCCGCAGCGGTTTTAGCACCAACTATTCCGTCGGCAGTAAGCCCATTCCGTCTTTGGAAATACTTGACAGCTTCCACAGTTTTAGAACCATATATACCGTCAATATTGCCTTGATAATATCCCCAGTTTTTGAGTTTTGTTTGTACTGTCCGAACAGTGCTTCCGCTCGACCCTTTTTTTAGTACCACCGCTTCGAGAGCATCGCTTTCTGATTCTGCGCTTTGAGTAGGTAGGCTTACAAATAAAGTAAGCGCAAGTGCCAAAACCATAACTATAGTAATTGATGTATAAATTAATTTTTCCATTATTTTTTCTCCGTTAAATTTCTAAAAAAGTCTGCAATAATCGATCTATATTCTACGGTATCGCCTTCGGTATCCTCTGAAGCTATAAAGCAAAGTGGGGGATAGGCTACGCACCACCAATTTTGACCTTTTCCCGAACCCAATTCAAGAATTAGCGCTAAATAGTTACCCTCGGGAAGAGTTAAATCGCCATAGGTTTTTTCCGGGAAATCTTCTCTTCTGATTTGTGCTTTGCAGTGATATGATAAACCATTTTCGGCAAGCACTTTATCCGCTCTTGCTTCTATTTCGGGAATTTGGTTATAGAGATAGTCAAGCATTTGTTCTTTACTAGTGATTGTATTTGCCTTAACTGAAAGAAATCCTACTATTTCATCTCTAACCTTTAACTTAACTGCTTGAGCAAATGCATCATTTGAATCCGCACGAATATGAAGTCGTATGTAGTCCTCGGTGTTTACTTGTTTTACACAACCAACGGTAAGTAGGGTAAGACATACTATAAATAAAAATGATAATGCAATCAATAATTTTTTGTTTTTCATAATTTTTTCTCCTTTGGCGAAATTTCCTTATCACTCCCGATTTTTGAGGTGAAACACTGTGAAAGACTTGTTTTTCTTCGGTCGGTGTACAACAAACTCTTATATTCAAAAAACATAGTACTTGCAAGAATTCCGCCTAAAAAAAGTATTGACGATAAAAAAACATCTATACATACGATTTTTTATGTGCTATAATGTTACTATGAGAAAAATCAATATTAAAGCTTATGCAAAAATCAATCTATGCTTCGATATAATTGGCAAGGACGAAGAAAAGAATATGCATTTCGTTGATACGATAATGCAAACTATCGATATGTATGACGTACTAACCATTACAAAGAGGCGTGATAAAAAATGTACGGTTACAGTTGAAAATGATAAAGTCACAGACACTAATGCAATAAAGGCTGCTGAAAAGTTTGTCGAGGTCTTTAATACAACGGGCGTTGATATCCATATTATTAAGAATATCCCCGTAGGTGCAGGTTTAGGCGGTAGTTCTGCCGACGCAGCCGGCGTGTTAAGAGGTATGGCTATATTATATGAAATAAGCTTTACCGAGCTTACTGATATTGCCGCTTCGATAGGAGCAGACGTACCATTCTTGCTTCATGGAGGTTTAGCAAGATGTACGGGCTTTGGCGAAAAAGTCGAGATATTGCCACAAATTCCGCCTCTTGCTGTTCTCGTTGCATATCCTAATAGCGGAGTTTCCACTGAGGAAGCATATGCACGTTTTGACAAGCAAAGCAAAAAAACTTTCAACGTGAGAATTGATGATATTTTGAATAATATCAGAGAAAACAAAAATAACCGCATTTTAAGCACAAATATTTTATTCAATATTGTGAGCGTGCTTAATCCCGATGTCGCAAACGTAGCTAAATATATTAATTCGGATAAAATTCCCTTCCATGCCACTATGACAGGCTCGGGTAGTGCATATTATGCACTGTATCAGGATATAGAAAAAGCGTATGCCCATAAGGCAAACGCTCCTTCTGAAATTAATGCTCAGGTTTATCAATTCGTTAGTTCGTATTGATTAAGCCCAAGTGATTGTAGCCATAAATGTAAGCATTACAGTTATAGCGATGATGAAGAGAATGCTAAACATTCTCACCCATCCGTCTGTCGAGTGTCCGGAAATTGCTAAAAGCAATAGGGATATACCGCCAACAACGGCTGTTGCAATCCACAACGGCGATTGATTGACCGCAGCGAATGTTCCGACAAAGAACATCACGACCGTTGCTACGGCAAGTATCATGCCGATAACGAATGGAACCATAGATTTGCTTGTTAATTCAACTTTATTATTATATTCAGCGTTTTCCATATCTATAGTATTGGCGAAAAATGTTAGAATATTCATTTTTAGAATTATTTTTTTGGACGAAAATAGGAGTATAAATGATTTTATATTATTCGTGTTCAGGCAGTAGCAAACATATTGCCGAAGTGATTGCAGAAAAATATGAGGAGGACGCAATTTGTATTAACGAGGGCGTCAAAAACGGAGTATGGGGTGACTATTATTCGGATACACCATATATTATTATTTGTCCTATATTTAATATGCTAATTCCGCATAATGTATGCGAGTACCTAAAAAATTCCCGCTTTGAGGGAAGTGATGAGGTAATTTTTATGGGCGTATGCTCATATTCAGCAGGCAATGCTCGTGGATATGTGAACTCATTATTTAAGCAAAAGGGAAAGAAAAGTATATTTACTTCAATAATTATGCCTTCGACCAATGTATTTGGAAGAGCAAAAATGAGCGACAAACAACGTGCAAAGGTTGTAGCAAGAGCCGAAGTCGAAGCCCTAAAAATTGCACACTTAGTTTATAGTGCCGCACCAATCCCACAAACGGCGGTTTCCTTGGTCGGTGTAATTGGTTCTGCTTTAAACCCAACTATAGTAAAAATGTTGACGGACAAAAAAATTATCGTCAATGATAATTGTACGCGCTGCGGAAAATGTAGCGAAGTATGTACGTTGAACAATATAGTGGTTGACGATGATGGCGTTAAGTTTTTGCATAACTGCAATCACTGTTCGGCGTGTATCAATAATTGTCCTGAAAAAGCAATAAGCGTGAAATAAAGGCTACTCCTTTATTTCAATATGTAGAGTCATTCTCAAGCGTTGCGTAGCGAAGTCGAAGAATCTCATCCAATTCGTCATCACCGACCGAAGTGGAGCAATCTCTATCTTTTCTATGCACTTTTTGAAAAGTATACGAAGAGGTGGGTTTATTATCTGATAATTGCACGTTGCACATTAGTAAGGTGCTCCGCACCATAACTAGCGTTTCCGAAATCTTATACGGTTGTTTTTCTTTTCGCCACGCTTTTTCTTAAAAAGAAAAACAACAAGATAATCGATTGCGAAGCCTATAAGTAGGGCTAACAGCGTGAACAACCTAAAAGTACCTTCTATTGTTGCATACTGCGCTAAGAAGTATATAAACGCAACTATAATCACAAAAAAGAAGTCAAATACACCATTTATTATTTTATTTAGTTTGAACTTTTTGCTGAACTTCCCGAATAAAATATAAATGATACCAAAGGTAATGCCTATGGCAAGAGATACTATAAAGGGGAGCGGCCCCGATCCGAATGTCATTTAAACAGTTTTTTAAAGAATGATTCCTTGTCTGCTTTTGACGAATATTTTAAGGTAAGTACTTCACCTGCCAAAATAAGGTTGCCTTGATCTATATCAAGGTGAATGGGGGTAAAGCCAAAACCTGTTATAGTCAAAAAGCGGTTTGATAATTTGACTTCAACTTCTTTTTCTTGTAAGGTTACAACGCTTTCGATTCCGCTAATGGTGATTTTGTCCGAGATGCAAATAGAATGTTTTCTTTTAATTTCTGTTTTTTCTTGTTTATCCATATTAAAATATATGTTGAAAAAAAGAAAAAATGAATAATACAAAGAAAATACTAAAATTATCCATATTGTTATTACGAGTATAATGTCATTCCGATATCAAATCGTCATCCTGAGCGTAGTGTGACGAAGTTGAAGGATATCATCCATACTAATATGCAACGTGCTATCGTCTTACCTTGATAATGTAATGGTTTTAAGGAGAAATAATGAAAATATTAAACGAAAATGGAAATGAATTTATAAATAATTGGGTCGCTTGTAAAAAAACAAGTTATGTGATTCAAGCAAAAAGAGACGATAGTATAAAAGAAGTTTATAACTGTTTAGAACGCTCTAACGTTTCGGTAAGGGAAAATGAAGTTATCTTGAAAGGCTTGTTAGGCGAAATGTGGGCTATATCTGAAAAAAAGTTTTTGGATATATATACCGATACAAAAGGAAATAGTCTTGAATATTTAGTTGAAAAGAAAAATTTTGATTGGGTTGATGTTGCGACAAAAGCAAGTAATACAATATATTATTCTTGTCTAGTCCCTATTGGCGAAGAATGTGGAATATATGGAATGGCAACAGACAAAGAAAGCGAGGCTGTATATCACAACGCAAAAGGGGAGGGCTTTAGAACTTTATTCCTTATCAACTCAAGCGATTCAATCTCCACGCATGGTGATGGTGATAGATTGCTTTGTGCAGTTAAAGACGGCAAGCCCAACCTCTCGGATATTTGGGTTGTTGACGGCGAAATATTCCTTAAAACATATAAATTACTTTAATCGGACGGCTCAACAGTTTTAACTTTTTCCTTTCTATAGGTTAGCTTTAATAAAATTGGAACGATAAACGAGCTTATTATTATAAGGATTATTATGAAAGGATAAATGGATTTGTCGACCAAACCGTAGTCGACGCCCTTCTGCGTGCAAACCAAGACAACTTCGGCTCTTGCCATCATACCTATACCGGCTCTTACAGAATCTTTGAAATTGCTCTTTGTTATAAATGCGCCAACACCGCAACCAACGAATTTGCCTATCAATGCAACTACAACGTAGCATAATCCGAATATGGCAATAGTGCCTGTTATTCCCGAAAAATCGCAGTTTATTCCTATATTAGCAAAGAATATCGGGGCAAATATCAAATAACAAGATTGATCGATTTTCCTATCGACATATTGAGTAGCATCTAACCCGGAAATCATAAGACCTGCGAAGAAAGCACCTGTAATATCCGCAATACCGAAAATCTTTTCAGCTAAATATGCGTATAGGAAGCAGGAAGCGAAAGCAAAAATCGCAAGTCTGCGGTGATTGTGGAATTTTAAATCGAGTTTCTTAAATACCAAATGAAGAATTAACCCCGACGCTATAATCAAAACAAAGAATAATAGTATTTTTATAATTACGCCTAGTGCAGACAATCCACCGACAAAAATAGGATCGAATGCCTTACCTAAAAGATCGTCGGATTTAGTTGCACCGCTTGCAAGACCGCTTATTAATGATAAAAGCACGATACCAATAATATCATCTAGAATAGCCGCAGACACAATGGCAGTACCGATGGGCGAGTTAAGCTTGCCCATTTCTTTTAGAGTGGCGACTGTTACGCTAACCGAGGTAGCCGTTAAAATTACGCCGTAAAATAGTTGACTGTATATCCCTGAGTTTGGGAAAAAAGCATAAGCGATAGCAAATCCCAAACCCATTGGAACAATTACGCCAAGAGCCGTGATAGCGACAGCCTTTGCACCGGTTTGCTTCAAAACCTTTAAATCGGTTTCGAGGCCGGCAGAACACATAATCAAAATAACGCCGATTTTTGCAATAAATCCCAAGCCTTCTAGTGCTACCGGGGTTAAAACAAATTGGTTTGGAATGTATTTGATAAGTCCTATCAAAATACCTGTTAATATCATACCCACAACTTGTGGAAGTCCTATCTTTTTGCAACCTAACGACAATGTCTTCGATAAAAATAAAATCATTGCCATAGGTAATAATACTTCATAGTAATTCATAAATCACCTGATATTATGTTTTAGTTTTTTTATAACTATCATTCTCAAGCGCAGTGCAACGGAGTTGAATAATCTTATCCAAGATAAAAAGACTGCATTCGTTTTAACAATGAATTGAATAAAGAGTTGCATGAATTGAGTACAAGCTCTCTAATTGGCTTCGCAATGAATTGCACTGACGTGTATTTTGGTTTCAGTTTAATTCATTTTGAACGTCAAACATCAACAAGTCATCTCATTATTTTTTGCATTTATAACTAATACAATTACATATTATAAAAATATGATTGCCATTCGTCAACCAAATGATTATGTAAAATTTTACATTACTCATCGCACTTGACAAAATAATAAATGAGATATATAATAGGATGTCTATATACAAAAAACGGAGTATATAATATGATTAATAATCTATTGCTATCAGAACAATCGCTTGGCGAGGTAATGAAAGAGGCGGTTTTCCCCGAATTTGTGGACTTTTTATGTTTTAAAGTTCACCCTTCTTTTTATTCCGCATTAATCGTCAGCGTGATTTTAATTCTTGTAGCTATTATTATAAGAGTTTTTGTAATACCTCGTTTTAAAATAGTTCCGGGTAAATTCCAAGCACTGTTAGAAAAATGCGTTGAATTTTTTGCAGGCACCGCTAACGAGCATCTTTCCGAACCAAACGGATATATCGGGGCGTTTTGTTTTAGTACGGGGCTGTATATATTCTTTGGAACGTGTATTGAATTGATAGGATTAGAAGCAGTCTTTACCGATTTAAACGCATGTATTGCAATGGCGTTAGCGTCATTCTTCTCGATTCTATGCGTTGCTGTTCGTACCAACAAAATGAAAGGCGTTGGCAATGTATTAAAGGACTTTTCCTTGCCAATATCAATGTCATTCCGTTTGTTTGGTGCAATGCTTTCGGGCTTGCTTGTCGGTAAATTGGTATATCATTATATTTTCTTGAGTTTTGGTGTACCGATTTTTGTCGGAGTTTTGTTTACTTTACTGGATGCTATTATACAAACATTCGTATATATTACCTTGACTTCGATATTCTTCGGTGAAAATACTGAGAGAAAACTTCCCAAACCTAAAAAAGATAAAAAAGCGAAGACAAAAGCCTTCGCTTCAAAATAGAAATATCCATTATCTGGAGGTAAGATATGATGACAATGTTAATATCTGCAATGGAAACTAATGCAGTTTTAGGCTTAGCTGCCGCTTTATTAATGGCAGTTGTTGCTTGCGCTGGTGCAATCGGTATGAGTTTAGCAATTCGCAAGGCTATTGACGGAATCGCAAGGCAACCCGAAGCAGACGGCAAAATTCGTGGTACTTTGATTTTAGGCTTAGTATTCATTGAAACCGCAATAATTTACGCTTTGATTATCGCAATATTGCTCGTTATCAATCTTTTAGGCTAATCATATGGCAAACATAATATTAGGAGCGATAGACGTCTCTATAAAAATTGGTGCTATCAAGCTATCTTTGATTGATATTTTGTTGCACTTGCTAAATTTGGTGATACTTGTCGTAGCACTAACTTTTTTGCTTTACAAACCCATTTTGAAGTTTATTAATAAGCGTAAGGATACTATTGAGAGCAACATCAAAAAGGGCGAAGAATTGCAAAAAGACGCAAATGAAAAGTTAGCCAAATACCAAACAAAACTTGACGAGGCTGAAGCCGAAGCGGACAAAATCAAGCAAGCTGCAATAGAAGAAGCCAATCAAACCAAGCAAAAAATGATAGACGAAGCTAACGTTAAGGCTCGCGAAATCTATGATGAAGCGGGACGACAAAGCACGGAAATCAAACAAAAGGCAGTTGAGGACGTTAGAAGCGAGGTTACTGATGCCGTAATAACAATTGCTACTGAGGTAATCAAGAGAGAAATTAGCAAGGATGATAATCAAAAGCTAATTGACGATTGTCTGGATAAGTGGTCCGCTGACGATGATGTAATATGAAAAAATTAGTTGTAACCACAGCAATAGCTTTTGACGAACAGGAGAGAGTCGCTTTTGAAGAAAAGGCAATGAAAACTTTTGGAGAAAGTGACTTTGAATATCATGTTGACGAAGAATTAATCGGCGGCGTGATTATTTTTGATGGCGAAAGGGTTTATGACGGCACAGTAAAAAGCAAGATTCAAAGAATATCCTACTTATTGAAAAAGGACTAATCTAATGACAAGCATAGTATCCGATCTTCAAACTAAATTTAAAAATTTGGATTTATCATCCAACGAAGTTAAGACTTCGGCTGGTAGGGTTTTGTCGTGCAATGACGGAGTTATTACGATAGAGGGCTTGAAAGACGTTAAAAACGGCGAGTTGTTAATGTTTCGAGACGGCACGACGGCAATGGCAATGAACCTAGAAAAAGATTCTGTGGGCGCAATCTTGTTTTCAAATGACGCCGTTGTTTCCTATGGCGATTATGTCTTTTCCACGGGAAAAGTCGCGGGCGTCGGAGTCGGCGACGAGCTTTTAGGTAGAGTTATCAATCCCTTGGGTGAACCGTTGGATGGAAAGCGAAAACTTGAATTAAAAGAATATAATCCCACCGAGAGACCAAGCCCGAAGATTCTCGATAGAGCCAAAGTAAATCGTCCGCTAGGCACAGGAATTAAGATTGTAGATTCAATGGTTCCTATCGGAAAGGGACAAAGAGAATTGATAATCGGCGATAGACAAACAGGTAAAACGTCGATAGCGCTTGATGCTATTGTCAATCAGCGTGACAAAAACGTTATTTGTATATATGTAGCTATTGGTCAAAAAGCAACCAATATCGCAAAAATTGTTGACGACTTGACAAATCAAAACGCACTATCCTATACCGTTGTTGTAGCTTCTACCGCCGCACAATCGGCGCCAATGCAGTATTTAGCGCCATATACCGGAACCGCTATTGCCGAATACTTTATGCATAAAGGAAGAGATGTGCTTATAGTTTATGACGATTTGTCAAAGCACGCCGTAGCGTATAGGACTATTTCATTACTATTGAAGCGACCATCTGGTAGAGAAGCGTATCCGGGTGATATTTTTTATATACACAGCAGATTATTAGAAAGAAGCGCTCAGTTATCAAAAGAATTAGGGGGCGGATCATTGACCGCGCTTCCGATTGTTGAAACCCAAGCAGGGGATATATCAAGTTATATTCCAACCAATGTAATTTCTATTACCGACGGACAAATTTATTTGGAAAGCGAGCTGTTTCATTTGGGTATTCGTCCTGCTGTCAACGTTGGTTTGTCGGTATCACGTGTAGGTAGCTCGGCTCAAACCGAATCCGTCCGCAAACAATGTGGAAATATAAGACTTGAACAAGCGCATTATAGAGAATTGCAGTTATTCGCTCGTTTTGGCGCAGATATAGATGCAGGCACAAAGTTGGCGTTAGCTCGTGGCGATAGACTTACCGAAAGCTTAAAACAAAATAAGTATTCACCCACGGATTTTGCGTCTCTTACCGCAGAATTGTTGATTTTAAACAAGGATGTAATGAGAGGCTTACCTGTAAGTGAAGTTAAAGGCTTTGTAAGCGGTTTTTTGAAGAAGCTAAGAGAGGACGAATCCAAGGTATTATCCAATATAGAAAAATCGGGCAAGCTATCAGTAGATGACGAACGTTGTATTCTTGACATTGCCGAAAACTACCGTAGGGAGTATATGTCAAGATGACCGAAAAAGAGATAAAGGATAAACTCAAAAGCGTAAATGATACCGTCAAAATAACAAGAGCAATGCAAATGCTTGCTACAACAAGAGCATACCGTGCGCAAAAATCCGAGGATTCTGCTCGAAGTTATTATGAGATGGTAGATTCCGCATTGAAAAATATGTTTAATGCAAACAATAAAGATTCCGTTCTTTTACACGAGGGAAACGGATTTACCGCTTTGGTAGTAATAGCAGGCGATAAAGGCTTATGTGGCGACTACAACAATGCGGTGTTCGCTGTTGCAGATAAAGAAATTGAAAGCATAGAGAAAAAATTTAAAATGTATTCGGTTGGCTTTGTCGCAAAAGAATATTATAGAGCGAAAGGAATTCATACTGACAACAGTTTTGTTTATGTGGTGAACGAGCCAACCGTCAAGGACGCTATGAAAATGGCGGAAGAACTTATAAAATCCTTTACAAATGACGGCTTAAAAGAAATCAAAATAGTTTATACCGAGTATTTGGGTAACTCTACCGCCGTACGCGCCGAAAGACTATTGCCGTATAGTGTGGAGGCTACCGAAATAAACGAAGATACAATGATACTTGGCGACGTTGATTTGGACATGGTTTTAAAACAGCACCTTTCAGCAAAATTATATTATATTTTTGCAACCTCATCCAATGCAGTTAATTATAAGAGAATGATGGCGATGCGAGAGGCTACAACCAACGGCGAAGAAATGGTTGACGATTTGACGAAAGCCTACAATCGCACAAGACAAAATAAAATTACCAACGAGCTGAACGATTCCGTTGCAGCATTATTCGGAAAGAAATATGAGTAAATATTATGGTGAAATAGTACAAATAATCGGATCGGTTGTAGACGTAAAATTCCCAAGGCATATGCCGCCGCAAAGGGAGTTGCTTTTAGTTCAAAAAAGTGAATCCGAAACCGTACATATAGAGGTATATTCCCACCAATCAGACGGTGTTGTTAGATGTATTGCATTTGAAGCTACCGAAGGTTTGTCAAGGGGAATGGTTGTAGAAAGCACGGGAAAAACGTTAGAAGTACCTGTTGGTGATTGCATGCTTTCGAGAGTAATTGACGCTTTGGGTAATCCGATTGACGGTAAAGGTGAGATAGTTGGTAAAAGAGCGTCAATCTATCGCAAACCGAAAGATATTTTCGATAAAAAACCAAAAGCAGAAGTATTTGAAACAGGAATTAAAATTATAGATTTGCTTACCCCATACGTTAAGGGCGGTAAGGTAGGTCTTTTTGGTGGCGCAGGCGTAGGTAAAACTGTCTTGATATTAGAGCTTATTCACAACGTTGCATCCAAACACGGAGGTAGATCTGTTTTTACAGGAGTAGGCGAGAGAAGTCGTGAAGGTTTTGAAATGATAGAAGAAATGCAACAGTCGGGCGTTATCAACAATACTGCGCTTGTATTCGGCCAAATGAACGAATCTCCGGGTAACCGTATGAAAGCGGCTTTTACAGGGCTAACCGTTGCCGAAAGTTTTAGAGATCAAGGGCAAGACGTTCTTCTTTTTATCGACAATATATATCGTTATGTACAAGCAGGTTCTGAGGTGTCTGCACTCCTTGGACATATGCCCTCGGCTGTAGGCTATCAGCCCACGCTAGCAACAGAATTGGGTATGTTAGAAGAGCGTATTTCAAATAACGATAAAGGCTCAATCACATCTATTCAAGCGGTTTATGTACCGGCGGACGACCCGACAGACCCTGCGCCGGCTACAATATTTGCGCACCTTGACGCTACGACGGTTTTGTCAAGAAAAATAGTTGAGCAGGGTATATATCCGGCTATAGATCCATTGGAATCATATTCCTTGATTCTTGAACCCAACATTGTAGGGGAAGAACATTATAATACCGCAAGAAGAGTTGTCAACGCCTTGCAAAGATACAAGGAATTACAAGACATAATCGGTATTTTGGGCATGGACGAATTGAATGCCGACGATAAAATGCTTGTATACCGCACTCGTAAACTACAAAGATTTTTCTCACAGCCACTATTTGTCGCAAGCTCATTTACGGGAATTGAAGGAAAATATGTTCCGATTGAAAAAACAATCGAGGGGTGTAACGCAATATTAGACGGTAAATGCGATGACATAAGTGAAAATGAATTCTTCTTTATAGGAGATCTCTCCGATTTAAAGGGGTATAAGGGATGAAACTTTTTAAGTTAGTAATCACCACACCCGACCGTGTATATTATGATGGTGAGGTATATAGTTTAACCGTCAACCAAGCCGACGGTGTTACTCAAGTTCTTGCAGATCACGCTAATGCTATCGGGCTTATTATCAAGGGTCGTTGTAATTACGTGGATGCTCGTAATATTAAGCGATACTTTATGACAGACGATGGGATATTGAGTATAACAAAAGATGGCGTAACCATAACTTCATCCATTGTTCAATCCGAAAAGGCATATGAAAAGGCTGTTGAGGACAGCGAAAACGAAAGAATAAAGGAAATCGAAAGACGCCGCAAGAGTAGAGAAGAGTATGTCAGAAGCAAACTCGAAATGGCAAAATCTTTGACTGGCAGAAAGAACGATAAAAAATAAGTTTATGCGCAAAGCATAACGCTTTTTTTAATGTGCAACGTATATCGTCATT
>CALYRM010000032.1 GCA_945482995.1 uncultured Clostridia bacterium | reverse complement strand
GGCAACGAGCGAAGTGTTGCGTCCTGCATTGCAAATCATCAAAACCGCAAAAGGCGTTAAAACAGTTAGCAGCTGCTTTATTATGGTATTTCCGGAAAGCAAGCAATACGGTGACAACGGCGTTTTAGTATTCGGTGATTGCGCAGTTAATATTGCTCCAACCTCAGAACAACTTGCTGATATCGCAGTTTCTACTGCACAAAGCGCAAAAGTTTTAGCAGGTATCGAAGAACCAAAGGTCGCAATGCTTTCTTTCTCAACTATGGGTTCTGCAAAGGGACCGGAAGTAGATAAGGTTCAAATTGCCACTCAATTAGTTAAAGAAAATAATCCTGATATGTGTGTTGACGGCGAAATGCAATTAGACGCAGCAATCGTTCCCGAAGTAGGCGCATTGAAAGCAAAGGGAAGCAATGTTGCAGGTCATGCCAACGTATTGGTATTCCCGTCATTGGAAGCAGGTAATATCGGCTACAAACTCGCTCAAAGATTTGGCCACGCAGAAGCAGTTGGTCCAATATGTCAAGGTTTTGCAGGCGCTGTAAACGATTTAAGCAGAGGCTGTTCATCGGAAGATGTTGTCGATGTTGTGGCAATCACAGTTTTGCAAGCAGCAGCACAATAGTCGAGGTGTTTAAATGAAAATATTAGTTGTTAATGCAGGTAGTTCTTCCTTAAAGTTTCAAGTCATCGATATGACCGATGAATCGGTTCTTTGTAAGGGTGTTTGTGAACGTATCGGAGATAAAGAATCCTTTTTGAATTACACAAAGGGCGATAAAAAGTTTAAAATCGATTACGCTATGCCAACCCACAAGGAAGCATTGATGTTTTTGCTTGAAACATTGGTAAATCCCGAAATTGGCGTTTTAAGCTCTCTTGACGAGATCGGCGCAGTTGGACATAGAGTTCTCCATGGCGGTGAAGATTTTGATAAATCTGTTTTAGTTACCGACGACGTTTTAGCAAAGTGCCACAAGAATGAGCCTTTAGGACCTCTCCATATGCCGTCAAACATTCTTTGTATGGAAATATTAAAGGATTTGTTGGGCAAACCACAAGTTGCTGTATTTGATACCTCTTTCCACCAAACAATGCCTGATTACGCATATCGTTATGCACTCCCTGATGAAGATTATAAGGAAATGAAAATCCGTAAATATGGTTTCCATGGAACTTCTCACAAATTTGTTTCAAAAATTGCAAGTGAGCTGATGGGTACGGAAAGATTTAATTTAATCACTTGTCATTTGGGCAACGGCGCGTCACTTGCTGCTATTAAAGACGGAAAGTGTATTGACACATCTATGGGCTTCACTCCGCTTGAAGGCTTGGTTATGGGAACAAGAACAGGCGACATCGATCCGTCAGTTATTGGTATCATAATGAAGAAAAGAGGTTACTCTGACGTTACCGAATTTGTAAACACGTACCTAAACAAAAAGAGCGGGTTGAAAGGCTTGACAGGCGACAGCGATATGAGAGCTGTAACCGAGTTAAAAGAGAATGGCAACGACAACGCAAGATTGGCTTTGGATATGTTTGCGTACAGAGTAAAGAAGTACATCGGCGCATACGCAGCAGCATTGAACGGCGTAGATTGTCTTGTTATGACCGGCGGTATTGGTGAAAATAGCGGAGCTGCAAGAGAAATGATTCTTGAAAATATGGAATATTTGGGGATTATTTTGGATAAGAACAAGAATGCTACAACGAGAGGAAAGGTAGAATTGATTTCAACACCCGAGAGCAAAGTTAAGGTATATGTCATTCCTACCAACGAGGAATTAGTTATTGCAAGAGATACCTATTCCTTTGTTAAATAAAAAATAGTAAATTTTCCAAGATTTTTATATAAATTATGATAAAAATTCTTTGACAATAGCTTTTTTATCTTATATAATTTTAAAGGAATTCCGTTAGATATTAGGAGGTTCTATGTTTGTAGAATTAGCATCAATTCCTTTTGGAGCGACTGTTACCATTGAGGGTGATGTAAATGACACCGAATTTTTAAAGGATATTTTGTCCTCGGATCCCATCGGCGCATTTCATTACACTTTGGTTTGTTCTAAAATGGAAGAGAAGTTGATGGCAAATCTTACGGTAAAAGGTAAGGTTTATGCTAGATGCGACTTGTGCGGAGAAGAAACGGAAGCCCCTTGCTTTTCGGATTTAGACGAATGTTTTACGCCTGATGACGAAGAGTACGACATTGAAAAAAACGGTTATAATTTAGATAAGTTTTTGCAAGATTGCATTTCGCTTTCACTTCCAAGAGAAGTTAGATGTAAGCCCGATTGTAAGGGATTATGTTTAAAATGCGGCGTCAATCTTAACAAGAACGCTTGTCGCTGTCACGAAACGCTGATTGGAGATAATAATCCCTTTGGCGCATTACAAGATATAATAAAAAACGGAGGTGCGAAAAATGGCAGTACCAAAAAGTAAAGTATCAAAATCTAGAAGAGATTCAAGAGCCGCTAATTGGAAAATCGAAGCAGTAGGCCTTGTTACTTGTCCTAATTGTCATGAGCTTATTCAAAGTCATAGAGTATGCCCGAATTGCGGTTACTATGATAATAAACAAGCAGTTGAGATTAAGCAAAAATCTGAAAAATAGTATATATCGTTAATATTTGTTGACATTGTTTATCGACGATTTATAAACGATTTGACAATATGGTTGATCAATCATCCATATTGTCTTTTTCTTGTTTTTTTGAGGTAAAACACTTTGAAATACTTGTTTTTACTTGGTCGGCGATGGGACTGTACGCCTCGGTCGAAAAAACTGCGTCTTTCTTTGTGTTTTACCTCAAAAACCCGAAATAAATGTTTTCTCAATTGGCTCCGTACGGACAAAACATATTGTATTTTTATATTAAAATATTTTTTTTTGACGCAAGTGGTGTCAATTATTATATTGTCACGTTGACTGAAATGGAGACATCTCTATATTATTACTAAATCAAAACGAAGTATACGGATATTTAATATTTATAAAAGCAGATAAACCACTTTGCTTCTTTATAAAATGAGAGTATAGTAAACAACAAAATCATTCTAATCACGAACTCCAAAATTGCACATTGCGCATTGCACATTGCACATTAAATTTTTTTTGTTTCAAAAATCATAAGTGATAAGGCACTTTCGCCTAAATAATGATTGATAAGTATTAAAATATTTGGTATAATTTTATGTAGAATAATAGTGAGGTGTTGATTATGAAAATTGCCGTTGACGGTTTTGGTGGTGATAATTCGCCAAGCGAAGTTGTTAAAGGATGTATAAATGCTGTTAATCAAGCAGACGATATTGAAATAGTTTTAGTAGGAAAACAAGATGTTTTAGAACCTATGGTTCGAGAAAGGTATAGCGGAGATAAAATTTCTTTTGTAAATGCGGAAAGCGTTATAAGTTGTGAAGAAGATCCGGTTATGGCAATAAGGCGTAAAAAGGATTCTTCTTTGGTTGTTCTTTTTAATCTTCTGAAAGACGGCGTTGTTGACGGAGGAGTAAGCGCAGGTTCATCGGGAGCAGTTTTATCCTGTGGTTGTTTTATTTGCAAGAGAATAAAGGGTATTTCAAGACCATGTTTAATTCCTGAATTGCCAACTTTAAAGGATAGTACCGTTGCGCTTGCCGACTGTGGCGCAAACGTCAATTGTACTCCCGAGTATCTACTCCAATTTGCTAAAATGGGCGTTGCATATATGCGAGCCGTAAGAAAAATAGAAAATCCAAGGGTTGGTATTTTGAATAACGGCGCTGAAGATACAAAAGGTAACGAATTGACGAAAAATACTTTTGCATTGCTAAAAGCATCGGATTTAAACTTTGTTGGAAGTTGTGAAGCAAGAGATTTGTTGTCGGGCGACTTTGACGTCGTAGTATGCGATGGCTTTGACGGAAATATTGCACTTAAGAGTTGCGAGGGTACTGCAAATGCAATCTTTAAACTTTTAAAAGAGGGAATGGCTAAGTCGTTACGAGCAAAAATCGGTGCGGCACTTTTATATCCTGTTTTAAAATCAATCAAGAAGAAATTGGATTATAGCGAAAAGGGCGGCGCAGGGTTGGTTGGTATACAAAAGCCTTTTGTTAAGTGTCATGGTTCTTCAAAGGCAAAAACCTTTACCGCGTCGATATTACAGTGCAACGAAATGGCAAAGGCTGATTTATGCGGTAAAATTACAGACATTATTGAATAGTTATGAGTACTAACATTTCCGATTTAGAAAGAAAAATTAAACATTCCTTTGTGGATAAGAATTTACTTGATAAGGCTTTAACTCATCCATCGTGGGATTCTAACAACAACAATCAATTTTTGGAGTATTTGGGAGATTCGTTGTTAGATTTTTTGGTTGCCGAGTATTTGTATAAAAATAATCCAACCATGGATGAGGGAGAAGCAACAAAAATAAGGGCAAGAATTGTTAGTAGATGGCCGCTTGCTAAACTTTTTGATTTATTTAGTTTGGATACGATTATCAAGGTTCAAAACCTAAATAAAAAGGCATTAAGTGTGAAACTTAAATCCGATTTTGTCGAGGCTATTATCGGCGCAATATATATCGATGGTGGTATTGACAGCGCAAGAGATTTTGTTGTGGATTTTCTTTGTAGCGACAGGACGCTAGCGGCAAGTCCCGATTACAAATCGAAGCTTTATGAATATTCGGCAAAAAATAACGTCAAACTAAGCTATTCTTGCGTTTCAACAGGGGCACAGCATAAACAACATTTTACCGCTACCGCATATATTGACGGCGTTGAATTCGGTAGAGGTGAGGGCAATACCAAGAGAGAAGCGGAACAGTATGCTTCAAAAAAAGCATTGGAGAAATTGAATAATGTACATAGTTAAACTAAAACAAGGCAAGGAAAAGAGAGCTTTATATCATCCTTGGGTATATGCAAACGAAGTCGAGAGTATTCAAGATAAAGGAAAACAAGGCTCGATTTGTAAAGTTATATCACATGACAACCGTTTGGTCGGGTATGGTTTTATCAATCATTTATCAAAAATTTTGGTTCGTTTCGTTTCAAGAAAAGATGAAGAATTTGATAGAGCATTTTTTAAACAACTGATTATTGATTCAATAAAGAAGAGAGAGGACTTAAATCTTTTAGACTCTTGTAGGCTTGTTTTTGCCGAAAGCGACGGATTGCCCGGGTTAATCGTAGATAAATATGCGGATTGCTTATCCGTGCAATTTTTGTGTTTGGGAATGGATTTGCTAAGAGAGGAAATTATTTCTATCTTGGTAGAATTAATTAATCCCGTTTGCATTTACGAAAGAAGTGATTCTCCGATTCGTGTAAAAGAGGGCTTAACCGAAAAGACGGGTGTAATTTACGGTACGCTTCCCGACAAAATAATAATTGAAGAAAATCATTTAAAATTAGTGGTCGATATTGAAAACGGTCAAAAGACAGGTTACTTTTTGGATCAAAAGAAAAACCGAAAAAGATTTGGCGAATATGCTACTAATAAAACTGTTTTAGACTGCTTCTCAAACGTAGGCGGCTTTGCACTTAATGCAAGTTACTTTGGCGCAAAATCGGTTTTGGCTTTGGATATCAGCGAAAAGGCGGTTGAGAGTATTAACGAAAATGCAAGACTCAACAATTTGAAAATAGAAACCGAGTGCGTTGACGTTTTTGAAAGATTGAGAACATTAAAAAACGAAAATAGAAAATTCGACCTTATTTGCTTGGATCCACCGGCATTTATCAAAAGCAAAGATACGGTTAAAAGCGGTTACTCAGGCTATAAGGATATAAATATTTGCGCTCTGAAACTGCTTAATAAAAACGGAATTTTGTTTACTTGTAGTTGTTCTCATCATTTGACTTTGGATTTGTTCTTTGAAATGATTAGAGAAAGTGCAATTCAAAGCGGAAGTGATTTGAGTTTGCTCGAATTGTCCATTCAAGCGCCCGATCATGCATCGAGTGTTTTGGAGGAAGAGGCACTTTATTTGAAAGTTGCGGTACTTAGAAAAAATAATTAATAGACAAAAGTCCCCTTATCGCTAACGCTTTGATAATTTAAAATCAAAGAATCCTTACTAAAATTGTACATCGCACGTTGTTAACGGATTAAATCTATAGACGCTCTTGGGGTGACAATTTAGAAGATTAAAATGATAGTGTTAAGGAATATTTTGCCTATATGTAAAAAATTATATATAGAAAAAATAATTATTTGTTGTTATTTTAGAAAATATAGTTTATAATTTACATTGAGATTAAGAAAACTTATTCGGAGGGTATTCGATGAGCTTAAAAAAAATTGAAATATTTGGTTTTAAATCTTTTTCGGATCATACTGTAATTGAATTAGATGAAAACCAAAATTTGGTTTGTATAGTTGGACCTAATGGCTGTGGAAAGAGTAACATTAGCGACGCAATCAGATGGGTTTTGGGCGAAGCAAGTGCAAAGCAAATCCGTGGTAACAATATGCGTGACGTTATTTTCTCGGGTTCTGAAAAAGTTAAGCAAATGAACTTCGCAGAGGTTACACTATATTTTGATAACCCCATAAGAGAGGGTGAAAGAAGGGTATTTAACTATTCGGGAGAAGAATTTAGTATCGGACGTAAGATTTTCCGTAACAAGGGAGATAACGTTTATTTCTTTAACGGCAAGCCTTGCAGAAGATCCGAGATTATGGCTTTATTCCGTGATACAGGAGCCGGTAAAGACGGATTTTCTATCGTTGGTCAAGGTCGTATTTCCGATATAATCATTTCCAAAAATACCGATAGACGTAAAATCTTTGATGAAGCGGCAGGCGTTTCAAACGATAAATCTCGTAAAAAAGACGCTCAAAAGAAATTGCAAGACTTCAATCAAAATTTGATGATACTTGAAAATCAATGCTCATATCTTGAAAACGATTTGACCGTTCTTGAAGAAGAAGTTGAAAAAGCAAATAGGTATTTGGAAGTTACCAATAAAATTAAGGATTTAGAACTTAACTATTTTATCCATATCAAGGAAAGTTTGGATGGCGATAAGGCTAAGATTCAAGGCGATATAGATAGCAATAAGGATTACCTAAACAAACAACAAGAGGGTTTAAGCGAGGTTAAGCGTAAGGTTTCAAGACTTGATTCTGAGATTATCGAAATCGACGCCGAAATCAAAAGAAAATATGAATTGCGTGAGCAATTAAAGGTTTCTTCCGTTGAAAGAGATGGTAAATATAAACTACATAAACAAAGAATCGAATCTGAAAAATATACTTTAAATAAACTTATTGCTGATAGAGAAACGGCAGTTAAAGAAATTGAAAAGTTACGTCTTGAGATTGAAGAAGTAGAAAAACAAATTATTGAGGTAACAACAAAATCTTCTGAAAGCGAAATTGAAAGTGCTAAATTGAGAGCAAGAAAAGAGATTTTGGAAGATGATGTTGCCGCACTAAGTAGAGAAATCGACATATACAACGACAAGCGTTTGTCAGGTGTCGAAGATATCAGTTTATTTAAGTCTCTAGAAGCAGGCGCAACAGCGACCATTGATATTTTAAAGGAAAATATCGAAACCTCAAAAAAGACTATCGAAGAAAGTAATACCGCCTTATCTCAAGAAACCGCAAAACAAGCCGAGATTTTGGATAAGATACGCAAAACAAGAGAGAGTATTCAACTTGCAGACACCGAAAAGCGTCAACTCGGTCCAAGATACAATAGTTTGAAAACCGAAAATATCGGTAGAGCAAACGAGTATAACGAGATGATAGGAATGGTTGCCTCAAAGAAGAGTTACGTTGAACAGCTTACCGAAAGATTAAAGGAAGAGCGTGGCTATAATAGAGTTACCAATTCAGTCTTAGATAGAGCAAAACGCGACGTTGTATTCGGTAGATACGTTTGTGGCGCAGTTGGCGATTTGTTTACTGTCGATGACAAGTATTATGAAGCAATTTCTACGGCTTTGGGCGGATCTATTAATAATATCATTACTTATGATAGAGATAGCGCAAAGCAAATCCTAAACTACGTCAAGGAGTTGCATCAAGGTAAGTTGACAACATATCCATTGTGCGACGTTCAAGGCGAAAGACTTTCCGGAATGTATCGTTCGGTTTTGAATATGTCAGGCGTTTTGGGTATCGCGTCCGATTTAATCCAATACGACAGCAGGTACGACAACATTTATACTCATTTACTTGGTAGAATTGTCGTTGTAGATTGTTTTGATACGGCAAGCAGATTAAGAAATCAATATCCGCGTAGCTTCAAAATGGTAACCTTAAATGGCGAATATTTTGATGTTTCGGGTTCTATTTCAGCAGGTGATAATAAGAGTGGTACCGAAAAGGTATTAAAGACTGCAAAAGCCGAGCTTCAAGACCTTGAAGCAAAAATGCAAGGTATCAAAAAAGCATTTGACGATACAAATATAAAGATAAACCAAGCTACGGATAAGATAGAGGCTTTACGTAACTTGATAGAAAAATACAATGGTGATTTGTCAAAATTAACTACAGAAAAGGCAACCGTTGAAGCAACTATCGAAGCATTACGTGCAAAGATAATTGACGCTGAATCTTCACTTGAAGTTTATTCGATGAGACTACAACAAAAGGAAAGCGAGATTACCGAAGCGCAAACCAAGAGTGGCGAGGTTTCGTCCGATAGAAGCAATTTCGATACTATTATCGAAAATTCTAAGAAAAATCTTGCTATCAAACAAAAGGAATTGGAAGAGGTTATCGCTAAGCTTAACGCTAACGAAATAACCATATCCACATTGCTTGGAACGAAGAGAAACTTAGAGGATAATGGCGAACGTTATCGTGCAAGCCTATCTCAAAAAACAGCAATGATCAGCTCATTTGAATTCGAGATTACGAACATGACCAATATGATACAAGAATTGGAAAAGAACATGCCCGAACTCGAATTGAATTCTGAGGAAACTAAGAAAATCGAAGAGATTAAGGCTGAAATCGAGAAGCATAGTGCAAGAAAAGAAGAAATCACAAAACTCAAAGAAGGTTTCAACATCGATATTGAAAACTTCAACGAACGTATTATTAGAGCGTCTCAAGCGGTTGCTAGTTTGGAAACAAAGCTTGAATCTATCGATAAGGATGTTGAAGAATGGGGCAATAGTATCAAAGAAAAATATGATTTGACTTACGAAACTGCTCTTCCTTATAAGAGAGAGGATTACGAACATTCAAAGGCTAAACCCGAATTGAGCAAGCTTAACGTTATCAAAAATAGGTTGGGCTCGGTAAATCTCAATGCCGAAGAAACCTATAAGACAAAGAAAGAGGAATACGATAGATTAAGAGTAAGTCTTGACGATATCAATAAGGGTAAGGAAGATACCGAAATTCTTATTGAAAAAATAACCGTTGAGATTAACAAAAAATTCTCCGAAGCCTTTGAATCTATTAGAAATTATTTCCAACAGACTTTCTCCGATTTGTTCGGTGGCGGTAAAGCGGAACTTGTTTTAACTCCGTCCGAAATAGAGGGTGAAGACGAAGGCGTTGATATTGCTGTACAACTTCCCGGTAAGAATAGAAAATCATTGTCATTGTTGAGTGGTGGTGAACAAACCTTGACCGCTATTGCAATCATCTTTGCTATATTAAGATATAGAAGCTCGCCATTCGTCATTCTTGACGAGGTTGAGTCTGCACTTGATGAATCGAACTGTGTGCGTTTCGCAAGATATCTCAAAGAATTTTCAAAGATTGCAAGATTTATTGTCATTTCTCACAAAAAGCCAACAATGGAAGTCGCAGACATACTTTACGGCGTAACTATGATGCGTCCGGGTATTTCAAACATTGTATCGGTTAGTATGTCCGACGCTCAAAAATTATCGGAGGATAACGAATAATGGGTTTGTTTTCAAAAATTGCCGAGGGCTTGAAAAAAACTAAAGAGAATATATCTAAAAAGTTTTACGAAACCTTTAAAGGAAAGTTGTTAGACGATGAGTTTTACGACAATTTAGAGGAATTGTTGTTGACTGCCGACGTTGGCGCGCTTGCAACCGAGGAACTTATTGAGGAACTAAAAGACGTAGCGTTTAAGAAAAAGTTGACTACTCCTGAGGAAGCAAAACAGGTTTTCTTCCGTTTGATTAAGAGTAAAATCGACTTTGAAATCGCTCCGTATGAGTACCCTTTGTGCATTTTGGTTGCCGGTGTAAACGGTGTAGGTAAAACGACCGCTATCGGCAAATTGGCTCACTATTTCACAAAGCAAGGCAAATCAGTTCTACTGGCAGCTGGCGACACGTTTAGAGCCGCAGCAGGTGAACAGCTTCAAGAATGGGGCGATAGAAGTAAGGTTAGAGTTATTAAGCATGAAGAGGGCGCAGACGCGGCAGCAGTTGTCTATGACGCTATAATGAGTGCAAAAGCCAAAAATACTGACGTTCTTCTTATCGATACCGCAGGCAGACTCCATGTAAAAAAGAATTTAATGGACGAATTGGCTAAAATAAATAGAGTTGTTGAGAGAAATTATCCCGAAGCGGACTATCGTACCTTTATCGTATTAGACGCTTCAACCGGTCAAAATGCCGTCAATCAAGTAGATATCTTTGACGAAGCAATCGATATAGACGGTATTGTTTTGACGAAACTTGACGGAACTGCAAAAGGCGGCGTTGTGGTAGCTATTTGTGCAGAAAAAGAAATACCTGTATTGTATGTAGGAGTTGGCGAGCAAAAGGACGATTTGCTTCCGTTTGATGCGGACGACTTTGTTAAGGGGATTTTTGAATGAAGATTCTTCTAGTGAATGACGATGGCTTCAAGGCTAAGGGAATAAGAGTGTTTGCAAATAAACTTGCAAGTAAACACAATGTGATAGTAGCTGCTCCAAAATCTGCAAGCTCGGGTTTTTCTCATTCTCTTTCTTTGGGGAGAATAATAAAAGTTAAGCATAAGGTTATTGATAATTTAGATTATTATATAATAAGCGGAACTCCCTGTGATTGTGTAAAATATGGATTATTAAGTATATGTCCTGATGTAGATATAGTCATTTCAGGAATAAATGATTTAACAAATGTCGGAACTGATTGTGTTTATTCAGGTACCGTAAATGCCGCCTTTGAGGGCGGTATTTTGGGTAAACCCGCTTTGGCTGTTTCTATGAATGCGCCAAATGGTTATTATGACGACGTAGCAACCTTTATATTGAATAATCTTGACTATCTAAAAAGCCTATCTAACGGCGAATTCGTGCCTACAATTAATTTTGAAAATGAGCGTAAGGAAAATTGGAAGGGTATACGATTTACCGAAGTTGGAGAAAAAAAGTATAACGACTGGTACGAAAAATGCGGAAAAGGCTACATATTAAAGGGCAATTTGATTCCGCCAAAGGGTGATGAAAACGTGGACGTTGTCGCAAACCTTAACGGATATGTTTCGTTGAGCATATCGAGATTGACTTGCGAATCAATCGTAATTGAAAACAAAGAGGAAGAAAGTAAAAAGATATGTTGGTAATCGGTGCAGGAGCTGCAGGTTTAATGTGTGCTTATAAAGCTTCTCTAGATGGCGCAAGGGTTACCGTTTTAGAGCGAAATGAGAAGGCTGGCAAAAAAATTTACATTACAGGAAAGGGTAGATGTAACGTTACAAATGCTTGTAGTGTAGAGAAATTTTTTGACAACGTTTGTTCTAATCCGAAATTTTTATATGGAGCAATACATACTTTTTCATCAAAGGATTTAATGGCGTTGCTCAATAGTTTAGGCTTAAAATTAAAGGTTGAAAGAGGAGAACGTGTTTTTCCCGAAAGCGACAAGGCGTCTGATGTAACAAACTGTCTTTACAAAGCATGTCTTAATAACGGCGTTATTTTTCAATTTAATACCACGGTATTAAATACAAAACATAATGGGAAAAACTTTGAAGTGTCGACCGATAAAGGATTGTTTGTAGACGATACGCTTGTTATTGCAGTTGGCGGAAAAAGTTATCCCGTTACCGGCTCAAAAGGCGACGGTTACGCATTTGCTAAGTCTTTTGGGCATAGTATAATTGAGCCTGTTGCCGCATTGTCCGCGATTTTGGCAGACAATACAAAGCCGCTTGCCGGATTATCTCTTAAAAACGTTACGGCGACGGTTTATGAAAATGGAAAAAAGATTTACTCGGAATTTGGAGAAATGCTATTTACCCACCAAGGAATCAGCGGTCCGATTATATTGACGTTATCAAGCCTGATAAATAGAAAGGATTGTGACAGGTTGTCGTTTGAAATCGATTTAAAGCCGGCTTTGGACGACAAAAAACTTTCGGATAGACTTTTAAGAGATTTTGCCGAGAATAAGAATAAACAAATTTGCAACGTGCTTGGTCTTTTGATGCCTAAGGCGTTGATTGAATATGTGCTTAGAGAAAGCAAAATAAGCGGCGACAAACAAGTAAATTCTATAACAAAGGAAGAAAGAAATAGGTTAGTTGGCGCAGTAAAACACTTGACCTTTAAGATACAAGGGTTGTATCCTATCGATGAGGCAATCGTAACCGCAGGCGGTGTCTCGGTAAAGGAGATTAACCCTAAAACTATGGAAAGCAGACTTTGCAAGGGGTTATACTTCGCAGGTGAAGTCCTTGACGTGGACTGCTTTACCGGTGGCTTTAATTTACAAACTGCATTTTCTACAGGATTTATCGCCGGAATGTACGGCGCAAAGAATATACAAAAGGAGTAATTATGTTAAATATCGCAATTGACGGACCAAGTAGCGCAGGAAAAAGCACGATTGCTAAACTTTTAGCAAAAAAATTAAATATTTGTTATTTAGATACGGGCGCAATGTATAGAGCAATGGGCTGGAAAGCTGTTACTAACGGTATCGATCCTACCGACGAAAAGAAAGTTGAAAAAATGTTATTGACAACAACTCTTGAGGTTAGGTATATCGACGGCGTTCAATCGGTAATTCTGGACGGGAAAGATGTAAGCGTAGTTATTAGAGAACACAGAATATCTAAGGCTGCAAGCGATATTTCAAAAATAGGTAAGGTTAGAGAATTTTTAGTCAAAAAACAACAAGAAATTGCTAGTTCAATGGCTATAGTGTTGGACGGTAGAGATATTACAACAAAGGTTTTGCCCAATTCCAAAAATAAATTTTATCTGTCCGCTTCTTCTGAGATTAGAGCAAAAAGAAGATATGACGAATTAATTGCAAACGGTCAAGACGTTAAATTTGAAGATATCCTAAAAGATATTATTGATAGAGATTATAATGATTCTCATCGTGCTAATTCGCCCCTTACTCGTACGGCGGATAGCATTTATATTGACAGTTCAAATATGAAAGTCGATGAGGTTCTTGATTTTATAATCGAGCATTTAGTTGAGGAATAATAATGAGTTTATTTAATGTTTTAAAAGTAATAACGTATTTACCTTTTAGATTGATTTTCCCGACAAAAATAATCGATAAGGATAAATATTTTAAAGAAAAAGCGGTAGTTTGCGTAAACCACTATTCTTCTTATGACGTACTAATTTTAGCCATGAGATTCCTGTGGGGTAAATGCCGTTGTGTGGCAAAAGAAGAACTCTTTAAAAGTAAATTTGCCGCATGGTTTCTGACAAAATGCGGTGGAATATCGATAAAACGTGGCGAAAGCGATATGCAAGCCTATAAAAAGATAATGGCGGTTTTGAAAGACGAAAAACAACTTATCATATTCCCCGAGGGCACAAGGAATAAAGCAGGTACTTTTGAAATGCTGCCATTCCAAGTGGGCGCTGTTTCTTTTGCGATGAAAGGAAATGCACCAATTATTCCGATAGTTTATCATAAGCCGCCAAAGCCTTTTAAACGCAATTATATGATGGTTGGCGACGCTATTGATTTGACCGAGTTTAAGTCAATGCCGTCTCACGAGGCAAGAGAAAAGGCAACAGAATATTTATATCAAAAAATGACCGAGTTAAAGGTTAAGCTTGCCGATATTGTTGATAATAAAAAGAAAAAATAATGAAGGTTTTAGTTGCAAAAAGCGCAGGCTTCTGTGGGGGCGTAAAAAGGGCGGTAGAACTTACAAAACAGGGAATACCGAATAGAAAATATGTTTTGGGAAGTCTTGTGCATAATAAAGAGGTTGTTGCCGAATTGAAAAATATGGGAATTGCATTTAGTGATAGACCAATGTTTGACTATGACGAGGTTGTTATTTCTGCACACGGGACAACTTCTTTTTTATATGATTCAATAAAAAATCAAAAAATCACCGATGCAACCTGTCAAAATGTAAAAAAAATTATAGATATTGCAAAAAAAATAGATGAAAATAGTCTTTTGATAATGGTTGGCGATAGTAATCATAGCGAAGTAAAGAATGTGATTTCTTTCGCAAAAAATGCTGTTGTTTTACCAAGAGATAGGTTTGACATTTCCGTTATTTCCAAAATAGTTATGCCGACCGAAGTTGAAACCTCTCGTCAAGAACGTAATTCTGAACGTAGTCTAAACGCCGGAAATGGAATAGTACAGTCTTTTGAAAGGAAAAAGTTTGATAAATATTATTTAGTCTATCAAACTACGCTTGAAGATGAAGTTGCTAACCTATATTTTGAGGAGTTAAAGAAAGTTTTGGGTAATAAATTGACGGCTTTTGATACTAGATGTTCAAGCGTAAAGAGGCGAATACTTGAAAGTGTCGATATTGCAAAACAGGTCCAGTTGATGGTTGTTATAGGTGACAAAACAAGCGCAAATTGCAATACAATTTTTAACGAATGTAAAAAGTATAATGCAAACACAATTTTCGTTGAAAATGAAAATGAGTTGCCCAAAATTGATTTTGAAATAGTCGGTTTGACAGCCGGGGCATCCGTTTCTTTGGAAACTATCGAAAAAGTGAAAAATAAGCTTGAAAAATGCTAAAAACAAGTCTATTTATTCGAAATTCTTATAGATATATTAAAAAAAATTTAAAATACATAAAAAAACTCTTTCAAAACAGTTGCCAATTTTTACTATTATTTGTTATACTTGTTTTGAATTAAGAAAAAGCTTAATTCTATAATTTTGACAGATATAAAAGACTCAGGTGAGCCGTTTATCTGATTGTGGAGGTTTAATTATATTTATGATGTTCGATGAAATGCACGAAGTAGTAGAAAATGTTGAGGCAAACGAAGAAGTTGCTACTGCAACTGAAGAAGTAAAAGCAGAAGAAGTTGTTAATGCAGCCGCAGAAGTTAAGGCTGAAGATGCAAAACCAACTTCATTTATGGAAGAAGCACTTAAGAGCATGGTTGAAATCCGTGTTGGCAAACGTCTTGAATGTACAGTAGTTGAAATTAGAGAAGATGGCGTTGTTGTATCTTGCAACCAAAAGAAAGACGGCTTCATTTCAGTAGAAGAGCTTGGCTCAGATATTTCTACACTCAACGTAGGAGATACATTTAAAGCTGAATTAATTGAAAACAAATCAGCTAACAAAGAATTTTTGTTTTTAAGCAAAAAGAATGTTGATGAAAAATTAGCTGCTAAGGCTGCTAAAGAACAAGCTGAGAAAGAAATGCTCAGCGGCGATTTTGAAGTAACTATTTCCGGCGTAAACAAAGGCGGTTTAGTTGCAACAAAGGGTGATTACAGCGTTTTCATTCCAAAGTCACAAGTTGCTATAAGAAGAAAGGATGCTGAACCACTCACAGAAGAACAATTACAAGAGTACGTTGGCAAGACATACACCGTTCGCAAACTTGACGATAAAGAGAGCGAACAAAAGAAAGGTCGTAAGCGTATTGTTGCAAGTATCAGAGAGGTTTTGTTTGAAACTCGTAGAAAAGAAGCAGAAGCTCGTAAGAAAGCAAGAGAAGAAAAGATTGCTAACGAAAAGCAAGAAAGAATCGATATCTTCAATGCTAATGCAGATCGTCTACAACCAAACCTCATTGTTCCCGGTAAGGTTAAGAAATTTGTAAGCTTCGGTGTATTCGTAGATGTTTATGGATTTAGAGCTTTATGTCCTGTCGGTGAAGTAAGTTGGGTTCGTGATACAGATCCTCAAAAAGTGTTTGAAATTAACAAAGAATATGAATTCTTAATCACAAAGGTTAACGTTGAAAAGTACGAAGTAACATTGAGCTACAAGACTCTTCAAAAGAAGCCATCAGAGCTTGCTCAAGAAAAGTATCCTATCGGTACTGTAGTTAAGGGTGTAGTTCAATCTATCGTAAACTTCGGTGCATTCGTTTCACTAGAACCGGGCGTTGACGGCTTGATTCACAAATCAAATATCAGCTACGAGAGAGTTGAGGACGTAAACGACGTATTGACAGTTGGTCAAGAGGTTGAAGCTAAGGTTATCGCTTACAAGCAAGACGGTATCAGCCTAAGCATCAAGGATTTACTTCCTAATCCAAATCCACAACCTAAGACCGAAAGAAGCGAACATTCAAGACCAAGACCTGAAAAGAATGTTGGCGAAAAGAAAGCTAAGAGAAATGATGATTCTTATGAATCTCAAGAGGAAAAAGAGAACTATGAAGCTTTCGGCGGTCATGAAGCTGCAAGCAACCCTGTTTTCTCAAGCATTCTAGGCGGTCTATTTGGCGGAAATAATGACAACGGAAACGAAAACAAATAAATAAAGTAAAAGTTTTGAGGTTCTCCAAAATTAAGGAGAACCTCATTTTTTTAAAGGAAAGCTTGATGAGATTTTTAGCTATAGACTTAGAAGCTTGTAACAAATATATAAAGGGAAGCGTTTTTTCTATTGGCGTTGTTCTTGCTGATGAGAATTTCAACATATTGTATAAAGAAGATATTTTAGTTAATCCGCATTGCAAGTTCAATACCAACTTCAAAAAGCCAATTCATTTTTCGGTTACTCCCGAAGATGTTAAAAATGCACCCGACTTAAAGGACGTTTATGATAAGCTATTGAACTTATTTGCAGGAGATACCGTTATTATGGCTCATTCGGCTAATAACGATATGTTTATGCTAAATGAAGCGTGTAAACGGGCTCATTTGCCACCATTTAATTTTAGGTTTATTTGCACACAAATGATTTATTCGGCAGTATATGACGTAATGATCGGAATTGGCTTAGATAAGGCAGTAGAGGACTTACATATTACCTTTAATCATCATAAGGCTGACGATGATGCGGAAATGGCTCTTATCATACTTAAAAAATGTTGCCAAACATTCGGAAAAAAATATTTAGAACTCGAAAAGTCGTTAGGTATAACTCGTGGAAAAACGTACAACTATACTTATGAGCCAATGCAATGCGCCGAGTTAGATAAACTCCGTCAAAAACACAAGAAAGAGTCCAAAAACCATGTAAAAGAATTAAAACAAGAAATCAAGAAAATAAACGGGACTTGCGTTAATGTGGACGCAAGATCATTTGAAATGGTAAAGCAAGGCTCGGGTAAATATCTGATTTGTTCGCTTGACTCAAAATCTCGAAAGATTCAAGCAAATGACGAAATATACGCTGTTAAATCTACGGGTAAAAAAGATGTATATAAAGTAATAGTTGAAGAGGTGTCACATTATTCTAATCTACTTGCGCTATATCAAGGGATAAATCGTAGTATAATTGGTGCTAAATCCGAAAGTGAGCTTGAGTTCTTAAAGAGAGTTTATTCCACAATAGACGAAACGAAATCGACGTGTAAAGGAATATGCTTATTTAAAGTAAATAAAGAGTAACCCAAAGGTAATAGAATTTGTACTTCTAAAAAATTTTCAAAAATATTTAAAAAAAATAACGAAAAATCGTTGACAAGATTTTAATTATATAGTATTATCTTATCGTGCAATTCAGAATTCCCTTCGGGGTGTAGCGCAGTTGGTAGCGTGCGTGGTTTGGGACCATGATGTCGGGAGTTCGAGTCTCTTCACCCCGACCAAAAAAATTGAATTCACACGTTTTGGACCTTTAGCTCAGTTGGTTAGAGCGGTCGGCTCATAACCGATTGGTCCGCGGTTCGAGTCCGTGAAGGTCCACCAAAATATATTGTCATTTACGCGGTCCGGTAGTTCAGTTGGTTAGAACGCCAGCCTGTCACGCTGGAGGTCAGGGGTTCGAGCCCCCTTCGGATCGCCAAAAAATGCCTCGGTAGCTCAGTAGGTAGAGCAGTGGACTGAAAATCCGCGTGTCGATGGTTCAAGTCCGTCCCGAGGCACCATCTTTATGTAAGGGAGTAATGTGCTAGTGTGGCTCAATGGCAGAGCAGCTGATTTGTAATCAGCAGGTTGATGGTTCGACTCCATTCACTAGCTCCATTAATATGGGAAGGTTCCCGAGCGGCCAAAGGGAGCAGACTGTAAATCTGTTGTCAGTGACTACGATGGTTCGAATCCATCTCTTCCCACCAAAAAAAGACTGTAATTTTGATACAAAATTGCAGTCTTTTTTAACTAAATCCGCCTTCGTCGGAATAAATCCACTTCGTGGATGAAATCACTTTGTGATGAAATCCCGCTAACGCGGGGTTAATTGAGGCGGATTTGATTTCATCTGAGGTGGCACACCGAAGATTTCATCCGAGTTCACTCGGATTTCATCCTGCAAAGCAGGATTTCATTAAATTTATAAGGCTTGCCGGGATAGTTTTCATCCTTGCAACCCTTTTTTTACCCGTAAAATATAAATCGTTCAATTTATGGGGTATCGTTCAATTATTGATTCGATTAAAAGAATTATTGATTTTCAATGGATTATATGATATAATAAACTCACCGAAAATCCAGAATTTGTAGAGGTACATGAGATGGAAGCCGTGTTTGGAAAAAGCACCAATATCAATTCGTGGATGCAGCTTGTTAGAAAGGTCAGTTCGAATTTTCCGGGACTTGAAACGGAAGAGTGTATAGAGGAGCATGAACAAACCGTACTGAAGTTCATGAATAAAAAACAGGCATTATGCGTCAAAAGCCAGGGAACAATCATTGGTGTTCTTCTTTTTTCGCGCAACAAGAACATGATATGTTGTTTGGCTGTGGATCCTGAACATCGAAAGCAGGGTATTGCTTCGATCCTTTTGAGAAAAGCGCTGGATGAATTGGATGGAAGCCGGGAAATCACGGTGTCAACGTTTCGTGAAAATGATGAAAAAGGGATTGCAGCAAGGGCGCTGTACAAAAAATTTGGATTTCAGGAAGGCGAATTGACAGAAGAATTTGGTTACCCAAATCAAGTATTTGTTTTGCACCCATAAATTACAATTTATCG
>CALYRM010000031.1 GCA_945482995.1 uncultured Clostridia bacterium | reverse complement strand
AAAAAGTCAGTGCTTGTAGAGAGATTTCTCGACTACTATAGAAATGACGAAACAAGGATGATTACTTCGACTCCGTTACACTACGCTCAGAATGACATTATAGTGGTCGAAATGACAACAAATAAAAAAGCATTTAATATTGGGTGTATCCCAAGTTAAATGCTTTTTTAATGTATTCAATCAAATATATTCTATTCAAGTGGACGTATTCTTAAAGCTACGCCTAATTCGTCACATATTTGCTTTGCTTTTTTTTGCTCGTCAAGAGTCGTTACGGTGTCGACTATCGTCATAACTACGCTTATTCTCAACTCTCTTGCACTCTTTGCAAATTTTTTGAGCGCTTCAAAAGACTTTATCCCAAACTTCGATCTTGTCAAAGCAAGATATCCTTCCGCATTTGTGGAATTAAGGCTTATCGATAAAACGTCAACCTTTCCAACAAAATACTTTGCCGTATCGTCTTGCCATATCAAATCGCTCAATCCGTTGGTGTTTACTCTTATGGGAATATTGTAGTTTTGCTTAATATGTTCGGCAATTTTTACAAGGTCAAAAAGCCTTTCGGTGGGTTCGCCATAACCACAAAATACCACTTCATCAAATTTTGTAAGGTCGGTATTATCAATTTGTTCAAGCACCTCTTCAACAGTAGGCTCTCGCTCAAGCCACAACGAATCCGATCCATATACGCCGTCACCCTTTTGTCTTAAACAAAAAGTACAAGCACAGGGACACCTATTTGTTAAGTTTATATATAATCCGTTTTTTACGGTATAAAGAATTGTCATTGATTTTTTCATAGTACTTTAATATGTTTTTTTGTCGTCATTCCGAGAAACGGTGAGGAAACTTATCATCGGCAACAAAATAATTCAAAAAATTACAAGCGGATTAGAGTCTTCAATGAACGCTTGAGAATGCCAATTTGATAGCACATTGCACAATGAAATATGGATTAGATCCTTCGACTGCGCTCAGGATGACGGAATAAGGATGAGATTCTTCGACTCCGTTGCACTTCGCTCAGAATGACATAATGGCGAGGGATGACATTTATAATTCAGGATGACATTTATAATTCAGAATAACATTTATAATTCGACTGAACGATTTTATTTATATTTTTGAATGATTGCTTCGGCAACTCTGAAACCGTCTACACCTGCACTCATTATTCCGCCAGCATAACCGCAACCTTCTCCACATGGATATACGGGTGCAAAACGTGTTGAGCGGTATAAACCATTTCTTAGTATTCTCAACGGAGCAGAGCTTCTTGTTTCAAAACCTGTTAATACTGCGTCGTTACGATCAAATCCGCTTATACTTTTACCAAACGAAGCAAATGCTTCCACAAAGGCGGCTTTTGCCTTTTGAGTAATTGCTTTATCTAATCTCGCAAAAGTTACGTCGGGAGTATAGGTCGGATTGATTTTTCCTATTTTGGTAGTACTATTACCGGATATGAAGTCACCCAATAGCTGACACGGCGCATTATAATTGCTTCCGCCTAATTCATAAGCAAGTCTTTCATAATAAAGTTGCTTTTCTAGTCCGCCGAATATTGTTGGTTCGGCTTCAACCGAAGTCAATACCGCAGCGTTAGCGTTCAAACCGTCTCTTGCGTGATAACTCATTCCGTTAGTAACGATACCGCCATCTTCGCTTGACGTTGCTGTTACAAAACCGCCGGGACACATGCAAAAGGTGTATACGCCACCGTTTTGAGTGTGCTTGACAAGCTTATATTCAGCAGGTGGCAAAAGCGGATTTTCAAAGGCCGCGCCGTACATTGCTTTGTTTATGTCCTTTTGCAAATGCTCTATCCTAAATCCAAGGGAAAACGCCTTAGGCTCAAACTCGAAACCATTATTATACAGCATTTTATAGCTATCCCTTGCGCTATGTCCAATTGCTAAAACAACGCTATCGGTTTTATGTTCCTTGTCCGCAGTTACTATTGCTAAATTGTCCTTAATCTCAACATTGCTAACCTTTGTATTGAAATGGATTTCACCGCCCAATGCTTCGATTTCCTTTCGAATGGAAACCACCATTGGTAACAGCTTATCCGTGCCGATATGAGGTTTTGAATCTATCAATATGTTTTGATCTGCGCCATGTCTTACAAACAACTTTAAAATATAATCGCTTTTAGCCTTTTCGCCAATACCCGTGGTGAGTTTTCCGTCCGAAAAAGCACCTGCACCACCTTCGCCAAACTGCGCGTTGGACTCGGTATTTAATACTCGATTTTGCCTAAAATCGTCCACACTCTTCTTTCTATTTTCCGCACTTTCTCCTCTCTCGAGAACAATCGGTTTTAAGCCTGCCATTGCCAAAATATGTGCGCAAATCATTCCCGATGGTCCAAAGCCTACAATGATAGGCCGATAATCGGCTGTTACCTTAGGAATAATCAACGGCTCTTCATTTTCTACAACGTTCGATACACCGACAGAATAAACATAACAAATGTTATCCTTTTTCCTTGCATCGAGAGATCTACGCAAAATTTTGAAGGTTTTGAAGCTCTTTGGCGATACCTTCAACATTTTTGCACACTTACATTTAATATCTTCTACCGTTGCATTTAATGGTAGTTTTATATCGTGTAGGATTTTCATACACGAATTATACCACATATTCACACACTATGCAATTATACAAATCCGCTTTCGTCAAAATAAATACCCATATAACAAAAACATTCAAAAAACAAGGTTCATTATTATTTATACTTTTTATATGGACAAAAAACAAGCGAAAATACTATATACAATTAAACAAAATACCAATTTGACTAAACTTGATATTAAGAACAAAACTGGATTTAGTATGACAACTGTGCTAAGTTCGGTGAAAAAGCTCCAAGCATTGGGGTTGATAACTTGCGGACAAAGAGAGGTAAAAGGGGGTAAGGCACCCTCAATAATAAACACAAGTATGACTGCATATGTGGTAGGAGTCGGCTATTCAAAAGGAGTCCTTAGAGCGTTAACCGCAGATTTAAGCGGTTGCGTTTTAGAAATCACCGAAAGGAATGTCAACGAAACCGAAGAAAATATATCGGCAATTATCAAAGAAATTTCAAAGGGTTTTCCACCCTCGGCAATTGGCGTAATAACCGAAAATATTGATTATAAGTATTGCGAAAACAAGCAAACCAAAAATGTACGAGACTCGGGAGATATTGCCGAAGGAATTGCAAATTTTTATAGATTTTATTCGCTTAAAAGTAACTCATTAATAGTAGTAATCCATTTAGATAAAAAAATAACCGTTCTTAAATCAGGCGAAAAGAACGAATACGTAGATATAAATAATCTCTATTCCCCTCTTATAAATTCTATAAAAGGAAGACTTACATATCGAGAAGTATTATCAAAAGACGAAGTGTTATCAAAATTAAACAGTAAATATAACGTTGATATTGAAGCCCTTGCAAATACAACCAATCAAGAATTAATCGCCTACCGCAACAGATTAAACCTAACCATACAGGAGCTATTGAAGACGGTTGACCGATTGCTAAATCCCGAAATAATCGTTATAGGCGGATATTTACCAATAGATAGTATAATCATAGACAATTCGGAAATCAAAAGCCGAATTTTTTATGCAGGCGACGTTACAACCGCCACAGCGCACCTTGCAAGTGCCATTGCATTAAACAGCCTATACTGCTACGACTAGATTTTAATGGGCAATGCGCTTAATTAAACGTGCAACGTTTAATTTTGGATTTTTTAATATCTAGCAACAAATAGAAACAAAAGTCCATCTGTCAAGCCGAACTCTACGTTACGCTGATATGTCCATCAGATTTTTTGTGGGAAAGAACGACCAACGTCTCGATATGCCTCGGCGTTACTTAATGAACACGGATTAAAAGGACCGCTTTGCGGTAGGGAATACGCTATCTCGTTGGGTTCAACGTCGAAAGCTCGTCTGCCCTTACGTGGATCTTAAGCGCCCACCGTCTCGTTTATCCGTAAATCCATTCTTATAAATAAACGTTATCATTTCAGGGTCTTTGTTGCCTTGTCGTAATCATAACCGAGACAACCTTGAAACCCAACCAACTCGCCACGTTGCATCTTCATTTTAAGCCCTTTCTTTACGTTTGCAGAAATATTTTCCACTTCCTGCTGTGCAACAGAGCTTAAAATCACAAGCAAGAGTTCACCGTCCATTGTCAGAGTGTTGATATTCTCTTCCTCAAAGGTAACGGCTACGTTCTTCTCTTTGAGCATACGAACGTACTTCAAAGTATCGAGCGTATTTCTTGCAAAGCGTGAAATCGACTTGGTTATCACCATATCCACTTCACCGTTCAGACAGGAGTTGATAAGCCTTTGAAACTCTTCTCGTTTAACCACCTGCGTACCCGTTATCGCTTCGTCGGCATAGATTCCTGCCAGCGTCCATTCCTTCTTGGAATTTATCAACTCGGTATAGTATTTAACCTGCGAACGGTAACTGTTGAACTGGTCCTCATCATTGGTGCTTACACGACAGTATGCCGCCACACGCAACCTTTTTTCAAGTTTCTTGCTCTTGCCCCTGTCAATAATACTTGTACTTGCTTTAATTATTTCTACTTCATTCATAATTTTATCTCCTTGTCAAATCAGGTTAGACACAACGTGATAATCGTGCTTCAAGGTGTTAAGCACCTTTTCATACTCTACCGCCGTTATAGCTCCAGATCCCCGTAACGTATTAAGCATCTGCAACTGTATGCCGTATCGCATAACGTCTTTGCTTTCCTTCTTTTGATTTAATGTTTCAAATGTTTCTAGTTTCAATTATTTATTTGTTAGGTGAGTTCTTCGGTTGGTTCTAATATAAACCTTTTCCAAAGAAAATAATAGCGCATTTAGTTACCCAAAACCGCAACTATTGTTGAATAAACAGCTCGTTTTGTTACCTATTTGCGATATGATTGACACGTTCATTTTTATTACTCCTTTTTCGGCACACGCTGATATAACGTAAAATACCGAACTGATTTAATGTACGGGAACCGAACCTAAAATAAAGAAAATACGGAAGAGAACAACGGGCGATTTGCAAGCGGCTCAGCACAAACGCCCATCCTTCCGTTTCTTTGTTTTTTAGGGTGATTTTTGTTAAGTTTGTAGTGTGTGCGCTTGGTTGGCGCCGACAGGCGCCACTTGTTATATACCAAGCGCACACACTACAGCCATTTGTTAATTTCTACCATTTATTTATTGCTGATTTTGACTGTTTATTTGTAGTCCTGCATCAGCTTTATGTACCTCTTTTTATGGCGTTCAAGTCACTCCAAACTGTGCTCGTACAACGGTTAACTATTCTGCTTATCTCAGGGAAGCTCATACCCGACATGCAACAATTTAAGATAGTGGTAAAAAGCTCTGACAAGTTAAGTTGAGAGACGATATTATCTACCGCCGTATAATCCGTAGTATCTTCAAATATGTTTATTTCAGCTTTCGGTTGCGTTGCTCTCGATAAAGTCTCCAAACTTTGATTAGACTTTGACCTGCTGTGTTTCTTACATAACGCCTTGTTGACTAAATGATAACAATGGAACTTCAAGGTTATTTCCTTGCCCTTCTTCGTTGAATAATAGTAATCATCTAAATATTCCCCGAAATGTTCACATAAGAACACTGATACCGTTTGAACCAAGTCGTAGCTGTCCGAAAGAGCATAACCCCTTGTATTCTTGTTCATAACGTCCAAGTAAAGATTATGTCGAGTTATTGAAGCAAATTCACCCAACTTGCCTACAAGCCACTTTGTCTCTTTAAGAGTAAGCAATTCTGCCATTTCCTGTACGTTATCTGGAGAGATAACCTCCGTTAAACCCGAATAATCTGTTTTTAAAACCATTTCTTTTTACCTCCGTTGGTTTATTTATTTTCGACGGGGTAAAAAGGGCATGGGCGGGACATCGGCATAACCTTGCTTGTTTTTATTTTAACCTTGTCAACGCCGTGAATGCCTGCACCGAAACGGAGTTGACAAGGTGGCTCGGCTATGCCAAAATATCCCCTCGAAAATAATACGGAAGTAAAAAATTCTAATTATCATTTTTTGTGAAAAGAAGGTAAAAGAAACCCACCGGCTAAGCCGGTGGTTCTTCATTTTCGGGCATAGCCCTAGTTTTCTAGTCCGTGCGCTTAGCGCACATATGACGACCTGCCAGTCTTTGCGTTTATTACTTGCTACCCTTGAAAGGGTCCTCTGCGTAATCAATGCTTAACTGCATGTTCTCTTTATCTCGTTTCAGCTGGTTTTGTATGTACTCCTTGATTACTTGAGTATTCTTGCCCGTCGTGTCTACAAAGTAGCCACGATACCAAAATTCTCTGCACCTGTATTGAAATTTTGCCGTTCCAAATTTCTGATATATTATCAAACTGCTTTTTCCTTTCAGGTATCCCATAAATCCACTTACACTTATTTTAGGCGGTATCATTACTAGCAAGTGTACGTGGTCTATTGCCATTTCTCCTTCCAATATTTCTACTCCTTTCCATTGGCATAATTCTCTAATTATTTGCATTATCTCTTTTCTATGCGATTCATAGAATATTTTGCGCCGATACTTAGGCGCAAAAACAATGTGATACTTGCAATTCCACGTTGTGTGTGATATTATTTTGTTGTCATTAGAATTCATTTTTTAATGTCTTCCATTCGATTATTTCCTTGCAACTGGCAGGTCGCAAATCAATTTGAATCGAATGGAGTTTTATTTTCAAGACTTAACGGCAGAAGCCTTTTTGGAACCCCCAGACTATCTGGGGGTTTTCTTTATACAAAAAACGGCGCACATAGTGCGCCGTTGTCGTTCCTTATACTTATTCAATACTTAATATATCCGCAAAGCTTTTTAAATGGTAATTTGCCTTTTCGTACTTGCTTGCAGGACCAATGCCCGCCGTTGAAAAACCGCCTGCAACGCCTGCGTCTATACCCGAATATGCATCCTCAATAACGAGACATTCGGCCGAAGTCAGCCCAAGGAATTCAGCCGCCTTTAAAAACACTTCTGGATCTGGCTTTGAACGGGTGATATTGTTCCCGTCGCTTACTGCATCAAAGTATTCTGCGGTCTGCGTTTTATTTAAAATCAGCGGAGTATTTTTTGAAGAAGACCCTATCGCAAGTTTAACACCCATTCCCCTGAGCCTTGTTAAAGTTTCCCTTACCTCGTTGGATATATCGGCAGGAGACATTTCAGCAAGCAATTGACGGTAAATCAGATTTTTCTCTTCGGCAAAGCGCAATTTTTCCTCTTCCGAATAATGCTTTTCGCTTTTTTCAAGAATTATCTCCAGGCTTGCCATTCTGGAAACCCCACGCAATCTATCGTTAATCTGTTCGTCAAAATAAATACCAAGCCTGTCTGCAAGAGTTTTCCACGCCTTGTAATGGTATTTATCCGTAAAGCAGATTACTCCGTCCAAATCAAAAATTACACCTTTGAATTTCATATTAAACTTTCCTTTGCTTACCCTTATAATAATCGGTCCTGGGCATCCACTTGATAAACTTTTCCAACTGTTCGTCCCAGAATCTCCATTCGTGTCCGTATTTCGGTGTTTCGTCCCAAGTAAATTCAATCTTTTTGGACTTCAGATAATCTTTCAATTTGAGACTGCACTCTTTTATAAAGTCCTGTCCGCCACAAGCGACGTAAATGTCTCCAAGTTTTACCCCCTCGTTCAAACGCATATCGAGCAGGTTGTAAACGTTATAGTCTTTACCCTCTTCGGTTTCGGCAAAATCAAACTTGTCTATCGCACCTGAAAAGCACCCTACTGCACGGTAACGGTCGGGGCGTTTCAAAAAGTGCAACATCGCCCCGTATCCGCCCATAGACAGACCGGCAATATAGGTATCCTCCGCACGGTCTGAAACGGGGAAATAACCGCTAATTAATAACGGCAACTCCTCTTCCAGAAATTCAGAGAACTTTTCCTCTCCCCTGTCAGCGTAAAACTTGTTCTCGCCGCTGATTGCAACAATCGCAATGTTATATTCCTCGGCGTAAAGCTGAGCACGGGTATAATCGAACACCGAATTGCAATCGTTGCCTATTCCGCCAAGCAGATACAATACGGGGTATTTTGCCTGCGGAGCGAAATGTGCCTTTTCACCATAACCCAATATTTCGGGATATACGGGCGACGGTACGGCTATAATAATATCCACCGCTCTTCCGAGAGCTTTTGAAACGTAATTACAACTTATTTTCATAATCTTATCTTAAACCCCGGTATCCCATTTACCGCAGAAAGCGTCAACCGGCTCCTTTGCTTTAAATTGACTTCTTCCAAGAAGTTTTTCCACAAGACAGGGCAACGTGTAGTCGTTTATCCCATAGGTGTTTATATATGTCTTTACCATAGGCACGTCAAGCAAATGGTAGGGGTTTTCGGTTGAAACGAAAATGGTAGGCACCGACTTAACGAACCTGGGCACGTTTACACCCATAGGATTTAGCCACTCAATCCTTACCGTCGTCTGATTCGATTTTGTTGCAAGATTGCACAAGTACAAAATTAAATCGTAATTATCAACGGTGTCGGAACACCTTGCAGTCTTACCCTCCTTACCCGTATTAGGCACGAAGCGCGTGACGTTAAAGCCCTCCCTTGTCAAAATAGGTTCAATACTCTCATAAACGCCTGAACTGCGTGCATACCCGATTGCGTTTTCTCCGCTCTCTATGTCGTAAATAAGTATATTTTTGATTTTTGCTTTATCAAGCGGAAGAATATTCTGCTTATTCTTAACAAGCGCAATACAACAGTCCGCTACTTCTTCAGCTATCTTTTTATGAGCCGAACAACCGAGAACTTCAGTGGCACGTTCAACCGTAGGAATATTATTCTTTTCGTGAAGTCTTAACGACGCTTTAAGCGCAAGAATTCTCGCTACCGCATCGTCAAGCCTTTCGGAAGTAATAACCCCATCCTCTATTCCTTTTTTCATAAATTCGTAATCTTCGTCAAGATTTTTAGTAAAAAGGAACATATCGCAACCTGCGGCAATTGCATACGGCACAGATTTTTCGCGCGGCATAGCCGCATCAAAACCTGCCATAGTGGATGCGTCGGTAATAATCAATCCGTTAAAGCCCAGCTTATCCCTGAGCAATCCGTTAAGAAGCTCTTCGGATAATGACGCAGGCAAAATTTCTTCATCGGAAAGGTCGGGGTTCAAAAACCTTGAATATGCAGGTTGCATTATATGACCTACCATCACCGTCTTTGCGCCCTCTTCAATCAGCGTTTTATAAATCTTGCCGTATGTACTATCCCATTCCCCCACAGACATATCGTTGACTGTAGTGCAGAGGTGCTGATCTCTTTCGTCCCTGCCGTCGCCGGGGAAGTGTTTTATAGAGCACGCTACCCCTCTGCTTTGACATTCACACAAATATTCGGAAGCAAAGCTGAGCACGGTTTCGGGGTTTGAACCGAACGTTCTGGTATTGGTTATAGGGTTGCGGAAGTTATAATCAATATCTACAATAGGCGCAAAAGCGTAGTTTGCACCGACCGACAAACCTTCTTCTGCGCAAACTGCGCCGAGTGCGGCTGCATAATGTTTATCGCCCGTAGCGGCTACCATCATCTGACTGCCGACCTTAGTTCCGTTGGAGCATATCCCGTTTCCGCCCGCCTCCAGATTGGCTGCAATGAGCATAGGATACTTACTGCCCGACTGCATAAGGCTGACTGTACGGATTATTTTATCCAGAGGCATTGTACGGCACATAACTCCGCCTGCCTTCACTTTTTTAGTTACTTTTTCCGCATATTCCTCATCTGGTTCATAAGCGGTCAGAAAAAAAAGCTGACCTGTCTTTTCTTCAAGCGACATTCCTGCGAGAGTTGTACGCACCCATTCGACGTCTTTATCCCGAAGAAAAAACGGATTGGTTTTAAACTTGTTGAAATCTATCATTTTATACGCTCTTCTTTTTTGCTGGTAATATTTTTGACAATGCGTTCTTTACAGCCGAAACTATAACGTCCTGATTAGACGTATACGCCATAATAACGACTATAACAACACCTGTAATAATTGTTTGAATCGAACCATCTATGCCAGTGCAAACCATACCGTAAGTCATGACCTGCATACCGACTGAACCTATCCAGACACCCCAAGGCATCGAGGAAAATCTTGCAAGGAACAGCCCGACAAGTACAGGTCCCATCGAAGAATACATTAATGAAGTCGAACTTAGGTTTGACGCAGGGGTAATATTTGCTTTGCTTGCATTGAACAGAGCCGCAAATCCCAGCAATACCCCAACAAGCAAATAAGTTAATATAATGTTCTTCTTTTCCTTTACTCCCGAATTAATCGACAATAAAGCGTTTGAACCCAAAGACCTTGTGTCATAGCCGAACTTTGTGTATTCCATAAGGAAATACACAACTACAAGCACAAGCGCAAGCACTACATAGCACCAGGGAGCTTGAGTTATTGCGATAATGCTGTCATAACGGTTGAGTTTGACGCCTTCTCCTCCAAAAACTATCTGCGAAAGAGCTTCGTAGAGCATAACTACTCCGAGCGAGACTATCATGTTAGGCACACGCAGAAAGATGTATAACATCGATTCTATCATTGCCAACAACACGCATGTTACAATACAGCACAACAGCACGACTATAACGTTCTGGCTTATCATCAGCCCGATATTGCCGCCAATTATAGCACCAAGAACAGCAATAGTACCGGTTGCAAAGTCCCATCTTCCGCCGGAAAGAGGAATTGCTATAGCAAGAGCGACGAACGTAGTCAAAATACTCTGTCTGAATATATTATCAAATCCGTTAGCCGATACGAACAAATCGATTTTACCACAAGCCGCAGTTATTATAAGAAACAGCAACCACATTGCCACGGGAAATATAAGCGTCAGTGAATAGCCTTTCGCAGTCTTTTTAATCTTATTTGCGTTAATTTTCATAACGGTTTCCCCCCTGTTGTTTCGCATACCCGCATAAAGCGGATATGCGAACACGGTTAGAAATTTAATCAGCTTCTTACAGTTTTAATTTGTGCAAGAGTTTTTGTCGTGAGCGAGGTCAAGTCAGCCCATGTTGCATTGGCATTGAAGGTAAGCATACACTGCTTGAGTTCTTCGTTGGTTATAGGTCCGTTTTCTTTGTTTCCTATGACGTAGGTTTTGAAATCGGTAACTTCGGATACGGAAGTCAGAATAGTGTAATCTGCCGCACCGTCTGCACCTGCATATTGATAGTATTCGCTGTTAGCCGCAGCCCTGTCCGCATACCAAGCGGTACCATCGGATTCGAGAGCGTCGTATGCTCTTGCAAACAAGCTTGCCATACAATGAACGTAATTGTTTGTACCTGCAGCAAGAAGAGTTCCGTTTTGCATATAGGTAGCCACGTCGTCGGTATATCCGAGTGCAAGCATCTTAACATTGTTATGGTTTCCGTTACGGAGAGCCGGAAGGATGTAGTCCATACCAGAGCCCATACCGATAACTACTTCTATATCCGAATGAGCGGTAAACATAGCCGTAACGGTAGCCTCGCAAGCTTCCTGCGTGAACATAAAGTACCAGTAATCGCCGTTATAGTTGAAGGGGAAAGGCATAGGATCGTTGCCTGCACTGTAAACCGTCTTAGTCTCGCTTACCGACGCTGTGAACTGATTGAAAATAGCATTGCCGTCTACGAAAGCGAAAGGAGGGAATGAAATACCTGCAATTTTGGTGTATTCCGTTGCATTAACAACTTCTGCAAAAAGCTCACCAACAGCCGCAGGATTGCCGCTGAACTGCTTAACACCGCCGAGATAGTATTTGCTCTGCAACTTAGCGGAATCGATTTGAGTTGCCGCAGTATCGCCAAGGAGAAGTCCGTAGTACACTCCGGCAGCCTCGCACTTTTCAATGCAGGTATCGATTGCAGTATTGTATCCGCTGAATATAGCGTTGCAACCCTGATTGAGACAGGATTCCAATCCCTGTATGTGAGCGTCGTCGTCTGCACCTACCGATACGTAAACGAAGCTTACGTCAAAATCTTTTGAAAGATAGTCACCGTACTCTTTAATTTGTTTGCCTTGAATGTCGGTAAAGTTGTAAAGAAGAACGCCGATTTTATACTTGGTGTCTTTCGCACAGCCTACAAAGGCAAACACCGAAATAAGGCACGCAACCGCAATAATCACAGCCGTAAGTTTTGCAAAAATTTTTTTCATTGTTTTTTCTCCTTATACTATTTATTTTTTTATTCATTATTTAACAGCGATTAGCCGCATTTATCTTGGCATAGCTTTTATTGTAGCAGACCGACGGAGTGTAGAAGCTACCATTGCTATGAAAATTACACTCTTAATTATCAAAACGTAAGCGTCTGAAAGTCCAAGCTGAGATAGTCCGTTAGTAAGAATTACATAGGTTATAGAACCCACAATAGCCGCACTCATTCTCGATTTACTGCCGCCGGATAGCAACATACCGCCAAGAATTAAAGCTATCATAATGTCCATTTCCTTGCCCTGACCGAAATTTTGCGTGACGCTGTTTGTACGGGAGAGATAAAACATCGTGGCAAGTCCCACACATACGCCCGCTATCGTATAGCTTAAATACCTTACACGGTTGACCTTTGCCCCGGACTGCATAGCGGAGAGCATATTGTCTCCCATCGCCTTATTGTACTTACCAAACGAAGTATATGAGAATACGAACCAGCCCACAATCGCCACAATTGCCGCACACAGAATCATAAACCACTGTTCACGGAAAAGCGCAAGCACCGAAGTATCGTTTAATTTGTAACCGCTCATTGTCTGGGAAACGAGATAGGTAACTATTCCTCTTGCCGTAAACATTATGGCAAGCGAGCCAATAGTACTCATAATTCTGAACTTAATCGAAACGAATATATTGAACAGATAGAAACCTACGCATAATGCTATGCTTGCAAGCAACGCTACCAAAACACTTGCAGGAGTACACCCCATTCCGTTTATTATAAATATTGATACAAGTGCGCTTAAAGCAAGAACTGCACCGGCAGATATATCGAAATTGCCGTGAGCGAAGATAAACGTAAGCCCAACGCACAGTATAATAAGAGGAGTAAGCTGACTTACTATTGAGTTAATGCTGAACTTGGAGAATATCCTGCCGCCTGTAGCTGCGGCAAAGATGCCAACAACGAGAATCAACAATCCATATCTTATCAGTTCGTTCTTATTAGTCTTTGCAAAGTGTAAGACGGTATTGAGTTTTTCTCTGCCGGTTAAATTTTTTTCCTTTTCCATTTTTACACCGCCTTAAATCATATAATTGATTACTTCCGTATCGCGCAGATTTTCATTACGAACAAACTCTTTGGTTATTTCGCCGTCCTTCATAACTATCAATCTGTCGCTCATACCGATAAGTTCGGGCATTTCCTCAGAAATTATCAAAATTGCGTAATTGCGTTTTTTCAGCTCGTACAATAACTGATACATAGTCGTCTTTACGCCCACGTCAACGCCTCTGGTCGGAGAATCGAATACAAGTATTTTGGAACGGTTGCCTATCCATTTACCGAACGAAACCTTCTGTTTGTTTCCTCCCGAAAGCTCCCTTACCAACTGATTTGGCGAAGAACACTTTATTTTTAGCCCTTCTATCTGTTCCTGTGTGAATTCACTCTCCCTGACCGAAGAGATAACCCCAAATACGTTCAAAAGTTCCGATGCGGAAAGACAGAGGTTGTCTTTTATGGTAGCGGCGGTTATCAGAGTTTCTTTGTCCCTGTCCTTGGAAATATAGCCAATACCCGCTTCGAACGCATCTCCAATACTTTTTATTTCGTAACACGTTTCGGGCTTTTCTACAATTTTGCCCGCAAGGTCTATATCGGGTTTTTCACCACCTTTACCGAAAAGCTTTTTAATTCTGTATGCAGTTAGCCTGAAAGTGTCCTTTACCCTTTTAACGTGAACAGAACACTTTTCCTTTACTTTGGGTTTTTCCGGTGCATAGGCTTTTACCTTACCCGAAATCGGCTTTTCCATACCGAAGAATAGCTTGCCTATCTCGTGCATTCCGCTTCCGGAAAGCCCGCCTACGCCTACTATTTCGCCTTTGTGTACAGTAAGGCAAACATTCTTCAAAGTAGCAGTTGTAACGTTTTCAGCGCATAGCGCAATCTCGTCGCTGCATGAAGGGTCGTAATCGGAACGGTAGTAGTTACCCTCTATTTTTCTGCCAACCATAGTCTGTTTGATTTTGCCCTCATCAAACTCAGACTTTTCCATTTTGGCTATGTATTTACCGTCCCTGAGTACAATCAGCTCGTCGCAAGTTTCCATAAGTTCGGGCAAATCGTGAGAGATAAATAAAACCGCTTTGCCTTGCTCGGCAAAATCACGCATAATTTCGTGTATCTTATCTCTGCCGTCCTGAGAAAGAGCAGTCGTTGTTTCATCCACAATGAGAAGTTCGGGATTGTAATACAGCGTTTTTGCAATTTCCACCATCTTTCGGGTTTCAAAATTATAGGCCGCCGCAGGAGCTGTTACGTCAATATCCAAACCGACGAGAGATAGTGCTTTTCTTGCCTCGTCTTCTAATTTTGCCCTGTTTACCACGCCGAACTTCGCAAACTTGTTTTCTTCACCGAGGAAAATATTCTCCGCTACGGAGATATAATCCACCGTGCCTACCTCCTGAACAATCATACCAATGCCGTGTCTTCGAGCATCGCCCGGGTCGGAAGGTTTATACGGTTGTCCTTTAAGAAAGATTTCCCCCGATGTTATCCTGTGTATGCCGCTAATCATAGACGACACGGTTGATTTGCCTGAACCGTTTTCCCCTATAAGTCCAAGCACTTTGCCAAGTTCGATTTTGATGTTTACCGCATCTACCGCCACCACGTCACCGAAGTGTTTGGTAAGTTCGCGGGTTTCAATAAATATTTCTCCCATACCACAACCTCTTTCTGTAGCTAAATTTTATCATAATCAAAACAACATATAAATACATTTTGCGGTTAAGTTTTATGTTAATTTTTTGTCTGTAATAATAAAAAATATAACAAAATTTTATTTGTTATTGACACGGTGTAAAAATCAGTGTAAAATATTAACTGAAAATGTAATATTTTTGCACGGAGGAGTTTTATGGACCAAAGACACGAAATAGTCAATTTCCCTGACAACTCACCTATCAAGATTTTTATTCACAAAATTGGCGACGTGAATATGCATTGGCACCGCTCGATAGAGTTACTGTATATTGTCAAAGGCGAAGTAAAGTTGACTGTCGGCGGTACGCTCTACAATCTTACAAACGATGATTTGATTCTTGTTAATTCACAAGCTCCTCACTCACTTTATTCGGAAAACGCTACAATGATTGCTGTTCAGATAAAACCGGACTTGCTTACCGTTATTCCCGACAAACTGAAAAACTACACGTTTGACTGCGTCCCGGATAAAGGCAATGAAGAAAAGCTTGCACGCATTAAACACTGTATTGCAAGTCTTTTAAAATTTAACGTAGAGGGTAGCAATTATAATTTTATTATCAACGTTTCGTTATGTTATAAACTGATGTACGAACTGTATCTGAACTTCGGTTCTCCGCGCGACGAATCATACTCCGTGCGTAATGACCAGCTTGCGAGGCTGAACAAAATCATCGGGTATATAAATGAACACTTTGCTGAGAATTTATCGTTGAACATCCTTGCAGAGATAGTCAACGTCAACCCGTCGTACCTTTCAAAATCATTCAAAACGCTTATGGGCACTACTGTGAGCGACTATATTAAAAATATTAGATTACATCAGGCTACTATTCTTTTAAGCACGACGAACTATGGAACCAATATCATCTGCGAAAAATGCGGTTTCCCGAATACTCACTCTTTTCTGTCCGCTTTTAAGGAGAAGCATGCAACTACTCCCAGTCGTTGGCGCAAAGAAAACAGGAGTCATTCCAAAATAATTGAAGACCCGGAAAGAGCAATCGGATACCAACCCACAAATTCGGCAATACTGTACAGCAATGTAACTGATTTTATAAAAAAGTATACCGACTCAACTATTTCGGCAAGTTCAATACCGCCCGTGGTTTACCCTGATAAAAGCATAGTAATTGAAAACAACCCTATTGATAAACTTGTCAGCACAGAAAGAAGTTTTATCGGTGTCAGCCGTGCCAAGGAACTCCTGTTTGAACCCGTAAGAAAAATGCTTGCCGAAGCTCAACGGGAAATAGGATTTGAATTTGTTAAAATGCATTCAATATTCGACGACGATATGATGGTTTACAGCCGATTTGACAGGAACGCACACTATAATTTCAACCTGTTGGATAGCGTGTTTGATTTCCTGTTATCCATAAATTTAAAACCGTTCGTCCAATTATCTTTTATGCCCTCAGATATGGCGGCACAAAAGAACAAAACCACTTTTTATACAAACGTTATCACTTCGCCGCCAAATGACGTAAATCAATGGAACGCATTGCTTGAAAAATTTGTAAAACACCTGTTCGACAGATATGGTAAGAGTGAGGTTGAAAAATGGCCGTTCGCCGTTTGGAACGAGCCATTTACCTCTCACAAGATTTTTGGATTCTCTAGAAAAGAAGATTATTACGAACTGTTTTATAATTCGTATATAACCATTAAAAAAATCGATTCAAATATATTAATAGGCGGTCCATCTCATTTTTCAGCATACGGCAAAAACAATAATCTTCTAATAGAATTTTTGAATTGGACGGCTAAACACAATTGCAGTCCTGACTTTATTGATCTTCATTATTACGACACCGATATGTCACATCTTTATCTGGACAAAGACGGAATTAAAATCTCCACCCAACTTTCGCCTCGTCCCGGAACGTTCGGTGAAGAAATAGACAAGTTGAAATTTGACTTAAATTATACTACAGCATCTGAACTCCCCGTTTATCTGACGGAATGGAATTCAACCAGCTCTCATCGAGACCTACTCTCGGATACCTGCTTTAAATCGACGTATATTGTAAAAAACATACTTGAAAACTACGGAAAACTTCAAAAAAGCGGTTACTGGCTACTGACCGACCTGCATGAAGAGAGCCTGCTCGAATACAAGTTATTCCACGGCGGACTCGGACTGTTTACCATAAACGGCATTAAAAAACCCGCCTACTTCGCATATCTCTTCCTTTCGAAACTCGGGAAAAACCTACTGAACAAAGGCGACGGATATTTTGTAACCGAACAAGACGGGAAATACATAGTTTTATTGTACAATTATGCACACTACTCAGCCGCCTATTCTGAAGAGGTGGGAATAAACACAAGTTATACGGACAGATATTCTGTCTTCCCTGAAAACGGGATCAAGGAATATACTTTTTCATTCCCTCAAACACAGGGAGAATATCTTGCTGTTCACAGAATAATGAACAGAGAACACGGTTCAGCTTTCGATAACTTTGTTGATATGGGCGCAATAGAGCCGCTTTCTGTTGAAGAAACCGAATATCTAAAAGACCGTACTTGTCCAAAAATAACAAAGGAGATACTGCCCGCTCCTTTTTCGCTAAATATTTCTTTACAACCTCTTGAAATAAGATTAATTGAAATATCTCCGCTTGCAGACCACCAGGCAACCCCGTCTGATATTTAGTTTTATCTTTTAAATCAAGCCATTTAATTCTTTAACAGTAAACTTTGCTGTTCACGATGTTAAATATTATATAACAATTATATAATAAACAAATAATCCGACGGGTTAAGGAAAGCCCGTCGAATTATTGTTTATTTAATTGTGTTCCCTGTGCAAGCCTATTATGTGTTCCCACAGTCCAGTTGTACAAGCAGTCTGACCGTGCGTGTGGTTTTTAGTACCTTTTCACGATAACCGTGTTCGTCCACGTTAAAGGCAAAATGCCTTGAAAACAGCGAAAAACTCAGTATTTCGGTGTATTTTACGCATCTTTCCGTTGTAGCACAACCAAAGTCTCCACGTGGGTCAAGACTCCAAAAGGTCTCAAAATCGGTCAAAAATGGGGGTTGTAACTCCAAAAAGTCTCAAATTTAAGAGAGGTCATAAGACGTATATCCACTATCGATAATGGCTTGCCTTAATGCTTCAAAGCGTTTTCTTTTTTTGAAAGCAAAAAGACCTCTGAACACAAACTTAATCGAAATGCTTGAGGAATAAAATTTGAAATACCATTTTGTAATATCTCGTTCTGCTACGCAAGATGCGGTAGGGCCATTTATTGCGCAATCCTCAAAACTAATGAAATGCTTTCTGTCAAATTCGTCTGCATAAGTAATACCTTCGTTAGTGATGTGGATAATGCTTGTATCATTTATTTCAAGTTCAGTTAAACCTTTTTGCTGTTCATGCACAAACTCCAAGGCATAGAAATATATATCTTGATCTTCCCACACGCCTGATTCTTTTTTGCCATTTAGATATGTACGGTACCCCAAATGGCAGGGCTCAATGTCAAGCGTATCGGAATAGTAATGAATAATGATTTTGTTGTTTTCTAAACCGATATTTAGAATGGCATCGCTTAAATCATCGTATAATTCTTCGACGTTTTTGTAATTTCGATGATAAGCCTTATACGACTTTTCGTTATCTTTCATTTCTTTACTCCTTTCGATATGTTATATCAAACAGATGTAAATTGAAGTTTCGAGTCCTACTCGAAAATCATCATTTGTCCTTAATTATTCTCCTTCGCAGTGGTGATGGAGGAAATGAGTTTTCTGCGAATAGCACCACATTTGTTTGCGAGTGTTTTATATGTATTTTCGTCCATCGAACCAACCTTGAAAAGAATTTCAAGCCAATAATCTGTTTCGTAACATTCTTTGAGGGCAATTTCAAGTTTGTTTACAAAGTCTGCCGTACTTTGCGCGTACTTTGCCTCATAACTGTTTGCGCCAATAGAGGAGCAGGAACGCAAGAGTTGGTTAACAAAAACGGCTCTACCTTTGATGGTATCGCAAACGGCAGTGATTGCAATGGTAAGTTCTACTGCGAGTTCTTTTATTGTTTTGTTCATAACTTTAACCTCTTGTAAAGTATTTCGCCTGCGGGCGAAAGCGATATGCACCTATGGTGCGCGATATTATCTCGCAAGACGAGATAGCGATATTATTCTGCGGCGCAGAATAGCGATATGTTTGCCTTTAGCAAACGTGGTTGAAAGTACGCTACTATAAATCCTTACGTCGCACAGTTCGCGACATAT
>CALYRM010000030.1 GCA_945482995.1 uncultured Clostridia bacterium | reverse complement strand
TTCAAAGCGTTTTGCCTTAAAATTTATTAGTGATAAAGATATGTTTGCCTAAATAAATTAATTCAAAAAATCTAGATAAAAATCATTGACACAAATTAAAATGGGTGATAAAATTTCAATACTTGTATTATAGGGCAAGTGTCTTTTTATGTGCTGATGAATTGACACTAAAGGAGTCTATATGAATTACAAGCAACTGATAACGGAGTCCCCGAAGAGGCTTGTCGGACTGAAACAAGTTTTGAAGGGTATCAAGAACGGTAACGTCAGGTGTGTTGTTATCGCGGCGGATAGCGAAAGCTTTATCGAAGAGTGTATCAGGGATGCTATAGGTACAATGTGTGTGAACGTACTGTATTGTTCCACTCGTCAAGAGTTGGGCAAGATAGTCGGTATCGAAGTTCCCTGTTCGGTCGTAGGTTTAGCGTAAGTGACGAAGTGTAACCGAGTTATCCTCTGGGTTGGTGGAGAAACTCATCCGATTTATTTTAACAGGAGGTTAAGGTAATGCCAACAATCAATCAATTAATTAGGAACGGACGTGTTAGACAAACCAAAAAGACCATGAGTCCTATTCTTCAATCTTGTCCTCAAAAGCAAGGCGTATGTTTGTCTGTAACCACAACGACACCTAAGAAGCCTAACTCCGCTATGCGTAAAATCGCAAGAGTACGTTTGTCCAATGGTATGGAAGGTACAGTATACATTCCAGGCGTAGGACACAACTTGCAAGAGCACAGTGTTGTACTTATCCGTGGCGGAAGAGTTAAGGATTTACCAGGTGTTAGATATCACATTATTCGTGGTACACGTGATACCGCAGGCGTTGCAAAACGTATGCAAGCTCGTTCTAAGTATGGCGCAAAGAGGCCAAAATAATCATCGATCGGATGATTCTACAACTTTATTAGAAATTTAGGAGGATTATTATGCCAAGAAGAGGTAACGTGCCAAAGCGTGAAGTTCTCCCCGATCCAATTTACGGCGATGTAGTCGTAACAAAACTTGTCAACCAAATCATGTATGATGGCAAGAAGGGTATCGCGGAAGGTATCGTATATGGCGCATTTGAAATTGTAAAACAAAAAACCGGTTTAAACCCACACGAGGTTTTCATAAAGGCTTTAGAAAATGCAAAACCACAAGTAGAGGTTAAGGCTCGTAGAGTCGGCGGTGCTACTTACCAAGTTCCTTGCGACATCAGAGAGGAACGCAAGCAAACATTAGCAATTCGTTGGATGGTTACGTTTATGCGTAAACGTAGCGAAAGAACAAGCGACGCAAAGCTTGCCGGCGAAATAATGGACGCTTACAACAGCACAGGCGCTACAATTAAGAGACGTGACGAAATGCACCGTCAAGCTGACGCTAACAAGGCATTCGCTCACTATCGTTATTAATTGGGAGTAGCCCAAAAACACAAAACGGCGAAATTATGAGTGATAGAATTGAATTACTGCGTAATATAGGAATAATGGCTCATATCGACGCCGGAAAAACAACAACAACCGAGCGTATCCTTTTATATACAGGTAAGATTAGATCGGCGGGCGAGGTTCACGATGGGGCAACCCAAATGGATTGGATGGAGCAAGAACAAGAACGCAAAATCACCATTACGTCTGCTGCAACTACCGTTTTTTGGAAAGGACATCAATATAACATCATTGATACTCCTGGCCACGTAGATTTCTCGATGGAAGTTGAAAGAAGCTTGAGAGTGCTTGACGGGGCAGTGGCTCTATACTGTGCGAAGGGCGGTGTTGAACCGCAATCCGAAACGGTATGGCGTCAAGCGGAAAGATACCATGTACCACGCATTGCGTTTGCAAACAAAATGGACTTGGACGGAGCAAACTTCCCGAGAGTTATTGATATGATGAAAAAACGCTTGAATGCAAACGCATTCGCAATTCAACTGCCAATCGGTTCCGAAAAGAATTTTAGAGGAATCGTTGACCTAGTTGAAAACCAAGCCTACTATTTTCCCGAGGACGGCGAAACAAAGGAAAATCAAGCGACATTGGGAGAGATACCCGAGGACATGGCGCTTGCAGTCGAGGAAGCAAGACAAACACTTATCGATGTTTTGGCGGATAACGACGACGACTTGACTCTGGCGTTTTTGGAAGATAAGCCGATTACGCCCGAAATGCTCAAAAAGTCAATCAGAAACGTAACCATCACAAATAAAGGTGTACCCGTATTGTGTGGTTCGGCTTATAGCAATAAGGGCATTATAAAGCTACTTGACGCAATCAATGATTACTTGCCGTCTCCGTTAGACATAGGTGCGACAAAAGGCCGTGATCCGAAAACAATGGTAGACTTATCTCGTAAAGCCGACGAAAATGCATATTTTTCGGCTTTAGTGTTCAAAATAATGCGAGATGCGTTTGGAAAATTAGCATTTACCCGAGTGTACAGTGGTTCCGTCAAGGTGGGCGACTTAGTATACAATGCCAATAAAGGTGTTAGGGATAGAGTTATGCGTATTTTGAGAATGCACGCAAACGACAGAGAGGACGTGCAAGAGCTCAAAGCAGGTGATATAGGCGCATTAATAGGATTAAAAGAATCCATTACGGGCGACACAATCTGCGACGCACAACATCAAATTGTATACGGCGAAATGGTTTTTCCTGAACCGGTCGTTCGTCAAGCGATAGAACCTCGTACAAAAGCGAGTAAGGATAAAATGGAGGCAGCCTTTGAAGCGTTATCTGAAGAAGATCCAAGTTTCCGCACCTACGTGGATAAAGAAACAGGACAGACGATAATTGCAGGAATGGGTGAATTGCACCTCGAAATTTTGGTTGAAAGACTGAAAAGAGAATTCAAGGTCGAAGCCATTATCGGCAAGCCTCAAGTTAGCTATCGTGAAAAACTTTCAGCTCCTGTAACTGTTACCGGCGCGCAAATTAAACAGACAGGCGGTAAAGGACAATTCGCAGAGGCTAACGTAAAATTTGAACCAATCGGTACAGGTGAGGGCGTCTTGTACGAACAACAGGTTCGTAACGGAGAACTAACAAAGCAATTTATTGACGCTACGCACAAGGGTATCGAAAACGCAAGATTTAGCGGCAAGTACGGATATGAAGTCGTGGATTTCAAAGCCACCGTGTTAGGGGGTTTGATGCACGAGCAAGACAGTAGCGAATTTGCTTTCAATTTTGCGGGTTCGGACGCCTTTAAAAAGGCTGTTATGGCGGTAGGCACTGATATTTTGGAGCCGATTATGAAGGTTGAAATCAATTGTCCGATAGACTATATCGGCAACGTCAACAACAGTATCTTGGAAAAAGGCGGCAAAATCAAAGAAAACGAAATCGAAGGAACTGTTTATACAGTGCAGAGCGATATTCCGTTAAGAGAAATGTTCGGATATGCAAGTACATTGAGAACAATAACATCGGGCAGAGGAACCTTTATGATGACCTTTAAATGCTTCGATATATTGCCCAAAGATATAAAAGAAAGATTATTTTTCTATTAATTTGCTTGAAATACTTGCCTAAACCGATAAAAGTTGATAATATTTAATTGTATTAATTGAATAATACACAAAAAACAAAAACAAAAGCCCGTTTTATAAAATTTTAGGAGGATTAAAAATGGCTAAGCAAAAATTTGATAAAAGTAAAGTACACGTAAACGTAGGTACTATCGGACACGTTGACCATGGTAAGACAACATTGACCGCTGCTATCACAATGTATTGTGCTCATCTCGGTAATGCCGCAGTTATGAAATATGACGAAATCGATAAGGCACCAGAAGAGAAAGCAAGAGGTATAACAATTAATACCGCTCACGTTGAATATCAAACCGCTAAGAGACACTACGCTCACGTTGACTGCCCCGGACACGCTGACTATGTTAAGAACATGATCACTGGTGCTGCTCAAATGGACGGCGCAATCTTGGTTGTTGCTGCTACCGATGGTCCAATGCCTCAAACAAGAGAACACATCCTTCTTGCTCGTCAGGTAGGCGTTCCTTACATCATCGTATTCATGAACAAAGTTGACCAAGTTGACGACCCAGAGTTGCTCGAGCTCGTTGAAATGGAAATCCGTGAGTTATTAGACAGCTACGACTTCCCCGGCGACGACACACCTATCATCCAAGGTTCTGCATTATTAGCAATGCAAGCTGGTACAGAAGGCAATTGGGATTCTCCGGCATGGGGACCTATTCAAGAGTTACTCGACACAATCGACTCTTACATTCCTGATCCTGCTCGTGAAAATGATAAGCCTTTCTTAATGCCTGTAGAAGACGTATTCACAATCACAGGTCGTGGTACAGTTGCTACCGGCCGTGTTGAACGTGGTATGGTTAAAGTTGGCGACAAGGTTGAAATCGTTGGTTTAGCTCCAGAAAAGAAAGAAACCACAGTTACCGGTGTTGAAATGTTCAGAAAGCTTCTTGACTATGCTGAGGCTGGTGACAATATCGGTTGCTTACTCCGTGGTATCGATCGTAAAGAAATCGAAAGAGGACAAGTTCTTTCTAAACCAGGTTCAATCCATCCACACACACACTTCACTTCTCAAGTTTACGTATTGAAGAAGGAAGAAGGTGGACGTCATACTCCATTCTTCAATGGTTACAGACCTCAATTCTATTTCAGAACAACCGACGTTACCGGTACAATCGCTCTACCAAAGGGTGTTGAAATGGTTATGCCTGGCGACAACATCGATATGGAAATCACATTGATCACTCCAATCGCTATTGAGCAAGGTTTGAGATTCGCTATCCGTGAAGGTGGCAGAACAGTTGGTTCTGGCGTTGTTGCAGCTATCATTGAGTAGTCTTAACAACTAAACAGAGACTTGTTTAAAACACTATCGGCAGGAAAGTAACTTTTCTGCCGATTTTTTGTTAAAACGAAATGTTATCCTGTGCCATACCAATTGTCATCCTGATCCATCCAATTCGTCATTCCGACCGAAGTGGAGGAATCTCATCCATAATGTCATCCTCAAGCGCAGTGCAACGAAGTCGAAGGATCTCATCCTTGTTAATATGCAATTATCCGCTTTTCGTCATTCCGAGCGTAGTCGAGGAATCTCTATTTATTGCTAAAAGCGTGTCAAAGCGTACTCACGCAAACAAAAAGGGGAATACTAATATAAAACTATGTCTATTCGTTCAATAAGAAAAAACATAATCAGGAATAAAACCTACGAGGGTAAAATCCGCGGAAACAAAAAGGGTTTTGCATTCTTTTTGCGTGAAGAGGGTGATTTTTTCATTCCGCACGAAGATTTGCACGGAGCACAACATGGTGATACCGTTGTAGTTAGACGTACCACAGGAGACAGAGCCGAGGTTATCAAGATTTTGGAGCGTGGTATAACTCGACTATCTGGAAGTGTTGAAAAATCGGGACGTGATTTTTATGTTATACCCGATAACGACAATTATTTTTCTGCTGTTAAACTAAATAATGCAAAAGGCTTGAAAGGTAACGAAAAGGTCATTGTAGATATTACCGACTATGAAAACGGTCATTATCCCAATGGCAATATCGTTAAGATTTTAGGAAAAGAGGGCGAAGAAGAATGTGAAGTTTTATCGACCTTGTATTCCTATGGCTTTTCCGACTTTTTCCCGAACGAGGTTTTGAAAAGAACCGAGTGGCTATATCCGTTGGAAATCGGCGACCGCATAGATTTAAGAGATATGCTCACCGTTACCATTGACGGAGCGGACGCAAGAGATTTTGACGATGCAATCTCCGTTATGAAAACGGACGACGGTTATACCTTATGGGTGCATATAGCAGACGTTTCCTCTTATGTTATCAAAGGTGATCCGATTGATCAAGAAGCCTATAAGCGTGGAACAAGTGTTTATTTTCCCAAGAAAGCATATCCAATGTTGCCCGAGAAACTTTGTAACGAGCTTTGTTCGCTAAGAGAAAACGAGGACAAAGCCACTGTTAGCGTTGAGATGAAGTTTGACCGCTTAGGCAACAAAATATATAAAAAGCCTTACAATAGCTATATAAGAAGTAATCACCGCTTGACTTATGACGTCGTGCAAGAAATGTTTGAGGGTGTGGAACATCCCGAATATCAAGACGTAAAAGGAATGCTTTTTACCGCAAAGGAATTGTCTGAGTTGTTGACGAAAAAGAGAGAACAAAAGGGCAGTATTGACTTTTCGGATGCCGACGCAAGAATTATATTCACTGACGGTGAAATTACCGATGTCGAGAGAATTGAGCAAAGAGATAGCGAAAGGCTTATTGAAAACTTTATGGTATCGTGTAATGAGTCGGTTGCCGAAATACTTGAATCTAATGGTTACCCTTGCGTATACCGTGTACACGAAGAGCCGGACGAAATGAGCTTGAAACAGTTTACACTGTTTGCTTCTTGTTTTACCAAAGTACCTAAGAATAAATATTTGACGGCTGACGATATTCCCGAATTTATAAGAAGCTGTCAAGGCACTATGGAAGGTGCATTGATTAGCAGGGTAGGTATAAGAAGTATGCAAAAAGCGGTCTACTCTCCATATAATGTCGGTCATTATGGTTTAGGTAGCGACTGCTACTGTCACTTTACTTCGCCAATTAGAAGGTATCCCGATTTAATCGTGCATCGCATGCTAAAAAGGTATATGACCCACAAGCCGTATGCGGATTTAGAAAAGAAAGAAAGTGAAATGGTGGAATACTGCGCACATTGCTCAGAAAGAGAGCGTTCAGCGGAACGCGCCGAAAGAGATATTCTCGATTATTATAAGGCAGTTTATATGCTTGACCATATCGGTGAAGAACTCGAAGGAATGATTTCGGGTGTAACTGCAAATTCTATTTTTGTAACTCTTGACAACGGAATTGAGGGTAAAATCAATTTAGATACAATAAGGGATAAATTCTATTTTGACGAAATGCGCTATACCCTTATATCAGAACGTTTAGCACTTCGTTTAGGGGATATAGTCAAAGTTAAAGTTATTGGCTCTGACATTAGCGTTAGAAAAGTATACTTTGAGTTAAAATGCTAAGCATTTTAATTCAATGTGCAATGTGACAACCGATAGGCTGGTCATTCCGAGCGTAGTCGAAGGATCTAATCCGCTTTCGCCATCACGACCATCAAAATCGTCATTCTGTCCCATAATGTCATTCTGAGCGTAGTGTAACGAAGTCGAAGAATCTCATCCTTGTTCCGTCATTTCGACCGAAGTGCGTATGCACGGAGTGGAGAAATCTCTATACAAGCACTGCATCATTTGCGAATCATACGGAAAGCCATTCTTACGCCCAAAACACTCGTCCTGTCGACCAATTGTGCTAAATTTATCATGTCACTTTCAAAACTTTAAAATTTTTCATTTTTTGAAAATGAGAGAATGTGATTGGACTATTTATAAAAAAAGCAGGTCTACCTTTTACGGTAAACCCACCTTGTTTGTTTATGTTGTTATGTTTTTATTAATCTATTGGAATACCATAGAATGACTTGTTAGTTTCAATTTGTCTTTTTATGGATTCAGAAACAACTGTAAATACATCGGATTGACGTAAAAATTTGTTCTTTCTATATACACGTTTCCAAAGATCTAAATCACGATCATATACTTCTATCTCCTTGTTTGTATTATACAGAAAAATATCATTGATTTCATTTTTTCCGTTTAATTTATAAAAGCAAATGGGTTCAAAAGAATAATTTATATAGATTTTAATAACAAAATATATATTAACTTTGTATATTAAAGCAACGAATGTATTAAATGTCACTATATCATCTTTCTTTAATGTTAAAAATTCAAATCCAAATCCATACTTTTTTAAAAAAGAGAATTTTGCAAGAATTTCATTTTCCCACAACATTTTAAAAACCTCCAAAGAATACTCTATAAATTCTATGAGACCAAAAAGCTGCAAATTTTCCAAACATTACCATTCTATACCAGAAGAGTTCACCTTTACAGATTTTAAAACTTTGGACATAGTTCATTGGTTTTCTCAACCTTTTCAAATCTAATCCAATGTTTAATACTGTTTTCCCAGACCATGCTTGTTTTGCAACCCATTTTATATTATCTATATATGTCATACTATTAGCGACATCGTTTCCATACTTAAGGGCGCTTTCGCCAAAATTATCCAAGCCACCATATATAATGCCCCCACCGATTTTTTTAGCAGCATCACGTTTTGACCTAAAATCACAACATTATCTGCATTTTTCATAATGTGTTTAGGAACCTTAGTTGCGTCTAATAAATTATCTGCACCATTTACACCTTTTAATACACCCTTGACTGCGGTACTACCACCAGTTGCATAAGGTATAATAAAACACGCTAAGTCCAAAGCAAACCATCCTGCATTTTCCCATGATGGATTATCAATTAATTCTTTTAAACTTAAGCAGGCAAACACAATATCAATTAGCGTATCTAATGGAATATGTCCACTAGAATCACAATAGTTGATTGGATCACCATAACAATAAGCATATAGATTCAATCCGCCTATCGTTTCGGGGTCTGCATAATCAATAGAATCTGGACTTAGGAATCTGCATAGCCTTGGTACATAGTATCTTGACTGCAAATAATACCAACCTGTTTCCTCATTGTACATATAGCCCTTATAGATGAAAGGATTGTGGTTGAATGCTATACAAGGAACGTTGACTGTTTTGCTAAGAACGTTACCCCATGCATCGTATCTATATCTTACCACAAACTTGCGTATTTGTTCAATAGCTTCAATATATTTTTTAAAGTCGTATAAAAATTTTGAGTTGTTGAAATATCACAAAAGGAATAGGGTAATATATAAAAAGCAGGTCTACCTTTTACAGTAAACCTACCTTGTTTGTTATTCTTTTAGTTTAACTAATCATTATTAGTAACTACCCAATTAAATATGTCTTTAAAATCATTAAAACATTGCATACAAATCCATCGATAATCATCCATTGAGCAATAACAGGGTTCTTTGTATGTGTTATCAATTGTTTCCATACAAAATTCGCAATGTTCGTGCCAAAGCGAACTTCTTTTTTTTATTTCGTCGGGTTTAACAAGTTTTAATTCTATATTTTTCATATACTTATCTTGTCCTGTCAATCTCCAATCTTCCATTTATTTAGTCTCCTTTATATTTTCGGAAATCTCTTCCCATTTCTAAAAATTCTCCACCATTTTCTTAAGACATCTCTAAAATCCCAGTGTGGGCCAATCGGATCTGGGTGATTCAAATCTGGATGAAGTATCTCTCCAGTGTCTGGATTATACCAGTTTTCTTGTGAGCTGCCCAGGGAACCTTTTCCTCTCCACTTAAAACCATCCGGTGCTTTTGTGGGGTCATCACCAGGCCAGCCTCCATTATAGGACAGTAAAACCAATGCTCCTGAAACAGCCACTCCGGTTAAAACTTGCGCACCGTTAACAGTCAAAGTCATAGTACCAGTAGTCGCAAGAGTTAAAGCACCGCCGCCAGCATTGATTAATCCAAATGTCGGAATAGTTGCGGAAAAACTCATACCTGCAAATGCACCCAATCCTGCTCCAATTCCAGCACCGGCAATACCACCTATCAATGAAGCGCCTAAGTAGTCATACCATTTTACACTACCATTGAATACTTCGCCATCGTCTTTATAGTCTATATATGCAGCGGCTCCAAATCCAACACAAGCACCGATTATTGCACCAATTATTAATCCTATCAGAATTGCACTGTTGCCGCTCGGATCACAATAGTTCACTGGATCATTATTGCAATATGAATACAGGTTTAATCCGCCAATTGTTGTAGGGTTTGCATAATCAATAGAATCTGGACTTAGGAATCTACATAGACTTGGTATATAGTATCTTGACTGTAGATAGTACCAACCTGTTTCCTCATCATACATATAGCCCTTATAGATGAAAGGATTGTGGTTGAATGCTATACAAGGAACGTTGACTGTTTTGCTAAGAACGTTACCCCATGCATCGTATCTATATCTTACCACAAACTTGCGTATTTGTTCAATAGCTTCAATATATTTTTTAAAGTCGTATAAAAATTTTGAGTTGTTGAAATATTACAAAAGGAATAGGGTAATATATAAAAAGCAGGTCTACCTTTTACGGTAAACCCACCTAGTTTGTTAATGTTTTTAGTTTAACTAATCATTATTAGTAACGACCCAATTAAACGTGTCTTTAAAATCTTTGCATACAAATCAATATCCATACAGTTTTCTTATACTATTACGTATTGTTCGCCAGCAATATGGATAGAATAAAATATAACTAATCAACAGTGCTACACATGTAATAGCAAAAAATATAGTAAGTCCTATATGAAATTGCCAAACAATCGATACAACGAATATAAGCGCCAAAAATGCTATAAGAACCCACATTAAAAGATCCCAAACCGAAAATATAGATTTAATGGATATAGTATCATTTGATAATACTTCCACCTTAAACTTTTTTGTAAGTCCGCCTCTTCCTACGTCTAACACTAAATACTGTTTTTCCTTGATAATTTGACTTTCCCAAAATGCCGAACTTTTAGTTGGTGGATAAAAAACAATCTTTTTAACCTTCTCACTTAAATTCGGCTTTTTAAATATTTTTTTCATAGATTTAGTTTTCTCCTCGCTGGTTCCTTCCATCCAAGTTCATAACCTAACCAAAATGCTATACCCAATATTCCCCCAACAAATGGGACTGTAGAGAATCCAAGTACAGCGCCTGAAACAGCAATATCCATAGCTGCATAGGCAATTTTCTCATCTTCAGATAGGTTGTCATCTTTTGCATAATTATTAATAGTAAATGCTACATCCAAAAAGAAAAGTCCTATTGATGCAACAGTCATACATTTGTCCATAAATCCAAATGCTGTCTTATAAGAATCAGCAGTATTGACGTTAACAATAAGTTTGTCATTTCGACTAACACCAACAGCTTTACCCATAATATCATCTGGAGGGAGCAAAGGTATACTATTCCAAAACGAATAAGCCTTTGTAGATATTCTTGATAATGTGTTTACAAACCACCCTATTCCAGTAAAGATTTGACTAAAAATCGAAAATGACGAGGAATCTGCTAATGCTAATTTTGCATTTTTGCCGCAAAAATCACAAAAATTAATCGGATCATTATTACAATAAGCATATAGATTCATTCCATTAACGGAAGTTGGATCTAAATACTCGATTGAATCTGCTGTAAGCCATCTACCCCACTCGGGAACGTAGTATCTCGAGTTGCAGTAGTAGAAACCTGTTTCACTATCAAAGTAGTAGCCCTTGAAACGGAATGGGTTGATTCTACCGATGCTTGCACTATCAGAGGAAATAGTGCATTTACCATATGCATCATATGAATATTTTACCACAAGATTACCTGAAATATCAACAATTCCTAAAATATTATTTAGACAATCTCGAACGTAGAAGTATTTATCTTGTGAATCCTTAATGAATCCATACAATTCTCCGTTTTCGTCATAGAGAAAATCTAAACGTCCATCTGAATTGTTTTGATAAATAAGCTTATCTCCGTCGTATTCAAAATCCGTTTTTACACCACGGGAATTTTTCTTTAGAGTACGCAAACCTTGGTCATTATATTTATATTCATGATAGCCAGATGAGTTGCTTACTCTACTATTTTAATTACTATTTTTGTATGTTGAATAGGAGAATGTATTCGCTGCGGTCGGACTGCCGAATAAGGATAAGGTCCCTCGAACAACGCTTTCAGAATGACAGCAGAGCTGTCAATTCACCTTCGACTTCGTTGCACTACGCTTGAGAATGACAATAAGTATGGCTCAGAATGACAAAAACGGATGAGATTCTTCGACTTCGTTACACTCCGCTCAGAATGACATTGTAGTACGACAAGGACGGCGAAAAAGCGTTCAGAATGACGATAGGGATGTAGTGATATAAAGTTTACGGTTTTTGAAATTATGCAAAAAAATTTGAAAAAGTGCGAATATTAAGAAAATTTAATAATTTATTTGAGATATATCGTTTGACTAAATATATATATATCGCTAAAATTATGAGTGCTTAGGTGAGATATCGCTTTTAAGGATGAAGCGCAAGGTTTCCCTCCTCGGGTTAATTTGCGTGGACTAGTCCGATAAATCGGGCGACTAACTCAATTTGGGGCAAGTAAAAGGCTTGCCTTATTTAATGAAGTGATGTGAAACACCCGAGTAGGAACATAAAACGAGTTAGAACTCATGGAGGTAAAAAAATGACAAAAATCAAGATTCGTATCAAAATCAAGGCTTATGATCACCAATTAGTAGATGACGTTGCTCAAAAGATAGTTGAAGTTATCAGAAAGTGCAATGTAGATTTCTCGGGTCCAATCCCTCTTCCTACAGAAAAAGAAATCGTAACAATCTTACGTTCTCCTCATAAGGACAAGGATAGCCGTGAACAATTCGAAATGAGAACGCACAAGCGTATCATCGATATCTACAACCCAACACAACAAGTTGTTTCAAGCCTTTCATTGCTTGACATCCCGGCAGGTGTTGATATCAGAATCAAGGCGTAGTCCTAAATATTTAGTTCCATATTTAATTTAGTAAGAATTTTTAAAATATACATGGAGGTGAACTTTATCAATGAATAAAGCAATCGTCGGAAGAAAATTAAAAATGAGCCAGGTCTTTGAAGCAGACGGCGTGGCAGTTCCGGTTACGGTAGTTGAAGCAGGTCCATGTCCAGTTGTTCAAGTTAAGACAGTTGAGAACGACGGATACAAGGCAGTTAAGCTTGCTTTCCAACCAGCCGTAAAGAGAAATTACTCGGGCTCCAACTCAAAAGTTGGCGAGTACAAGGGCGTTGACAAACCTACTCTCGGTCAATACAAGAAAGCTGATGTTCAACCAATGCGTTATATGCGTGAGTTCGACATCGACACATTAGTTGACGAGGAAGGCAAAGAGGTCGCTTGTGAAGTTGGCAAGGCAGTTACAGTAGCTTGCTTCAAACCGGGTGACATGGTTGACGTAGTTGGTACAACTCGTGGTAGAGGTTATACAGGCGTTATTCAACGTTGGAACGCTCAAAGAATCGGACCTATGTCTCATGGTACCGGTCCAATCCACAGATCAGTTGGTTCAATGAGTGCTCACTCTGATCCTAGCAGAGTATTCAAAAACAAGCACATGGCTGGTCAATACGGTCACGAAAGAGTAACCATTCAAAACTTGAGAGTAGTAAAAGTTGACGAAAAACATAACCTACTCCTAATCAAGGGTGCAATCCCCGGTCCTAAGGGTGGCTTAGTAATGGTAAAATCAACCGTTAAGAAGGCAGCAAAGGCTAAGAAATAAGGAGGTTGGCTATGAATTTAAATGTTTATGATAAACAAGCTAATCAAACTGGTTCAGTAGAAGTTAGTTCAAGCGTATTTGAAAGAGAATATAGTGAATCACTAGTTCACCAAGTAGTTGTATCTCAACTCGCAAACAAGAGACAAGGTACAAAATCAGCTTTGACACGCACCGAAGTTAGCGGTGGTGGCAAGAAGCCTTGGAGACAAAAGGGTACAGGTAGCGCTCGTCAAGGTAGCACACGTGCTCCACAATGGATTCACGGTGGTGTAGTATTCGCACCAAAGCCAAGAGATTTTTCTCAAAAGATCAACAAGACAACCAACAGAGAAGCATTGAAGAGCGCTTTGTCAAAGAAAGTTGCATTAAATGAGTTTACCGTTGTTGATAACCTCGACGTCGAGCCAAAGACAAAGGTATTCCAAGCAGTTCTTAAAGCATTCGGTTTCAGAAAGACTTTAGTGTTGGTTGACGGCGAAAACGACAATTTATATCGTTCAGCACGTAATATCCCCGGTGTAACGGTTATGGATTGCAGAATGTTAAACGTATACGATTTAGTATCTCATGCAAATTGCCTATGCACCGTTGATGCCGTTAAGGCAATCGACCAAAGACTTGGTGAGGAGGCAATCAATGAATAGTCACGATATTATCATTCGTCCCGTTCTCTCTGAAAAGAGTTTTGACGGAATCGGCAATAAGAAGTATACATTTATCGTTCATAAGGACGCTAATAAAATTCAAATCAAGCAAGCAGTTGAAGATGTATTCCCCGGCGTAACAGTTGCAAAGGTAAATACAACAAACGTTATGGGTAAAATGAAGAGACGTGGCCGTAACGAAGGTCGTCGTCCAGGATATAAGAAAGCTATCGTTCAACTAACCCTTGACAGCAAGGCTATAGAATACTTTGACAGCCTTAACTAATCGGAGGTAGATAAATGGCAGTTAAGAAATATAAACCTACAAGTGCCGCTCGCCGTTTTATGTCGGTTTCAGATTTTTCCGAAATCACAAAAACAACTCCCGAAAGAAGCTTGATTCGTTCTAAGAATAAATCGGGTGGACGTAACGTAAACGGCAGAATCACCGTAAGACACATCGGTGGCGGAAATAGACAAAAGTATAGAATAATCGATTTCGTAAGAAATAAAGATGGTATCCCTGCTAAGGTAGTCGGTATAGAATACGATCCAAACCGCACGGCAAACATCGCATTGCTTTCATATGCAGATGGCGAAAAGAGATACATCCTCGCTCCTTTGGGACTAGCAGTAGGCGACACACTTATGAGCGGTCCGGACGCTGATATCAAGGTTGGTAACACACTTCCTTTGGCAAATATTCCGATTGGTACAATTATCCACAACATCGAATTAAAAGCCGGCAAAGGTGGTTGCGTTGCACGTTCCGCAGGTATCTCGGCTCAATTAATGGCTAAGGAAGCTAAGGGTGCTATCGTAAGAATGCCTTCTGGCGAAATGAGATATATCAAAATAAATTGTCGCGCTACAATCGGACAAGTTGGCAACGTCGAAAATGAAATCGTTTCATTGGGTAAAGCCGGCAGAAAGCGTCACATGGGCGTTCGTCCGACAGTTAGAGGCGTAGTTATGAACCCCTGCGATCACCCGCATGGTGGTGGTGAAGGTAAGTCACCAATCGGTATGCCTTCTCCTGTAACTCCTTGGGGTAAGCCTGCTTTGGGATATAAGACTCGTAAGAAGAAGGCTTCCGATAAGATGATTATCAAGCGCATTAATTAGTTAGGAGGCGTAAGAAATGAGTAGATCAGTAAAGAAAGGCCCGTATGTAGAAGAAAGGCTATTAAATAGAATAATCGCAATGAACGAAGGCAAGGTGGAAAAGAAAACTGTTAGAACATGGTCTCGCAGCTCAACTATCTTCCCAGATATGATTGGTCACACAATCGCAGTTCACGATGGTAAGAAGCACGTTCCCGTATACATCACTGAAGAAATGGTTGGTTGTAAGCTCGGTGAGTTCGCTCCAACAAGAACCTTCCGTGGACACGGCGGTGCAAAATCAGATAAGTAAGGAGGTCAATATAAATGGCTACAAGAATTAAAGAAAAAGCAAAATTCCGCCAAGAGAATGCAGACAAGCGTCCTCGCGCGATTGCTAAATATATCAGAATCTCTCCTTATAAAGTAAGACAAGTGCTTGATGTTATTCGTGGCAAGAGCTATGTTGAAGCAAATGCTATTTTGAAGAATACAAACAAGTCTTCAAGCGAAGTATTGGTTAAACTTTTGAATTCGGCAGCTGCTAATGCAGAAAACAACCTTGGAATGGATAGAAATGATTTATTCGTTGCAGAGTGTTTTGCAGATCAAGGTCCTACGCTAAAGCGTATCAGACCAAGAGCAAAAGGTCGTGCATATCGTATCTTGAAGCGTACAAGCCACATTACGATAGTATTAGACAAGATTGCTGAATAGGAGGAAGTACTATGGGTCAAAAAGTTAATCCTAATGGTTTAAGAATAGGCGTAAATAGAGAATGGGAAGCTAAGTGGATTGCCGGCAAGAAGGATTTCGGCGGCTATCTAATCGAAGATTATAAAATTAGAGATTTCATCAAAAATCAATATCAACCAAAGGCTTTGAGAAGAGATGATGTGCAAGAAGCACCCGTTCAAGACGGCGAAGTTCGTCCTGTAAAGAAGTCTGACGACAGACCTCGTATTAGCAAAATCGTTATCGATCGTTGCAGCAATTACATCAAAGTAAAGGTTTACACAGGTCGTGCAGGTTTGCTTATCGGTAAAGAAGGACAAGGAACTGAAGCAATCAGAAGTAAGGTTGTTGAAATTTGTAAACAATGTAAACATACTTATCCAAACTATTATGTAGAATTCGTAGCAGTTAAGTCAGTTGACTCAGACGCTCAATTAGTAGCTGAAGAAGTAGCTAACCAACTCGAAAAGAGAGTTTCCTTCCGTCGTGCTATTAAGCAAGCTATGCGTCGTGCAGAAATGGCTGGTGCGCAAGGTATCAAGGTTATGGTATCAGGTCGTTTAGACGGTGCTGAAATCGCACGTAGCGAGCAATACCACCAAGGAAGTATTCCGCTTCAAACTTTAAGAGCAAAAATCGACTACGGTTTTGCAGAAGCAAATACAACATATGGTAAAATCGGCGTAAAGGCTTGGATTTATCATGGTTCAGAATTTGGTAAGAAAGGAGGCAAAGCTTAATTATGTTAATGCCGAAAAGAGTAAAAAGAAGACGTCAAGCCCGTGGTAGAATGAAGGGCAACGCCAATAAAGGTAATAAGATTGCTTACGGCGAATATGGTTTAGTGGCAGCCGAGTGTGGTTGGATTACTTCTAACCAAATTGAAGCAGCCCGTGTAGCAATGGCAAAGTTCACAAAGCGTGGTGGTAAAATTTGGATTGATATTTTCCCACATAAGCCAATCACAAAGAAACCAGCTGAAACTCGTATGGGTAGTGGTAAAGGTTCTGTAGAATACTGGGTAGCAGTAGTAAAGCCGGGTAGAGTAATGTTTGAAATGGCAGGAATCCCCGAAGCTGACGCAAGAGAAGCATTAAGATTGGCATCTCACAAGTTACCTGTTAAATGTAAGATCGCTACGAAGAGCGAAATGGACGCTCAAAACAGCGATAGCGAAAATGAATAAGGCGGTGATAACGAATGAAAGCATCTAATTATGTAAAAATGAGCACAGCAGATCTTCAACAAGAGCTTGCTAAGCTAAAAGGTCAACTATTCAATCTCCGTTTCCAGTTAGCATCAGGACAACAAACAAACAACCAAGCTTTGGTTGCTTGCAAGAAAGATATCGCACGTGTGAACACAATTCTTCGTCAACGTGAGTTGAATATCTCTGAAGAGCCAACCGCTAAAAAGAAATAAGTAGGAGGCAGTAGAAATGACAGTAGAAAGAAATTTAAGAAAAACAAGAACAGGCATCGTTGTAAGTGACAAGATGGAAAAGACAGTTGTTGTTGCAATCGAAGTTAAGTATAAGCATCCTTTGTACAAAAAGACTGTTTCCGAAACACGTAAATACAAGGTTCATGACGAAAACAATGAGTGCCATGTTGGTGACGAAGTAGAAATATGCGAAACAAGACGTTTATCCAAGGACAAGAATTGGAGATTAGTCAGAATTATCGCAAAGGCTAAGTAAGGAGAATACCGATTATGATACAACCACAATCACGTTTAATCGCAGCCGACAATACCGGCGCAAAGGTTATTCAATGTATAAAAGTAATGGGCGGTTCCTTCCGTAAATACGGTAACATCGGCGACGTAATCGTAGCAAGCGTTAAGACTGCTACCCCCGGCGGCACCGTAAAGAAAGGCGACGTAGTTAAAGCAGTTATCGTCCGCACAACAAAGGGTGTAGGTAGACCTGATGGTTCGCATATACGTTTCGATGACAACGCAGCAGTTATTATCGACGCACAAAAGCAACCAAGAGGCACCCGTATCTTTGGACCGATCGCTCGTGAATTAAGAGATAAAGATTATATGAAAATAATCTCTCTAGCACCCGAAGTGCTATAATAGGAGGGTATTATGGAAATTAGAAAAGGTGATGCAGTAAAAGTTATTGCAGGCGCAGATAAAGATAAGCACGGCGTAGTATTATCAACAAGTCCAAAAGCAAACAAGGTTGTTGTAGACGGCGTTAATGTCATGAAGAAACATCAACGTGCTCGTAAAGCTAACGAAAAGAGCGGTATCGTTACAGAACCGGCTCCAATCGACGCTTCAAACGTTATGATAATTTGTCCTCTATGCAACACAGCAACTCGTGTTGAGCACAAGCTTGATGAGAACGGCAACAAGGCTCGTTTCTGCAAGAAGTGTCATGCAAATATCGACGCAAGCAAAGCAAAAGCAAAGGCAACCGTTAAGAAGGCTAATAAGACTTCAACGGCTAAGAAAAAGGACGTAGCTGATGACGCTACCGACGCTGAATAATACGGAGGAATCAAAATGGCTAAGAAAGAAGTAACAAAACAAGCAGCTGTATCAAAAAACGTTGCTAAAGAAATAAAAGCCGGAGATAACCGTGAATACAGACTCAAAACTCACTATCAAACAGTGGTAGTTCCACAAATGGTAGCTAAGTTTGGATATAAAAACTTACATCAAGTTCCAAGAATCGAAAAGATCGTTTTAAACCGTGGTTTAGGCGATTGTAAAGATAACGCAAAGAGCTTCCAACTAGCTGTACAAGAGATGGAGCAAATCTCCGGTCAAAAGGCAGTTATCACAAAAGCTACAAAGAGCGTTGCGAACTTCAAAGTAAGAGAAGGAATGAACGTTGGCGCTAAGGTAACACTTCGTTCAGCAAGAATGTATGACTTTTTAGATAAGCTAATCAGCATCGTTCTTCCTCGCGTTAGAGACTTCAAGGGCGTAAGCACAAAGTCATTTGACGGCAGAGGCAACTATGCAATGGGTGTTAAAGAACAACTTATCTTCCCTGAAATTTCTTACGATCAAGTAGAAAAGACCAGAGGTATGGATATTTGTATCGTTACTACAGCAAAGACCGATGAAGAAGCTAAAGAACTTTTAGCTCTCATGGGAGTACCGTTTGCTCGTAACTAGTAAGGAGGATAAATTATGGCAAAAACTTCATTGAAGAATAAACAAAAACAAACACCAAAATTCTCAACACGTGCCTATACTCGTTGCACAATTTGCGGAAGACCGCATGCAGTTTTAAGAAAGTATGGCATTTGCAGAATTTGTTTCAGAGAAGAGGCATATAAGGGTAGAATCCCCGGTGTCAAAAAAGCAAGTTGGTAATTTAAGGGAGGTATATAACAATGTTAGTAAACGATCCAGTTGCTGATATGCTTACCAGAATCAGAAATGCGTTGACCGCAAGACATGAAACTGTTGATATTCCTCGTAGCAAGGTTAAGCTTGCTATCGCTGATATTCTAAAAGACGAAGGTTACATCTGCGGCTACGAATTGGTTGGCAAAGAAGATTATTCGGGAGTTATTCGCATCAAGTTGAAATATACTTCCGGTGGAGAAAAGGCTATTACAGGTTTAAAGAGAGTTAGCAAACCAGGTTTGAGAATCTACGCAAACTGCGAAGATTTACCAAAGGTTTTGGGCGGCTTCGGTATCGCTATCATTTCAACCAGTAAGGGCATCATGACAGATAAGCACGCTCGTGGTCTTAATATAGGCGGCGAGGTTATGGCTTATATTTGGTAGGAGGTGCGTTATGTCAAGAATAGGAAGATTACCCATCTCTATACCAAGCGGTGTTACCGTTACAGTAGACAATCACGTAGTTACCGTTAAGGGTGCTTTAGGTACTTTGACAAAAACTTTTGATTCAAGAATCGGTATCGAAGTTAAAGACAATCATGTACACGTAACTCGTTCAAACGACACCAAGGCTGTCAAGGCTTTGCACGGCTTAACCAGAGTTTTAATCAACAATATGGTTATTGGCGTAAGCAAGGGCTATCAAAAAGAATTGGTTGTCAACGGCGTAAGCTATAA
>CALYRM010000029.1 GCA_945482995.1 uncultured Clostridia bacterium | reverse complement strand
ATGATTTTATAACCAATTATAAAAGGCTTGGACAAACTCCGAGCCTTTTTATATGTGTCATTCTTTTATGTCATGTCGAGGCATAAATGTCATTCTGAGCGGAGTGTAACGTAGTCGAAGAATCTCATCCATTTAAAACACAATGTTTTACAAACACCAACAAAAACTCGGACATAAACTCCGAGCTTTTTATATGCACTATTCTTTTTCTGCGTCATGTCGAGCGCAGTCGAGACATCTCACTACAAGCATAAACTCTTTGCGAAGCATACGAACAGCAGTTATGACCATTGCACATTGCACAATATGTAAAAGCGGATTAGATCATTCGACTACGCTCATGATGATGTTTTCGGATGTCTCGGCAATGCTTAGAGTATACATTAAAATTTATTCCCATTAGTTGACAACTTTTAGTTATATAAACTATAATATAATGCGTATGCGCAGTAGTGTACAAATAAAAAATTTAATCAGCCTTTAAGGAGATATTTTATGAAAGTTAGTTCGCTATTAGGTGAAAGATTAAAAGCGGTTTCTGAAGATATTGCCATTGAAAGTCAATTGTTTATGTTAAAAGGTGGCTATATCAAAAGCGTTGGTAACGGAATTTTTACTTTGTTACCGCCCGCACAAAGAATTTCTAAGAAAATACAAAACATTATCCGTGAAGAAATGGACGCTATCGACGGACAAGAGGTTTTATTCCCCGTTGTTATGCCCGCTTCAATTTGGCAAGAGTCGGGAAGATACACTTCAATCGGAAGTGAAATGGTAAGATTTAAGGATCGTTCCAATTCGGATATGGTTTTAGGAATGACGCACGAAGAAGCGTCGGTACATTTAGTTAGAAATATCGCTAAATCATATACCCAATATCCGTTTATGATTTATCAAATTCAAACAAAGTTTAGAGACGAGGCAAGACCTCGTGGCGGACTAATAAGAGTTAGAGAATTCACGATGAAAGACGCGTACTCTTTCCATACCTCAAACGATGATTTAATTCTTTATTATAATCGTTGTCATAAGGCATACGAAAACATATTCAGAAGAGCAGGCGCTAAAAACTTCATTTCGGTTAAGTCGGATTCGGGAATGATGGGCGGAAACATTTCGCATGAATTTATGCTTTTAACTCCGGTAGGCGAGGATACATTGGCAATTTGTTCAAATGAAGAATGTGGTTACACAGCCAATATGGAATGTGCCGAAAGCGTAGTATATAACGAAAAGGGCGAAAGCAAGGAGCTTGTTAAGGTCAACACTCCGAATATGAAAACCATTGACGAGGTTTGCCATTTTCTCAAGGTTGATGCAAAATCTATGTGTAAAGCAGTGGTATATCAAAGAAACTCAGACGATAGTTTAATTGTAATCTTCATAAGAGGAGATTTAGAGGTCAACGAAACAAAGTTACGCAATACTGTCAAGAGCGAAATCCATAAGGCACAAGAAATAACCGACGCTTCGATTTGCGCAGGCTTTATTGGACCGATTGGCTTGAAAACCACCGCAACCGTTATTTATGATAGCTCGCTTAAAAACGCAACGAACTTTGTTTGCGGTGCAAATGAAAAGGACTATCACTACATGGGATTCGATATTGATAGAGATTTAGGCAACGTTGAGTATGTAGACGTTGCAAAAATCCTTGACGGCGGTATTTGTCCTAAGTGCGGTCGCCATACAATCAAACTTAGCAATGGTATAGAAATTGGCAATATATTCCAATTAGGCACAAAATATTCAAAGAGTATGGGCTTGACATATGTTGACGAAAACAACACACCGCAATATCCAATTATGGGTTGCTACGGTATAGGCATTGGCAGACTTATGGCAAGCATTTGCGAAGAAAGTCACGATAACTATGGACCTATATGGCCAATCTCGATTGCACCTTGGGAAATCGAAATTTGTAATTTGCGTTCAGATGACGAACAAGTTAGTAGCGTAGCCAATAAGTTATACGAGGACTTGTCAAAGGTTGCGGACGTCTTATATGACGATAGAAATATCCGCCCCGGCTCAATGTTTGCAGACGCCGATTTGTTCGGTATACCTGTAAGAGTTGTTGTAAGTCCTAAAAACTTGGCTCAAAACCTTATTGAAATTTCAACAAGAGATAAGTCGATTAAAACGACCGTCAGCGTAGAGAATGCTTATCAAGCAATTATTGACCTTGTTGAAGAACTCAAAAAGCCGTATAAAAGGGTATGACTTCAATTAGATTAGCCGAAAATAAAGATATTCCATCACTTGTCGAGCTATTAGTGCAGGTTTGCAATCACCACTATGAGCTCTATCCCGATATTTTCAAAAAGGATGGCAATAAGTATACCAACGACAAAATCGAGCAGATTCTTCTTGATTTTAGTTACATAGTGCTTGTTGCCGAAGTTGACGGAGTTGTTAGGGGAATGGCTATTTCAAAAATTATCGATAGACCCGAATTATCGCAAGCAAAGGCTACACGCACGGTTTTTGTTGAGGATTTATCGGTAGACGAAAATTATCGTCATATGGGACTTGGAAGCGCGCTTATGGGTAAGATAGAAGAGCTTGCCAAAAAGCAGGGTGCAAAACAAGTGGAACTTAATTGTTGGTACGCAAATACTTCCGCATACGAGTTTTATCAATGTTTAGGATATCAACTATTATCGGTAAAATTTAGTAAAAAAATGTAAAAAGTTGAATATATATCATCGAAAGAATTTAATTTCGATATTTTGGAGAAACAATGAACTATTATTCAAAAAGCAAGCAAGACGTTTTAGCCGAATTGAATACAACCGCAAAGGGATTAACACAAGATGAAGCCCAAAAGCGAATTGACGAATACGGAAAAAACGAGTTAGAAGAGGGCAAGAAAAAAACGCTTATAGGCAGATTTTTCAGCCAATTCAAAAACGTAATGATAATCGTATTAATAGTCGCTGCGGTTGTATCTTCTGTTTTAGCGATAATCAGCGGACAAAAAACAGGAGATTATACCGATTTGATTGACGCGGGCATAATACTATTTATAGTTATCTTGAACGCTGTAATCGGTACCGTACAAGAAGTCAAGGCGGACAATTCGCTCGAAGCGCTGCGCAATATGAACAAGCCGTTGTGTAAGGTTTACAGAAACGGCGAATTGGTTAAAATCGAAAGCGAATTTATCGTCAAGGGCGATATCGTAGTATTAGAAGCAGGCGACTGTGTTCCTGCCGATTTGCGACTAATTGAAACCGCTTCCTTAAAAGTTGAAGAATCCGCGCTTACAGGGGAATCTGTTCCCGTTGACAAGGATTGTGAGGCAATCGTAGACGATAACGCGCCGATTGGCGATAGAATAAATATGGCTTATAGTTCGGGCGTCGTAAGTTACGGAAGAGGCGTTGGCGTAGTAGTTGAAACCGGAATGAACACAGAGGTTGGTAAAATCGCAGGAATGCTTACCGTTCCCGATCAAACCACTCCGCTGCAAAAGCAACTTAGCAAAACTGCAAAAATCATTTCTATTTTGGTTTTAGGTATTGCTTTCGTAATATTTGCAGTATCTTTGGTGAGAGGTATAATCAAAGATAAAGACAATATTTTAGGCGAAGTATTGACCTGCTTTATGACCGCAGTTGCCATTGCAGTTGCCGCAATTCCCGAGGGCTTGCCCGCAGTCGTTACCATTGTATTGGCGCTAGGCGTTCAGAGAATGAGCAAAAAGAATGCGATTGTACGTAATTTGCCGGCAGTTGAAACCTTAGGTAGTTGTGAAATAATTTGTTCGGATAAGACAGGAACATTGACTCTCAACAGAATGACGGTAAAAGGCTTGTATACTTTAGGTAATACCGTGGGTGTTGAGAATATTACCAAAACTCCGGATACCGATTTGTTGGTTAAAGGTTTGATGCTTTGTAACGATAGCGAAAAAACCGCAGAGGGCTTATTCGGCGATCCAACCGAAACCGCGCTTGTTGTATTTGGCGAAGAATACGGTTTCGATTACTTCAAACTATGCGAAGAAAATAAGAGATTTGACGAAATTCCTTTTGATAGCGTTAGAAAACTAATGACAACCTACAACGATTGTCAAGGCAAAAAAACGGTATTTGTAAAGGGCGCTCCTGATATCTTGTTGTCGAGATGTACGAAAATACTTGATAACGGGAATATAAGAGACATAACCAAAGCCGACTTTGACGATATCGAAAAGGCAAACCTTTCTTTTGGCGAAAAGGCTTTGAGAGTTTTAGGAACCGCTATGACTTACGATATCGAAAAGGGCAAGGATTCTATTGAAAACGAACTTATATTCGTAGGCTTAGTTGGTATGATAGATCCGCCAAGAGAGGAAGTCAAGGCAAGCGTTCAAAGATGCTTTACCGCAGGTATTCGTCCGATTATGATAACCGGCGATCATATGGTTACAGCGGCAGCTATCGCTCGTGAAATCGGCATTATGAGAGAGGGAGATAAGGTTGCAAGCGGCGCAATGATTGACGCAATGGACGACGAAGAGTTTTATGCTCACGTTGCAGAATATTCGGTATTTGCTCGTGTTAGCCCCGAAAATAAGGTTAGAATTGTCAAAGCATATCAACTCAAGGGCTGTGTTGTTGCAATGACAGGCGACGGCGTAAACGACGCACCCGCAATCAAAAATGCGGATATCGGAATTGGTATGGGTATAACAGGTACCGACGTTTCAAAGGGAGCTGCCGATATGATTTTGGCGGACGATAACTTCGTTACCATAGTTAGTGCAGTTGAAGAGGGTAGAAAGATATATACAAATATCAGCAAAGCCGTTCAATTCTTGTTCTCAGCAAATATTGCCGAAGTATTATGCTTGTTTATCTCAACAATAATACTGAGTTCGATAGTCGGTCAAAATATAGTATTCTTATCTCCTGTAATGATTTTGTGGATAAATCTTATTACCGACACCCTTCCTGCACTAGCGTTAGGCGTAGAAAAGGCAGAAAAGAATATTATGGATAATCCACCGAGAAAGCGTGGAAAAAGCTTATTCTCCGGGAAAACCGGCAAGGATATTATCATTCAAGGCATTATGCAAACGGCTTTGTGCTTGTTATCATTCTGTATCGGTTACTTTGTATTCGATGCGCCTGTAGTTGGTTCAACAATGGTATTCATAACCCTAAGTTTTATACAGTTGTTCCATGCCTACAACTTACGAAGCATCAACAATAGCATTTTCCATAAGGATTTGTTATCTAATAAGTTATTAAATATTTCTTTTATAGTTGGCGCCGTATTGGTTATTGCCGTTGTATTGATCCCGGGCTTAAATGGTTGGTTCGGAGTAACAAGTTTGAATTGGCAGCAGTGGTTGATTGCAATATTCTCAGCAATAGCAATCCTTCCTATTGTTGAAATCCAAAAACTTATTGAAAATAAGTTAGCAAAAAAAGAAAAATAATGAAAAAGAAGATACTTCTAATTGACGTTGACGACACATTATTAGATTTTACAGGTGGCGAAAGAGTGGCTATAACGAAAACGTTAAGCCACTTCTGTCTGCCAACCGATGAAGAAACAATTGAAGCGTATAGACACTTTAACGACGAATTATGGAAAGCGTACGAGCAAGGGAAAGTGTCAAAACCCGAATTAGTAGTAAAAAGATTTGAAATGCTTTTAGAAAGGCTCAACGTCGTTGGTAAAATTACCCCCGAGGAAATGAACGTCGAGTACTTCAATAATCTTCAAAATCAACATGACTATAAAGAAGGCGCTAGCGAATTTATAGATAAGATATCCGAGTATTATAGGATTATACTTATCACAAATGGCACAACTCAAATCCAAAATGCAAGATTAAGAGATAGCAAACTTATAGATAGAGTAGAAAGCGTTTTTATCTCCGAGCAGTTAGGCACAAGAAAACCTGAAAAAGCGTACTTTGAGATTGTAGCGAGTTCAGTTGAAAACTTTGATAAATCTGACTGCGTATTGGTAGGGGATAGCTTGACGTCAGACATATTAGGGGGCAAAAACTACCAAATAAAAACCGTTTGGTTTAATCCTAACCACAAACCCGCAAGCAAGGACATTATCCCCGATAAAACGGTTTATTCCTTTGACGAGTTGTATACATACCTGACACTTATATAGTTTTTAAATCTATAAACATCGTCATTTCGACCAATAAAGTCATTTCGACCAATAATGTCATTTCGACCAACGTGGAGAAATCTCATCAATATTGTCATTTCGACCAACGTGGAGAAATCTCATCCTTATTATCATTCTTCCCCATAAAATGTCATTTTCAACCGTAGCGTAGTCGAAGGATCTCATCCTTATTACGTCATGTCGAGCGCAGTGGAGACATTTATAAAATAAGATAGACGAACATTTTGCCATCACTAATACTAGGGGATAAATTATAAATAATACTTAAAAAAGCATTGCACGTTTTAATTCGTACAATGCTTTTTATTAATATAATATTTGTGAATTAAAAAAGTAAATCTAACTACTATACTCAATTAAAAAAGTACTGTAGTTTATATTACTACAGTACTATCAAATCAATTCGTCCAAAATGCATATTGCACTTATGCCTTGATTGTTGTTACGCTTGATAGAACAAATTTATAATTACCTTCAATAATTTGAACTATTGGTTTAACGATATCTTTGCCGTCAACCTTTATAGGTTCGTTTGAGTAATAAGCAGTATGTGTTGTGCTTGAACCTTTCTTAGAGGTTACTCTTGCAGCAATAGCGGTGCAGGTAAATTCGGTATCGTGATAATCAGCTTTAATTTTTGAATCAACAGCCATTTTACCGATAGTAACCGTTCTCAATTCGTAGGTTGAATTGTCGGGTACTCTCATTGAAAGGCTGTAATTATTTGTTTCAAAAACAGAAGCACGAATTAACGTATATAAACATTCGTTATCATATGCGCCACTCTTTTTAAACTCAGAGGTTTTTTCTCCATTTTCGTCCGAATAGGTGAAAGAACCATTTTTACCGCTCTTGGTGTAATCGGCAAAACTAGTGTAGCTAAGAGAGCTATCCGAACAAACAAACTTCTTGTAGCTAGCAGTAGGAACAAACGTTGAACCGAAAATGACAACGGATTCCATTGTAGAACCCGAATATTCTCCACCCGAAATGGTGAGCTTAGTTTCAATCATAGCGCCGTGCGATTGGTTGAATTTTTTGCCATTAACCTCAACCTCTCCGTCAACACGATTATAAGTATAAGTCATAGTGCCTATAATTGTTGAATTATTGCCCTCGGTATGATATATGTTGTAGGTATAACATTCATAATCTAACCAACCCATACTTAGCATATTAAGTTGATTGACTTGAGAACAAGCAACTAAAACCGAAGCGGTCATAGTGATAGCGATTATCATGATAACCAATATTATTTTTTTCATAAACTTCTCCAAAAATAAATATTCTATAATAATTTAAAGCCATTATATCATACTTGCGAAAAAAAAGAAACAGTATAACTTGAAAATTTAATATAAATAGGCTATAATTTATTTATTATGATTAAATTATTCTATGGAAATACAATAGATAGCTGTACTGACTCCATACTTTCTTCGTTAAAACAAAGGGAGAAGGGGCGTTTTTGTGTGGTACTTGCACCCGATAGTAATCTTTTTGCAATAGAAAATATGGTTGCAGAGGAAGGATTTGCGCTTGACGTTGAAGTAATGAGCTTTTCAAGATTGGCAAAGGCAGTATTAAAGAACAAAATCAAAAGATGTCTTACGCCTGAGGGTTGTAATATGATAATGACGAGAGCGATACATAAATGCAAGGACAAACTTGTTTATTACAAAAAAAGTATTGCTAGAAATGGTTTTGTCAATGAAATGTATTCCACAATAACCGCCTTGCGTAACAGTGGTATCGGCGTCAATGATTTGAGCCTAGCTGTGGGCTCTATGTCGGGCTACGTACAAAATAAAACAAGGGATTTAATTACAATTTATAATGCATATTTAGAGACTCTTTCGGTAGATTATTCCGATCCTACTACAAGGCTCGAGGCATTGACAAAGGAAATGTATGCTAGTGAATTTATAAAAGAAACTGCATTTTACATAGTGGACTTTTATACTTTCAATCACAAGGAATACGAGGTTTTAGAGAAACTTTTGAAATATGCATACAGTGTGAGCATTGGCGTAATTGACGCAGTGGGTGGCTTATCTCCAAAAAGTATTTATCCTACCGAAAATACTTCGATTATACTGAAAATGGCGGAGAAATCGGGCAATCAAACCGAAAGGGTGAATTGCTACACAGCGCTTAACGAATATCAAAGATTTATTGCCAACGATCTTTTCGGATTGAGTTCAGTTGACAATTTGGAAGCAGATATAGATATTGAGTTAATCAATCCGTTATCTTCTTTTGAGGAATCCGCACTAGTTAGCAAAAAGATTTGCGAATTGGTACGAAAGGGCGCAAGATACAAAGATATTGCAGTAGTTAAGGGTGATGAAAACGAAACTTCGCTTGAAACTGCCTTTAACGATTATGGCATACCGTATTATGTTGATAAAAAAGTACCGCTGACAGGAGAACCGTCCATAAAGTATTTACTTTTGTCTATGTCTTCTTCGGTGAATAACTATGAGAAGGGAAGAGTTTTTTCGTTACTCAAAAATCCGCTTTCTCTAATTGACGATGAAGAGGGAATGTTATTTGAAAATTATTGCGATAAGTATGCAATTAATTATACAAGGTTTTTATCACAATTCACCTTAGGATCGGAATGGGAACGCAAAATACCCGAAAAGGTAAGATCTGCATTAGTTGAACAAATTATTACGTTACCAAAAACCGCCACAGTTTCAACGTATATCGAGTTAATAAAGGAACATTTGAAAAAGGTTGATTATCAAACGCGTATAACCGACTTTTTCGATAAACAGGTAGCAAAAGGTGATTTTTTGAGTATCAAGAGGACGGCTCAAATACCTAAAAGGTTAGTGGAAAGTCTGAATTTATGCGGCGAGTTATTGTCCGATTATGAACTATCCGACAAAGAACTTATTGAGGTTTTACAAAGTTGCTTAGAAGCAGTCAAGCTTTCGATAATTCCTTTGAGCGCGGACTGCGTAACAATTGGAGCAAGTAGAGACAGTAAGTTTGAAAATATCGATTATTTGTTTATAACAAACTGTGCGGACGGTAAAATCCCACAAGAAAACGTGCAGGGTACCATATTAACAAACAAGTACCATACCGATTTGCAAAGTTTCAATATGGTTGTCCGTCCCAAGGTAAAGGAAGAAAACCAGTTTGCGAAATTTGCATTGACGGGGTTACTTCTTAAAGCAAAACGCGGACTATATATAAGCTGTCCGCAAAATAACGGTGGTGCCGAGAAAACTATAAAATCAGAACTTTTTGAAAAATTTAAGGCTGTTAAAAACGCACGTTTCCAAACTGAGTTTACCTTAGACAAATACTCTTCGTTTGTTACAAGCAAGCAATGCATGGATGAAATTTCTCTTGCGATTTCAAAAAGCGGAGTGTTAGACGAATTTCACCAAAGTCTTTTAAGCTTGTTAAGCGTTGAAGAAAAGAGTAAAATCTATAATCTTTATTACGAAAGGGATAACAAGCTTGTTGACGGCAGCGTATTTACATATAAACCAAACAAAAATAAAGTAGATTATAGCTTTGACAAAGCCGAAAGCCTAGTCGAAGAAGAGTCCGACATTACCACGGTAAGTAAAATCGAAAACTTTTATAGCTGTCCGTACCAATTTTTTATACGCTATGGCTTGAAAGCTAAAGAACGCGAAGAGGCGGACGTTCAAGTAAACGAATTAGGTTCGTTTATCCACTCCGTATTAGATAAATTCTTTGGTGAGAATAAGAATCGTATAGACCAAATCGACTATGACCATGCAAAACTATTGGCTTTGGAAATTGCCGAAAACCTACTTGCAACAGATGATAGATTGAAAGGTATTTTGCAGTCGGGCGCAAGACGAATCGAAAACCTAAAATACGAAGCATCGTTAGTAACTGCCAAATTAAACGAGCTTGCAAAAAAAGAAAAATTCCGTCCTTTTCTTACCGAAGCTGAATTTGACGTTGATGAAGATGCAGTTTTTCCACCGATTCTTCTCGAAAACGGCACAAGAGTGCGTGGAAAAATAGATAGGATCGACTTATATGATAACAATATAGTAGTAATCGACTATAAAACCGGAAATGTAAAACCAAAGTTGACCGAAGTATTCTTTGGTGAAAAAATACAGCTTTATATTTACTTATATGCACTCAAAAGCAAAGGCTATCGTCCCGTTGCCGCATTTTATCAACATATTGACGCAGGGTTTACCAAAGAAGATGAAAACGCATTTGCGTATAAAGGACAGTTTATTAATTCTCCCGATGTAATTGATATGTTTGATCCCGAATTTAAGGAGAAACAAGAAAGCGAAATTCTGCCTCTTACCACAGACAAAAAAGGTAACGTTAAGGTAATCGGAGACGCTTATAATAAAAACACAATGTTATCGGAAGACGCATTCCAAAATGTTATTGAGTATTCCAAGAAATTGATAGAGAAAGCGGACAAACTGATAAAAGAAGGATATATTGAAGCAAAACCGTTGGACGAACACTGCAAGTACTGTAAAGCAAAGAATATTTGCTCACACAAAAAGGACTGTTTCCGTAAAAAAGTCGACGTTACAGTTGAAGCATTTAATTTAAAGAAAGATGAAACATTGGACACCTAATCAAAAAAAGGCAATATATGATACATTGGATTCCGACGTTATCGTGTCGGCTTCCGCAGGTTCCGGAAAAACTTCTGCAATGGTAGAGCGCGTTTTGACGTTGATCACTAAACGCCGTGTACCAATTTCCAAAATTATGTTGCTAACCTTTACAAACAACTCGGCGGGCGAAATGAAAGAAAGACTTCGTCAAGGTCTTTTGTCGTATGCAAAAGAAAATCCCGAAGAAGCCTCATTTATAAGAGAACAACTTGACAATATGGGACAAGCAGACATAAGCACCATACACGGTTTTTGTTTCAAGATAGTTCAAGAATTTTTTGAGGTTGTTGGTTTATCTCCATCTGTCGGAATTTTACCTGACGAAGAAAAGTCAGACTATTTAGCAAAAGCGGGCGAAAACACCATCAAAAGGTGTGAAGAAGATGATGAGATTTGTGCATTGATGGATAACCTTTCTTTAAGAAAAGACAACGTTTTTTTAAAGATTGTGCAAAATCTATACGAATACGTAACCGCTCAACCCGATAGAAAAGAATGGTTAGAGCATTGCTTATCCATGTATCACGTAAATAACTCCTTTGAAAAAAGCAACGTTTCGGAGTATGCCGCGAACTACTTTTCGACCATTGCCAAAATCTATTCTAACCAACTGAGAGAATTAATCGAAGTAGCTCGAGCAAATGGTTATGTAAAATGTGCAAAATTCGGCTTAAACGCACTTGATCAAATACAAATATATGAAAACTGTAGAACAATGCACGAACTGTATAATTGTTTTGTAATGCAATTAGAAAATCAGAAAAAGCCACGTACATCTGAAGATCTTGTTTTGATAAATGCCATAGATGATATAAAAAAAGAAAGCATAAAGAATATTGTAGACAAGCTTAAAAATATATTTGATTGCGGTGAAAACTATGAAGAAATGGTTGAAAATAGAACCAAGGCAGGCTTGCAGGTTTCAAACGTAATAAAGGCCGTTAGCATATTTGAAGAAGAATACGACAAGATAAAAGCCGAACAAAACGTAATCGACTTTTCGGATATGGAACGCTATACCGTAGAGATTTTGAATGATCCAATCCTTGCTGAAGAAATAAGAGATAGACACGACTATGTGTTTGTTGATGAATTCCAAGACACGAACTATATTCAAGATAAGATAATTCGCACCGTAACCAAGCCCGATAGACTTTTTATTGTTGGTGATGTAAAACAGTGTATTTATCGTTTTAGACTTGCCGAACCAAATGTGTTTATCCAAACGCTCGAGGAGTGGGATAAAGAAAATAAAGCGATATATTTCAATGATAACTTTCGTTCGGATAATGAAATATTAAACTTTGTCAATCATATATACGGTCTTTTGATGACCAAAAATTTTGGTAATATCGACTATAACACAAACGGCAAGTTTTCAATAAAAGAGAATCAAAACGAATCAGAGATTGACTCTGTAACTATACTAAAAGCGCCTTTCATTGAGGCGGAAAAGGATAACAAAACCAAACCCTCGAACCCTGTGGACGAAAATGGAATATATGATATCACCAAGCACGAACTAAGCGAGACAGAGGGCGATGAAATTGAAGCGGGGTTGATTTATAATTACATTAAATCCATACTCGGCAAAAAAATATATGTGAAGGGTGAAGAAAAAGTAGTGGAGTATTCGGATATTGTGTTGATGTATGGCAAAAGAAATGCTCCCAAAATTACACTTCAAACGCTATCTGCTGCTGGAATACCGATAAATATAGGAGATTTTGAGGCAAGCATTGGAAAGGAAGAACTTGACGTTTTCTTTGATTATTTGGAAGTTATCAACAATCTTTATGACGATTACCCATTAATTTCTGCGCTACATTCATTTATAGGTGGTTTTGGTAATAGAGAATTGGCACAAATAAAAACTAAATATCCTAATGCAACTAGCTTCTATTCGTCATGTAAAGCCTATTACAAAAATGAAGATGATGAAATTGCAAAAAAGTTAAAAAGCTTTTTTGACAAGGCAGCAGAGTATAGATTTTTAGCCACGTTTACCGAAATGAGCGAATTTTTAAAGCTTGTCCTTGAAGGAACAGGTTTTGCAACGTATTTAGTTTCGGTTGAAAACGGCGATAAAAAATTATCTGCAATAAACAGCTATATTCAAGGCGTAAGAGATAAAAAATATGCCTTTGATCTTCGTAGCTTGATAAATCATTATAAAGAACAAGAGAAACTTAATTTGAAATCGGCAGATTCAAAGAAAGATGGAATTAGAGTTTGTACTATTCATTCAAGCAAGGGACTTGAATTTCCTATCGTTATTCTTGCAGGCTTAGGACAAAGAAATCAAAACAATACCAGTGGAATATACACCGATAAATACTTGGGTGTAGGAATGAAATATTATGATGCTGTTAATCGTGAAACTTCTAATACCCTTGATATGAAAGTTATAGGACTAAAAAAAGCAATTGACGAAAGAGAGGATAAACTACGACTATTCTACGTTGCGTTGACTCGTGCGGAATGTGCGTTAGCTGTCATTTTACCTAACAAAATAGATCCTTGCGTCAATCCTTTCGTAACAGATAATGAAGCAGCTTGGTTTGATTATTGTATTAGAAATGATGCATATGTTGAAAGTAAACTGAAAGTCGTCAATCCTTTTGAATTTCAAAAGAAAAAAGAGTTCAAAAGGGAGTTACCCAAAGAAAGCGAGCCAAACGAAGAGATTAAGGCTATAATAAATTATACATACCCATATCAAAGCGCAACGTTAACAGCAAGAAAATATAGTGTTTCGGGATTAAACTCAAATAATGATAAGGTAGAAATTCAGTCTATCGACATAGAAGAAAATAGTTTCACAGGAACCGCTCATCACCAAGTTATGCAGTACATAGATTTAGAAGCAAGAACGAAAGATGAGGTTAAGGCTGAAATCGATAGAATGTACAGGGAAAATCTCATTCAAAAGGAACAATATGATGCGATAAATGTTGACGAGATAACCGATTGTTTGAACTCCGAAATAATGGAAAAAGCACGCAAGAGCAACACATATCGTGAGCATAAATTTATTTTAAGTAAATCGGCAGATGAGATACTACACAACGGCTGTCAAGAAAACGTGTTGATACAAGGTATTATCGATATGCTGATTGACGGCGACGAGCTTATTGTTTTGGACTTTAAACATTCAAAACTTCCCGACAATATGTTAATCGAAAAATATACGAAACAGTTGAAACTTTATGCCGAAGCGGTCGCAAAAACCTATAATAGATATCCCGACAAACTGCTGTTATATGTATTCGGTAAAAACAAAACAATCGAAATTAAATAGACAAGATAATCCTTGTTCGTCTCTTAAGCATCGTTCGAAGAAAACAATCCACGTTGCACATTGTAATTGGCTAATGTGTTCCACTCCTTAGCAAATGAATTATTAAACTTTGTTTAGAATTATGAAAATAACTTAAAAGCTATTGCAATAATATCGCTTCTAAATATATAATATATAAATAAACAAGTTTTTACTTGTGATGGAGAAAACTATGAAATGTAAAGCGTGTGGTCAAGAATTGTCAATAGATAAAGCAACCGGAATAGGCGTATGCGTGGGTTGTAACAAGAAATATAAGGTTAGTACCATAGTTAAACCCAAAATTTGTTCGGTATGCAATGTGCCATTGGAACAAAACGGCGCAATATGGGAGTGTCCTACATGCGGCAAGAAATATGTTTTTTCAAACAATAAAAATAAACCGACGCTAAGGGAATCAAATCAGGAATCACCGAACGAAGAGCAGCAAAAATCCGAGACAGATTGGAAAGAAGATTTGCTCAACGAAAGTTTTGGTGATGATGACGCTATTCTTCCGCAAGAAAACAATGCTCAATCTCAAGACAGTGACGAATCTAATCAAGAAAACAAAACTGATGTAGAAGCTGAAAGCAATTTAGAGCAACCAAGTGATGATACGGCTGATACAATCATTGAAGACGACGTTATCTTGGAAGACTCGCATACAAACGAAAGCATTGACAACGACGCTATCTTGGACAACGCACATACAAACGATATCATTGAAGACGACGTCATCTTGGACGATGCTCCTACAAACGAAACCGTTGATAATGACGTTATCTTGGATGATGCACCTACAAACGAAAGCATTGAAGAAAACAACATTTTAGACAATGAAATTGTTGACGACAAGATAGAAACGCCTGCTTCGATTGACGATAAAGAAACCTCAACGACTTCTTCCTCGATCGATACAATATCAGATGATATAATTGTTACCGAGCCTGAAAAAGCGGAAGTTTCTGCGGATGAAAATGTAGCACCTACAAACAATTTTGATGTAGCGCGCGTTGTAGAAATAGAAAACCAAAACAAACCGACGGTGTCCGAAATGCCGTTGTTGTATGATGATGATGGTAGCGTATTTCAAAATGGTAATGCGCAGAAAAACGAGGTAACGGTTTCAAACAGTAACGTTGGAGTTAGAACTTTGTCGCAAATCGCTATACCCAAAAACCAAACTCAAACCAAAGCAAAAAATAAATCGGTAGGCGCAATTACAATAGCCGTAATATTGGGAATTATATCCATTTTGGCAGGTATTGGGTGTTATGCCGCTTCTATTTTGCAAAATTTAAAAGTTGCTACCGAAATGAGCGGCCTTTTTGCTACCATTCAAAATGTTGCCGCCTTAGTATTCTTTGCAGTTTTTGCTGTAATTTGCTTTACTGCTTCTGCAAAGCCGATAGGAGCTAAAAAAGTTGGAACCATATTGGGCGGTATTTTTGCTGTGGCTATGATAGCGAGAAGACTTTTGACCATGTTTATAACGAGCGGCGTTGTTTTTGATATATTAGCAAAGAACGGAAACATTATCACATATTGTATTTATGCAGTATGTATATTTGCTTCTTTCCTAACAATGGTAATCACTTGTAAAACGGATTTCCACAAAAAAGCAACAATGGCAGGCGTGATATTCTTTGTGTTCTCGCTTTTATCACTGTTTACTGTTGCATTACGAATGTTGCCATTAGATAACTTGAATTTATCAATTCTAGAAATTATAATTCCATTTACGATAGAACTTGAAATACTTCTACTTGCATTCGGGGCAATGGGTTTATTGTCTGTAATCGCAAAACCAAAAGAATAGAGTCAACAAACAATCGGTTGCAGTCTTTTTCGGACTGCGACCTTTTTTATTTTTATTAATAAAAATAAAAATTTTATTGAATTATAATTGATTTAACTTGTATAAAAAATTTATAATATTGTTTTAGAAGATTGTCATTTCGAGCCATAATGTCTAATCCTTGTCCCGTCATGTCGACCGAAGTGGAGACATCTCTCTACAAGAACTGACTCTTTGCGAAGCATACGAACAGTCTGAAAAGCAATGTGTCATAAAATCAAATATTCCACAACCCGCTTAAAAAGCGGATTTCATCGCGAAAGCGATTTCATCCCGAAGGGATTTCACTTGCCCTTTAGGGCAAATTTCACTGTTGGATAGTAGACTATCCAACCTTGCATTGCACATTTTATTAAGTACCAAAGCACATATATAATAGGAGAACTTATGAAAAAAGGATTTAATAACGATGCTTATTTGAATATGCAATATAAAAGAATTTGCGAAAGAGTTTCTATGTTTAGCAAACTCTATCTCGAATTTGGCGGAAAACTGTTTGACGATTACCATGCGGCAAGGGTTTTGCCGGGATTCAATCCCAATGTCAAAATGCAACTTTTGGAAAGATTTAAGGACATTGCCGAAATAATTATATGTGTAAGTGCCGAAGATATAGAAAAGAAAAAAATAAGAGAAGATTTCGGTATCACATATGATGAGGAAGTTTTGCGACTAGAAGAAATATTTAGACGTAGGGGCTTACCCGTTAATAATATAGTAATTACACAATTCAAAGGCGAGCCCTCTGCTCTTGACTTTAAGCAAAAGGTTGAGGAGGAACTTGGAATTAACGTTGCATTGCACGGAATTATCAATGGATATCCGCATAATACAGACATGATTGTAAGTGATGACGGATATGGTGCAAACCCATATTTGCCAACCACAAAACCGCTTGTTATCGTAACTGCGCCCGGACCGGGTAGCGGAAAAATGGCAACCTGCTTATCCGAATTGTACCACGAGTATAAGTTAGGAAGAAAAGCGGGATATGCAAAATTCGAGACTTTTCCTATTTGGAATTTACCACTTGATCACCCCGTCAATATCGCATATGAGGCGGCAACTCTTGATCTTGGAGATAAGAATATGATTGATACCTTCCACTTGGCAAGGTATAATGAAATCACAGTCAATTATAATAGAGATATAGAAATTTTCCCAGTGGTACAGGAAATACTTCAAAAGATTACAGGCAAGGTAGACATATATTGTTCTCCAACCGATATGGGCGTAAATATGGCAGGTAATGCAATATTTGACGATGAAGCGGTTAGAAAAGCGGCGAAAATGGAGATTGTCAGACGTTATTACAAGGTTCTCAACGAAGTTAAGCTCAAGAGAGCGGACGAAAAACAAATCACCGATGCCGTTGTGTTGATGCATAGAGCAAACGTAACTCCCAATGATAGACCAGTAGTTGTTAGTGCTTTGGAAAAGCAGAAGAAAAAGGGCTATGATGCGGTAGCTATTGAGTTAAACGACGGCACGGTTATTACGGGCAGAGATACAAGAGTAATGAGCGCAAGTGCTTCGTGTGTATTCAATGCAATAAAATATATAGCAGGAATTGATGACAAAATAAAGTTGTTGGCGCCCGAAATGATAGAGCCGATATTAAGACTAAAAAAGGATACCTTCAAATATAAACGCAAGTTTTTAACGTTAGAAGAAGCACTAATCGTTTTAGCATACAGTAGTGCAAGCGGCGATCCTATAACAAATAAAGCAATGAATGCGTTAAAGGAATTATGGGGCGCAGACGCACATTCCACCGCCATGCTTGCCGACCACGAAAAAAGAAGTTTCCGTCAATTAGGAATCAATGCTACCTGCGACGTCGCAACTCCGATGTACAAGAAAGGTTTAATTTAATGCAGATATACCGAATTAAATAATGTGCAATGGTTGTCAAATCGTCATCTTGAGCTATAATTGTCATCCTGACCAATAATGTCATTCTGAGCGGAGTGTAACGAAGTCGAAGAATCTAATCCTTGTTTGTCATTCCGACCGAAGTGGAGGAATCTCTATTATAGCACTGACTTATAGCGAAGCATATGGACAACTATTGTTTTGTCATTCCGACCGAAGTGGAGGAATCTCTATCATAGCACTGACTTATAGCGAAGCATACAGACATCTATTGTTTTGTCATCCTGAAAGCGATGCTCGAAGGATCTAATCCTCATTAATAGTGCAATTATTCAATAGACATTCACGCTTTCCGTGTGCTTTGCGTTTAGTTTGTGCGTGTAGGGAGATGTCTCGACTTCGCTCGACATGACGATAAAAACTGCACACTAAATCATAAATCAACTTAAACATAAATAAAAATATAATAAGGAGTGTTATCTTATGACATATATCGAAGAAGTATTTCAAAAACTGGAAAGAGAAAATTCTAACGAAAAGGAATTTTTGCAGGCTGCCAAAGAAATTTTGTTCAGTTTGCAGCCTGTTATCGACAAACACCCGGAATACCAAAAGGCAGGTTTGTTGGAACGCTTTGTTGAGCCCGAAAGGATAATAACTTTTAGAGTACCTTGGGTTGACGACAACGGCAAGGTGCAAGTAAACAAGGGCTATCGTGTGCAATTCAACAGTGCAATAGGTCCATACAAAGGCGGATTAAGATTTCACCCAACCGTCAATCTTTCAATCTTAAAATTCTTAGGTTTAGAGCAAATACTCAAAAATAGTTTGACAACTTTGCCAATAGGCGGTGGCAAGGGCGGCAGTAATTTTGATCCAAAGGGCAAAAGCGATGCCGAAGTTATGCGTTTTTGTCAAAGCTTTATGACAGAACTTTGTCGTCATATCGGACAAGATGTCGACGTTCCGGCAGGCGATATCGGAGTAGGCGGAAGAGAAATAGGCTACCTTTTCGGACAATATAAAAGACTTCGTGACGAATTTACCGCAGGCGTATTGACCGGTAAGGCACTTACATATGGCGGTAGTTTGGGAAGAAAAGAAGCGACAGGTTACGGTTTGCTCTTCTTCACAAAAGAAATGCTAATTCATAACGGCAGAAGTATAGAAGGCAATATTGCGGTTGTATCCGGCTCGGGCAACGTTGCAATCTATGCAACCGAAATGGCAACCCAAATGGGTATAAAGGTTGTTGCAATGAGCGATTCAAACGGCTATATCTATGATGAAAACGGTGTTAATTTAGATGTAATCAAAGATATAAAGGAAGTTAAGCGTGGCAGAATTAAAGAGTATGTCGAAAAGGTTCCAACCGCAAAGTATTACGAGGGTTGTAAAGGTATTTGGACAATTAAATGCGATATAGCATTCCCATGCGCAACTCAAAACGAAATAGACGAAGAAAGTGCGGAAATTTTAGTTAAAAACGGTTGCTTTGCAGTGTGTGAAGGTGCAAATATGCCGTCAACATTGGAAGCAATAGAAGTATATAGAAAGAATAAAATACTATTTGCACCAGCAAAAGCCGCTAATGCGGGTGGAGTTGCAACTTCTGCGTTGGAAATGACTCAAAATAGTTTGAGATTGTCTTGGAGTAGAGAGGAAGTAATTGAAAAGCTACACGAAATAATGATAGCAATTCATAAGAATTGTGCAGACGCTTGCGCGAGATATGGTATAGCCTACGATTTAGTATTCGGTGCGAATATCGCAGGCTTTGAAAAGGTTGCAGATGCAATGATGGCACAAGGAATAGTTTAATCCGCCTTGTCATACCGACCAACAATGTCATTCTGCGCAATAATGTCATTCTGAGCGAAGTGCAACGTAGTCGAAGAATCTCATCCGCATCGTCATTCCGACCGCAGTGGAGGGTGAATTGACAGCTTCGCTGTCATCCCGAGCGCAGTCGAGGGACCTTATCCGCTTTCGCCATCCTTGACCTGCCCGCGTCATTCTTAAGCGTAGTGGAGGGTGAATTGACAGCTCCGCTGTCATCCCGAGCAACGTCGAGGGAC
>CALYRM010000028.1 GCA_945482995.1 uncultured Clostridia bacterium | reverse complement strand
TTTAGGCTAAATGTCTCGCATTTTAGCCGACTAATGAGTAACTGTAAGGGGCTGTTAAGAATAAAATGTATTAATTTGATTGAATAAAGGAGAAAACTAAATGAAGAAAATAACCATAATTTTACTATGTTGTATATTAGTTATAGGCACTGTCTTAGCGTTCTGCGGTTGCAAAAAACAAGCTGAAAACGAAATAAGGTTGAACGAGGTTACACATTCGGTGTTTTATGCGCCGTTATATGTAGCAATCAATCTTGGATATTTTGAAGATGAGGGATTGAAAATTACATTGACAAACGGTGGCGGAGCCGACAAGACTATGACAGCCGTAATATCAGGTCAAGCGGACATTGGTTTTTGCGGACCTGAAGCGGTCATCTATGTTTATAACGAGGGACGAAAAGATTACCCAAAAGTTTTTGCACAGCTAACCACAATGGACGGTTCTTTTGTGATTGGGCGAGAAAATGAAACTTTTGATTGGAAAACTTCGCTAAAAGGCAAAGAGATAATAGGTGGCAGAAAGGGCGGTGTGCCGGCAATGTCGCTTGAATATGCGCTTAAACAAAACGGATACACGATAGGAACAGACGTAACTATTAACTACGATGTGCAATTTGATTTGATAACGTCTGCCTTTGAAAGCGGCGTGGGTGATTATTGCACAATGTTTGAGCCGGGGGCTTCTAGTTATGAAAAAGCAGGAAAAGGCTATGTGTTGTCATCAGTAGGCGTGGCGTCGGGCAGAATTCCATACACGTGTTTTAACGCAACTCAAAAATACGTCAGAGAGAACAAAACAAAAATAGAAAAGTTTGTACGCGCTTTAAAAAAGGGCGTTGAGTTTGTCAATACCAATTCGTCTTCCGAAATAGCAAAAGCAGTTCAAAGTTCGTTTGTGGGTACAGACGTCGATTTACTTACAAAATCAATAGAAAACTACAAGAAAATAGGAGCATATGCGAATAAGTTGAGTATGGAAAAAGAAGATTTTGAGAGATTGCAGGATATCATCATATCAGCGGGCGTGTACGAAACAAGAGCGGACTTTTATAAGATAATAGATAATTCATTTGTTAAATAACTATGGAAGAAATCGTCAAATTATCAGGCGTAAAGCTGATATATCACTCAAAAAACGGCGAAAATATGGCAATCCGCGATTTGAATTTGAGCGTTTACAAGGGCGAATTTTTGGCGCTTGTAGGTCCGTCCGGTTCGGGCAAAACCACCATACTATCACTGTTAGCAGGTATATTAAAGCCAAGTGAGGGTGAAATTCAAACTTCGTTTGACTTGAAAAACAAGGTTGGTTATATGTTGCAAAAAGATCAACTGTTTAACTGGCGAACGATATATAAAAATATTTTGTTAGGACTTGAAATCAAGGGTAAGATTACCAAAGAGGACAAGGAATACGCAAAATACCTATTGCAAAAATATGGTTTAGGTGACGTAATGCACAAGTATCCACCAGAGTTGTCCGGTGGAATGAAGCAGAGAGCTGCGCTTATTCGTACACTTGTTTTGAAACCTGAAATCGTTCTTTTAGACGAACCATTTTCCGCTCTCGATTTTCAAACAAGATTATCTGTCGGTGAGGACGTAAGAAGTATTATAAAATCCGAGGGTTTGACCGCCATATTGGTTACGCACGATATATCCGAGGCTATATCTATATGCGATAGAGTCGCAGTTTTGTCTAGAAAACCAGCCACCATAAAAAACATATACGATACACGCCTTAACGAGGGTACCATACTTGAAAAGAGGGAAGCGCAAGGCTTTTCAGAGCTATTTACGAAAATATGGAAGGAGTTAGATATACATGAAGAAGAAAATATGTTCAAAGGAACATCAGAAATACCTACGGATACGACGTAGTAAATCCATAATAATACTTGTAATTCAAATAGCTTTATTGGTTTTTGCTGTATTACTATGGGAGTTGCTTGCAAGAAAGGAAATAATCGATTCTTTCATCACGTCTAGTCCGAGCAAGATTATACAAACCTTCACCAACCTTGTAGGGGACGGCTCTATTTGGAAGCATATATTATCAACACTTTACGAAACCATCATAGGCTTTTTATTATCTACCGCTGTGGGTACTGTAGTCGCAATACTGCTATGGTTTTCAAAAACCTGTCAAAGGATATTCGAGCCTTACTTAGTTGTTTTGAATTCATTGCCAAAGATAGCGTTAGGACCAATAATAATCATTTGGGTAGGAGCAGGTCGAGGAGCAATTATCACAATGACGTTGTTAATCACATTGATTATTACGATCATAAATACTCTTGCAGGCTTTACTGCGGTCGAGAAAGATAAACTACTCTTAATGCAAACCTTACACGCTAACAAATTCCAAACGCTGTTCAAGCTTGTATTGCCGGCGAACATTCCGAACATGATAAGCTGTTTGAAAGTAAACGTGGGCTTGACTTGGGTAGGAACGATAATGGGCGAATATTTAGTATCGAAGGAAGGGCTTGGCTATCTAATTGTTTACGGTGGTCAAGTATTCAATTTGAGCTTGGTTATGTGTTCGACTGTAATATTGTGTTTCTTAGCAGGTATAATGTATGCAACCGTTGCCATCTTAGAAAAGGTGGTGAAAAAATTTTTCAATTTTGAAATATAGGCACAAAATACGCTAAGGTGCTTATTGCACCTTAGCCAATGTTTAACAAATAAAGTCATTCCATGTTCTTCTGTCATTCCGACCGAAGTGGAGGAATCTCATCCAAACTGTCATTCCAACTTATTATGTCATTCCGACCAAAGTGGAGGAATCTAATCCGTCTTGTCATCCTCAAGCGTTGTTCGAGGAATCTAATACATTTAATACGGAATAGATGTCTCCACTACGGTCGACATGACAATGCGGAATAGACATCTCACTATAAGCACCGACTCTTTGCAAAGCAAACGAACAGTTGTTATTCCAATTGGATATTAATTGCACGATAAAAAGCAAATAATCAACAAAAGTTATACTGTAAACGGGCAGTTGGAAACACACTGCACATTAAAAGCGGATTAGATTTCTCCACTCCGTGCATTCGCACTTCGGTCGAAATGACATTTAGCATACAAATCAAAGAATCCAAAATTGCACATTGCACATTTTACAAAATCGTAAACTGATTCTACGAAAAAGGTCGGGATAATCAGATTAAAAATCAAAATTATCCCGATTTTCTTTATAAATCCAATAGTTTTGTCGCTTGTTTTTTGAGTTTACTTTGATTGTCTTTTGATAAGGGAGAAAGTGGTAATCGAAGTATGTTTTCACACTTCTTTAATTCGGAAAGTAAATATTTTACAGGTACAGGGTTGACTTCGCAAAAGAGTAGTTTAACCAATTCGTTGATTTCAACTTGAAGTTTGCCTGCTCTTGACAATGGTAAATCGAATAAAGCGTCGGCAACTTCGGGCATAACCAAAGCCAAAACACTGATTGAGCCGACTGCGCCTATTGACCTAAGTGGCACAGATAAGCCGTCCTCGCCCGAATAAATGCTACATTTTCCCGCACATTCATACAAAATATCTATGGATTGTTGAATGTCTTTATTCGCTTGTTTTATTCCTTGAATTGTACCTTCCTTAGCAAGAATAGATACAAGCTTGCTTGAGAGGTTGTAGCCTGTTCTATTAGGTACGTTATAAGCGATGATAGGCAGTCCGCTGACGGCTTTAATCATTCGGAAATGTTCAAGCAGTCCGTCCTCGGTGGATTTAGAGCAATAGGGAGTTATTACCAAAAGACCATCTGCACCCATTGAAGAATAGACGTCTGCCTCTGTTATGCCTGCCGATGTGTTATTTTTTGACACACCTGCAATGACGGGAATACGACCTTTAGCTAAAGCAATCGCGTGAGAAAGGATTTTTGCCTTTTCTCTAGGAGTCAAAGATTGAGGTTCGCCCGTTGTTCCTAAAACAATGAATGCTTTAACTCCACGAAGAAGCAATTCGTCGCATAGTTTGTCAAAGCTTTCAAAATCGACATTACCGTTTTTAAAAGGAGTTATTAGTGCAACTCCGGCACCCGTAAAAATATTCACAGTACAATTTATGATAAAAAATAACATTTTAGAACAAAATTTTAATGTCATTCTTAACGCACTGCCCTTATTATGTCATTCCGACCAATAATGTCATTCTTAAGCGTTGTGTAACGAAGTCGAAGGTGAATTGACAGCTCTGCTGTCATCCCGAGCGTAGTCGAGGGACCTTATCCTTGTTTGTCATTCCGACCGAAGTGGAGGGTGAATTGACAGCTCCGCTGTCATCCCGAGCAACGTCGAGGGACCTATCCACATTATGTCATTCCGACCGAAGTGGAGGAATCTCATCCAAACTGTCATCCTGAAAGCGTTGCATAGCGCAGTCGTAAGGATCTAAATCCAAATGTCATGTCGAGCGCAGTCGAGACATCTCATCCAAATCGTCATTCCGATTTTTATTGTAACATTGTACGTTATCAAGAATTTAGATTTTTCGACTACGCTCAAGATGACGTATTATGCTTAATCAAAAATTAGTCCTTTTTACAAAAATTGGATTATTTTTTTATTCTCTTTTATTGCCATTTTTTTGATAAAGATATAAAATATAAATAGTTTTATTATTTTAAAATAACAAAGGTAGTTCTACAACCTAACATACCCTTTCGCCCACCCCATAGGGCAAATTAAAATAAAGGAGAAACGTAATGATTAATCTAACCGTATGTATTGGCAGCTCTTGCCACGTTAAAGGCTCTCGTCAAGTTGTTCACGAATTACAAGCCTTAATCCAAGAATCAAATCTCGCTGACAAAATAGTTTTAAACGGTACTTTCTGTATGGGTAAATGTCAACAAGGTGTTTGCGTAACCGTAAACGACGAGTTTTATTCGGTTGAGCCAAACGCCGTAAAAGAATTTTTTGAAAGCACGGTGTTGCCAATGGTGAAGTAATATGATTATCGTTCAAATATGTGTTGGTAGTTCTTGCCACTTAAAGGGCTCGGAAGAGATAGTAGAGTTATTCGGGGAGTACATAAGCAAAAACAATTTAGATGATGAAATTGTATTGACGGGTACGTTTTGTGCAGGAAAATGTAATCGTTCCGGCGTAACGATTATTGTAAACGATCAAATCTTCACAGGTATTACGCCATATAATTTTTCCGATTTTTGGACAAATACCGTTTTACCTGAAGTGGAAAAGAATAGATAAAATAATTATTGTCGGAGAATAAATATGGATTTTCTAACTTTAAAAAAATCAAATTGTAAAAATTGTTATAAATGTATAAGACATTGTCCTGTAAAAGCTATTCGCTTTTCGGGTAATCAAGCACACATCATATCGGACGAATGTATTTTGTGCGGACAATGCTTTGTTGTTTGTCCTCAAAATGCAAAAGAAATCACAAGCGAAATTGAAAAGTCAAAGGTTTTGATTCAATCGGGTAATCCCGTATATGTTTCGATAGCGCCGTCTTTCATTTCGAACTACTTAGGGATAGGCATCAACGGAATGCGTACCGCTTTGAAAAAACTGGGCTTTGCAGACGTTGAAGAAACGGCAATAGGCGCAACGATAGTAAAAACTGAATACGAAAGAATGTTGAGAGAGGATTCGAGAGATATTGTCATCTCTTCTTGCTGTCATTCGGTAAACCTTTTGATACAAAAATATTTTCCGAATCTTATTCCGTATATTGCTAACGTTCTTTCTCCAATGCAAGCGCATGCAAAGGATATAAAGAGACGTAACCCAAGCGCAAAGGTTGTATTTATCGGGCCTTGCCTTAGCAAAAAGCACGAGGCTTGGAGCTATGACGGCATAGTAGACGCTGTTTTGACATATGAGGAGTTGACCGAGTGGCTAAATGACGAGCATATCACTTTAACTCCTGAAATGGACGATATCGAAAAGAGTCTTGCAAGACTTTTCCCGACGACCGGCGGTATTTTAAAGACGATGACAGAAAGACTTCCAAACTATGAATATTTAGCAGTTGATGGAGTTCAAAACTGTATCGAAGCCTTAAAAGAAATTGAAAAAGGCAACATACATAACTGCTTTATTGAAATGTCCGCTTGCGTAGGAAGTTGTATTGACGGACCTGTTATGGAAAAATATCATCCGTCACATATTAAGAGTTTTGTAGCTGTTAGCAACTATGCAGGTAACGAAGACTTTGAGGTTGAGCAACCCGAAGTAGGCGACGTTAAAAAGACGTTTGTTCCAATTGACAAAAAACTTAAGAGCGTTAGCGACAGTGAAATCGCGAGAATACTTAGAGAGATGGGAAAAACAAAACCCGAGGACGAGCTTAACTGCGGTTCTTGTGGTTACAACACTTGTAGGGAAAAGGCTATTGCCGTATTGCAAGGGAAGGCCGAAATCTCAATGTGTTTGCCATACTTAAAGGAAAAAGCCGAAAGTTTCTCGGATTGTATCGTAAACAACACGCCGAATGGATTGTTTGTATTGAATGAAAATCTCGAAGTTCAACAAATCAATCAAGCCGCACGTAAGATGATGAATATAAGAAGTTCATCCGATGTTTTGGGTGAGCCTGTCGTTAGAATCTTAGATCCTCAAAACTTTGTCAACGTAATGGAAACGCATAGAGGAATAAGAAACAAGCGTGTTTATTTAGCAGAATACGGTAAGTATGTCGAGCAAACTATCGTATATGATGACGTATATCATTTGATTATTTGTATAATGAGAGACGTTACCGACGAAGAGAGTGAAAAGATTAAGAAAGAGTCGATTAGCCGTCAAACTGTTGAAATTGCCGACAAGGTTGTAGATAAGCAAATGCGTATCGTGCAAGAAATCGCATCTTTGCTTGGCGAAACGGCAGCTGAAACCAAAATTGCACTAACTAAGTTGAAGGAATCTATAAACGATGAATGATCTTTGCGTAGACATTGGATATAAAAGTATTAATCATTATGGCGAGCAGCTTTGCGGCGACCACGTTGACGTAGTGCAACAGGACGATAACTCTGTCGTTTTGGTGGTGGCTGACGGGTTAGGTAGCGGAGTTAAGGCAAGTATTTTGTCAACTCTAACTTCAAAAATCATTTCCACAATGATGGCTGCCGGCTTGTCTCTTGAAGATTGCGTATCAACCATTGCGCAAACTTTGCCAATTTGTTCGGAAAGAGGCGTTGCATATTCGACGTTCACCATAATACATATTGTTAATAACAAAGACGCCGAGATTATTCAATACGACAATCCTTTGGTCATTCTTTTGCGTGACGGCAAAAACTATGAATATCCTAAGGTAGAAATGAATATCGGCGGAAAGAAAATATATAAATCGGTAATAAAACTAAAAGAGGGCGATTTGTTTATTGCAATGAGCGACGGTTGCCCGCACGCAGGACTTGGAATGAAATATAATTTCGGTTGGAAGCGTTCGGAAATCATCGATTTTATGGAAGCGGTTGCGCCGGTTGGGTATACCGCCAAAAATTATTCGACCATGCTTGTTGACGAATGTGATAAACTATACGGTTACAAACCGGGAGACGATGTAACGGCATTGGTTGTAAAGGTAAGACAAAGAGTGCCTATGAATATACTTTTCGGACCGCCTTCAAATAGAAACGACCAAAACAAGATGATGGCGTTGTTTTTCTCAAAGGAAGGTAAGCACATAGTTTGTGGCGGTACGACTTCAACAATTGTTTCAAAATATTTAGGCAAGCCGATTAAAACGAGTCTGCTATACCTAAATAGCGACGTTCCGCCCACAGCCGAAATCGAGGGCGTTGACCTTGTTACAGAGGGAGTTATCACAATCAACAGAGTTGTTGAATATGCTCGTGATACTTTGGGCGAAAATAAATTGTATGAAAAATGGAGTATGTCAAGGGACGGCGCGTCGATGATAGCAAGACTGTTGTTTGAAGAGGCTACCGATATAAACTTTTACGTTGGTAGAGCGATGAATCCTGCGCACCAAAATCCCGATTTACCTATCAATTTTAATATAAAAATGAACCTTGTCGAGGAGCTTTCCAAATGTCTAAAACAAATGGGAAAGAGAATCAAGGTTAGCTATTTCTAAGGAGTAAGAATTAATGAAAAAATTTGATACCAAAGTCCAAGATCTTAAATATAGAGTTTTAAGAGAGGTTGCAAGAGAGCATTGGAGTGGTACTTTAGCACAAAACGCTATTGATATTCCCAAAAAGATAGTACCGGGTAAAATTCCGACAATGCGCTGTTGCGTATATAAAGAGAGAGCTATTTTGGCTGAAAGAGTAAAAATAGCAATGGGTGGCGATAAAGATAATCCCAATGTGATTGAAGTTATCGATATCGCTTGTGACGAATGTCCTATCGGCGGATATGAGATTACAAACGCTTGTCGTGGATGCTTGGCACACCGTTGCGAACAAGCCTGCAAGTTTGGCGCAATTACGTTTGATAAAAACCACGTTGCGCAAATCGACAAGAGTAAATGTAGGGAATGTGGCGCTTGCTCAAAGGTTTGTCCCTATAACGCTATTTATAACTATAATAGACCTTGCGAAACCGCTTGTAAGGTAAAGGCTATACATATGGGAGAGGATAAGCAGGCTTGCATAGACAATTCAAAGTGTATCGCATGTGGCGCCTGCGTTTATCAATGTCCGTTTGGTGCAATTACCGATAAATCATATATTCTCGACGTTATAGATATATTAAAGGGAAGCGAAAATAACACTAAATATAAAACGTACGCCATTGTTGCGCCGTCAATCTCTTCACAGTTTAGATATGCTAAGCTTGGCCAAGTCATAACAGGATTGAAAAAATTAGGATTTTATACCGTTATAGAAGCGGCTTTGGGTGCAGATATGGTTGCGCAAGCCGAGTCAAAGGAATTGGCTGAAAAAGGGTTTTTGACGAGTTCATGTTGTCCTGCGTTCGTAACCTTTATAGAAAAGAGTTATCCCGAATTAAAAGAATACATTTCGCATAACCTATCGCCAATGGCTACGATAGCTAAATATATCAAGGAACATGAATCGCCTTGTAAGACTATCTTTATTGGACCATGCACGGCTAAAAAGGCTGAAATCCAAAGAGAAGAGGCTAAGCCTTGGGTTGATGCCGTTATGACCTTTGAGGAATTACAGGCGCTTTATGACAGTAAGGACGTAGACATTACCACTCTTGAAGAAGGTGTTCTTGACAACGCTTCATATTTTGGAAGAATATTCGCGCGCTGCGGTGGTTTGTCCGACGCTGTTCAAGAGGGCTTAAAAGAGCAAAATATCGATTTTGATTTAAAGGCGCAATCTTGCGATGGAATAGAGGCTTGTAAACTTGCATTGCTTATGAAGAGCAAGGGCAGATTAGATGCAAACTTTATCGAAGGTATGGCTTGCGTAGGTGGTTGTATCGGTGGTGCCGGTTGCTTAACCCATGGAGAAAAGAATAAAGCCGAAGTCGACAAGTACGGTAGAGAAGCTTACGAAAAGACGATTAAAGACGCAATATCAGTGCTAAAGCCTTAGCCGATTGTCATTTCGAGCCGTGTTGTCATTATGCCCCATAATGTCATTCTCAAGCGTTACGCAGTGGAGTCGTGAGGATCTAATCCTTATCTCAAGCGAAGTCGAAGGTGAATTGACAGCTCTGCTGTCATCCCGACCGAAGTGGAGGGACCTCATCCTTATTTCGTCATCCCGACCGAAGTGGAGGGATCTCTAAAACGAGGTAGTATCAAATTCGTTTCGTGTTGTACTTATGCGTTAGTCTGCTTCAGTTTCAGCGCCCATAATTGCACGTTGCACATTTGCTAAGGCGCAAAACGCCTTGGCCGATTGTCATTTCGAGCGTAGTCGAGAAATCTCAATACTAGCACTAAGCAAAATGAATTAACGAAACAATGAAAAACAAAAAAGCCTTAGTACAAAAAGAAAAAACAAAGTTTAAAGAATTGTTGCCATATTTAATAGTTATGGCAATATCTTTAATTATCCTTGTTGTACTTATCGCTTTGCGTACGTCAACCGAAGTATGCGAGTTTATGACTAAAAACGTGAGCGGTAACATCAATTTTGTTGCGAACAAGGTTGCATCGGTGTTTCCGTTTTCATTGTTTGAAGCATTTGTTATTACTTGCATAGTGATTTTGGTAGCGTTGATTGTCTTATTAATCGTATTATTAGTCAAAAAACGCTTTATGCTTGTAGTTAAATCGGTAGTCTTAATCGGTAGCATATGTGTGTTATTTGGCTCTTACTACGTTCTTGTAGCAGGTTTTGCTTATAATCGTAACCCGGTGGAATCTTTTTATCCCGAAAGTGTAGAGTATTACGAATTTTATAAAATCGTAAAATACTATAAAGAGGATTTTGATTATTTGTCCGAAAAACTCTCAAGAGACGAAAACGGAATGACAATATGCCCATATACTAACGAGGAATTAAACGTGCTTTTGAAAGCCGAATGTCAAAGACTCGATTCGTCATATTACAATGTTAAAGCATGTTTTAATGTCAAGCCGTTGAAAGTGCTGTCGGGCTTCTTTTCAAGTAACGGAATATCGGGGATAACCTTTACACCGTCGGGCGATTCGGGCTATGTTAAGGATCAGCCTTCTGTGGAAATCACATATACCGCTCTCCATGAAATGATGCACTCAATAGGGGTAATGAGAGAGAACGAAGCGAATGCGGTTAGCTGTTATTTGTTAATAAGTAGCGAAAACGAGTATTTACGTTACGCGGGATATTTTGGATATTATCGATATTTACTTAATGCCTTGTCGTTAAATTATGACAAGGACGAGTATTCACAAGTATTGGTAAACGCAAAAGTATCAAAAGAAACTGCTCAAATGAACGATTATTGGGCTTCTCAAAGTTCGCTATTCGATAAAGTTGGCGATTTCTTCAATAACTTGTATCTCAAATTGTCGGGTGAAAAGAATGGAACCGATTCATATCACGAGCCAAGCGTATCCGGCGGCGTGGAAAAGGTCGAGGGCGACAGAGTATTTGTCGAGGTCAAATATAATTCTTTCCAACAAGCGTTTATAAGGGCTTATTATGATAAAAACGGGAAGTAATGGTATGTCGTTTGAGTGTCATTTTGACCCATCCATATTGTCATTCCGACTCATCCACATTGTCATCCTGAGCGTAGCGTAACGAAGTCGTAAGGATCTCATCCTTATTACGTCATTCCGAAAAATATAATTGTCATCCTGAGCGTACACATTGTCATTCTGAGCGTAGTGCAACGTAGTCGAAGAATCTAATCCGCTTCCGTCATTCTCAAGCGTAGCGTAGCGAAGTCGTGAGGATCTCATCCTTATTACGTCATTCCGACTCATCCACATTGTCATCCTGAGCGTAGCGTAGCGGAGTCGTGAGGATCTCATCCATATTGCCATTCCGACCAACGTGGAGGAATCTAATCCGCTTCCGTCATGTCGACCTAAGTGTAGATATCTCCATACAATCACATATTTAATGCGAATAATACGTAAAGAAGAAAGAATAATCGAACGTTGCACTATAAAACTACTATGCTCGAAATAACAAGCAAAAGGGTATCTATCATTATAATTTCTCAAATTAACTGCTCTTTTTGAAAAAAAGCAGTTTTTTTTTGCCTAAAACTATTGGAAAAATAAAATACTTATAGTATAATAAATTTAAATCTATAATAATATATTTATGAATTAAAGGAGAAGTGTATGAATATTTGGAAAGATATAAACCCATCGAGAGTTATGCCCAATGATTTTGTTGCGGTTATTGAGATTTCAAAGGGAATGAAAAACAAATATGAGCTTGACAAGGAAACGGGGATGTTGATTTTGGATCGAGTTTTATACACCTCAACTCACTATCCTGCAAACTACGGTTTTATTCCACTTACATACGCAGACGACAAAGACCCGTTGGACGTTCTTGTTTTGTGTAGCGAGCCTATTGCGCCATTATCTTTAGTGCGTTGCTATCCGATTGGCATCATGGGTATGACCGACGAAGGCGCTTTCGACTATAAGGTTATAGCTATTCCCTTTGGCGATCCTACATATAACGCTTATAGAAATATTGAGGAGCTTCCACGTCACATAATGGACGAAATTAAACACTTCTTCAATGTGTATAAAGCATTGGAGCACAAGAATACTACTGTTTTAGAAGTGTTCGGAAGGGAGCGTGCTATTGAAGTTATAATTGAAGCAATTAACCAATATCGTGTCAAGTTTGGAGTATAATGGACTGCTTAGAATTTTTACGACAATTAGATAAGGGCGTTGTACCTTCCATTGTCAGCGTATTCGGCTCCGACGGCTATTGGCATAAAAAGGTTATAGAAAAGCTCACAGCTCTTGCCGACCCGTTTGATTTGACGGTGTTTGACGGCGTGGAACTAAGCGACGTAATTGTCGCACTGGATACCATTCCGCTTATGGGAGAGAAAAGAGTTGTCATCGTTCGCGAACTCGCCAAACTCGACAACAATGCAAAATCCGATAAGAAAACTCTTGAAATGTTTACCGCTTATCAAAAATCACCCAATCCAACTTCGATTTTGGTTTTTGATTTTAAGTCAAGTTTTGATGGAGTAACCGAGGTTGTTTGCGATAAGCTTAAAGGCAATCAACTTGTAGACGAAATTACCGAGATATTTGCTTCCTTAGGTAAAAAAGCGGACAAAAAGGTTATTTTGAAACTTATTGACTACCTAGAATGCGATATGTCAAGAATTTATACGGAGTGTCGCAAGCTTGCTAGTTTCTCGATAAACGATATTACCGAAGCGGATTTGTCGGAAGTGGTAGAACCCGATGTCAGTTACAAGATGTACAATCTTGCTAATTACTTGATAAAGGGCGATTACGTATCAACTTATAATCTTATTCGGAAATCGGACGAAAAAACATTGACAGTTTTGCAAACAATGATAAAAACGTATAGGTTTGCGTTTTACTGCAAAACTCAAAAATATTATGAGTTAAGCGAGGTGTTCGGAGTGTCGAGCTTTGTTGCAAGAACCGCGCAAACGGTTTCGAAAGCTTACACTGCACGAGCCTTATATTCACTGCTAATGATTTTGTATCAGCTTGAATTTGATATAAAAAGCGGTAAGATTTTAGAAGACAATGCGCTTACGATAATGATATCCGAAGCGATAGAAAGGAGAATAAAATGAATCATACAAATTCACCGAAAATCGGTAATTCCTTTGTAAAGGGGGTGCTAAAAGTGCCTATTTGGGCATGGATGGTTATTTTGGGCGCACTCAGTATTTTCGGTAATTATTATAGAGCGATTTCTGTAAGCAATCTATCAATTGCAACAATGGAAATGTTGTCTTTGTCAATAGACTATACGGTATATTTTGTGGTGGTTTTGGTTTTCAGCGCTTTTGTATATCCGGTTGTTGTCAGATTGCTATCAAGATTGGATTATGCAGTTGCTTCGAGAATATATTTTAGAATGACCAATTATGTTCCCGACTACAATTTGAGAAGATTATCCGTTCCCTATAATGATTTTTTGAAAATAGTTTTATTTTGCTATTGCATTATAGAAGTTTTCAAGGGTGTTTTCTCTATGATAGCATTGGGAATGCCTTATGCAATTCACTTGCTTTCTTTGCCTTATAACATAATTAAAATAGGATGTTACGTTTTAGGCGCGTTTATGATTAAGCCATTTATTGAGGATTGGCAAATGAAGCGTACGTTTTTAGCATTGGGAATACCGTCAGCGATATTGTTATGCTTTGGACTGGGGTTATAATTATGAAGAAGTATGCTATAGTATTATTAGTATCAATAGTTTTGATTTCTATGTTGTCTACGGGAGTTTTTGCTCAAGCTGAAACCGCAGTGGGATATGAACTATACGACAGCTACAAGGCTTATTGTGATAACTACAAAGATAGAACCCAAGGCACACAAAACGAGCTGCTTGCCGGCTACTATCTGATGCGTCAGTTAAGCAAGTTAGGATATACGGCAGTTGACGGCACAACAAGCCAAATTAATTCGACAGAAAATCCATACGTACAGTTTTTCACCGATAAAATTGAGTATGTTGACAAAACTACAAATGGATCTTCTTACAAAAATTTCTCGTCCGCAAACATCGTTGGATACAAGAGATCGGTTAAACAATCTGCTAAGTTATTAGTAATAGGTTGTGCATACGGCAACTTATATGCTATGACGGATGCAAATGAGAAGCCTCTCGAAAACGAGGCTGCATACGAGAATTCGAGCGCAGTTGCAACACTTTTGGGTATAGCAAAAGATTTATCTACAGTAAACAATCTTGATTTTGACGTTGCGATTGCATTTTTCGGCGCAGACGCATATAGCTATCTAGGCGCTCAAAACTTTGTCAAGAACAACAAACAAGAAATATTGGGCTATATTAATCTATCGGCGGTGGCAGGCGGAGATAATTTATATGCTTTCTATGACGACGTACCAACAGCGCACGGAAAACTAATAGATGGTATTATTGATAAATTCGGCTATGGCTTCACTAAGGTTCCTTATGATAAGAAAGTTTTGGACGTATCGGCGGATGGAGATGAAAGACCATATTGGCATATTGGATTGAATTCGGCAAACTATGTATTTTTAGACGCAGGAATTCCGTCAGTCAATATTTTCGGCTATAATTGGAGTGTCGGTTCGGAAAGCGAGAAGTATGCAAACGTTATAGGTACGAAAAACGATAGTTATCAATATATGGAAGAGAAGTATGGCAAAGAGAAAATCAACGATAGATTGCTAACCGCTAAGAATTTAGTTGTAAACACCGTTATTCGTAATGGCGAACTTGCGGAAAGTTTGGAAGAGTATGACAACAGCTACACCAAGCTATACAGCAATGCAACATACTATGCAGTTTTGTTCTCTTGCATTGGTGTGGTAATAGTGTTATTTGTTGTCGGCGCAGTTTTGACTAACAAGCGCACGTTAGCGGCAGGCAACCCCGATTTCTCCACGAACAGTAAATTCCTAAATGGAGAAAATGATGAAAATGCAAATTCTGAGGATATCTTTGGAATGCATGACGGTGAACAAACTAATGTTGAAATAATCGGAGATAAAAAAGATATAGATACAACTGAAGAAAACAAATCATCTTCCGACAATGTAAGTGACGATGATGACATATTTGGGGAGTTTTAACTATGAACTACTTTAAAAACTTTTTGGGTAACCCTAGTTGGGTAATGGTATTTGACGCAATAATTTTAGCAGCAGCCTTAGCTGTGGCGCTATTCCTTACGATTCGTAAGCGTAACTACGGTTTGTCTGTTTTCTTGACGCTGTATTTTATCGTTGCTGCGGGCGTAATGCTTGTTTCGGATTATTTTGAGGGCAAGTATTTGTACATTGGCGCAGCGGTATTGAGGTACTTTACGATTTTTGTAATCGTCGCAGTAGGAATCATATACCAAAACGACTTGAAAGCCTTATTCTTGAAAATGGGCAGCAAGACGGATGAAACAACTTATCATACTCACGGCAACAGTGAAGATGAGTTGATTGACGCTGCAAATGAAATAATCAAGGCTGTTCAATCGTTATCAAAGAACGATACGGGGGCTTTGATTATAATGTGTCCTGATCATGTACCAACCAACGTAGTTGAAACAGGTACAAAACTTAACTGTTTGGTATCGTCCGAGGTTTTGCAGGCTATATTCAACAAGAAATCACCCCTTCATGACGGAGCAGTTATTATCAAGAATAATACGATTATCGCCGCCGGCTGTTTCTTGCCACTCACACAAAGAACGGATATAAGCAAGGACTTTGGCACTCGTCACCGCGCTGCAATCGGTGTCACAGAGGAATATAACGTATTTCCTATCGTAGTATCCGAGGAATCGGGTATTGTTAGCGTTGTACACAAGAACGGCGAGTGTAAGAGATTTATCACAGGCGAAAAGTTGCTTGACGACATTGCTCAGATTTATGGAATCTCCGTTATATCGAGAATAAGAAAACGTAAATAAATTATGAATTTACCCATAAAAAAACCAAATATAATATTACCGAAAAACGGAATAGATTTGAACAAGTGGAGCGTTATTGCTTGTGACCAGTTCACATCTGAACCGAAGTATTGGGACAAACTATCAAGATATATCGGTGGGGCATTCTCCACCCTTTATCTTATATATCCCGAAGCGTATTTAAGTAGTACCAATCAAGAAGAGTTCATAGAAAGGATAAACAATACTATGCTCGAATATCGTCAAAAGGATATTTTTTATTCCATTGACGATTATATCCTAACGATTCGCACCACAAAAAACGGAAACGTCAGGAAAGGATTAATGGCACTTGTAGACCTTGACGAATACGATCCGTTTGGTAAACTGTCTATAAGAGCAACCGAAAAAACGGTAAGGGAGAGATTGCCGATAAGAGTCAAAATAAGGGAGAACGCATCGATAGAGCTTCCTCATATTATGGTTTTGATAGACGATCCCGACAAAGAAGTTATAGAAGAAGCATATAATGATATTAGCGAGCGAGATTTGTTGTATTCTTTTGAGTTAAATTCAAATGGTGGCTCTGTCAAAGGATATAGAGTAGCCTCTTCCGAAAAAATCGAAAGGGCGATTAAATCGGTTGCGGATAAACATAACAATAATGACGATTTGGCTAGTTTCTTCTTAGCTGTAGGCGACGGCAATCACTCTTTGGCGTCTGCCAAGGCGTGCTGGGAAAACAAAAAGGCGGGTTTGACGGAAGAAGAAAAAGAAACAGACCCCGAAAGATATGCGCTTGTTGAAATCGTCAATTTATATGACCAAGGCGTTCGTTTTGAACCAATAAATAGAATTATCAAGAATGCGGATGAAAACTTTTTATTAGGATTAGACGCTAAAAAGGGTAGCGCCATTGATGTTATGTGTAGAGGAAAGAGAAGCCAAATACACCTTGAAGGCACGGCTCCCGAAATTATAGCAACCGTTCAAACCTATATAGACGATTATCTTCAAACTCATGGGGAGTGTTCTCAAGACTACGTTCATAACGACGAAAATACAATGGCGTTATCCAATGAGGGTGTTGCAATTTTTATGCCTAAAATCGAAAAAGAAAGCTTTTTTAAGTATATAGACGAAAAGGGTGTATTAACTCGTAAAGCCTTTTCAATGGGCGAGGCGGAAGAAAAAAGATATTATTTGGAGGCAAGAATAATTAAAGAATAAGCATGAAGGTTTGTAAATTTGGCGGTACTTCAATGTCCTCGGCTGACACAATAAAAAGGGTCGCGGAAATTATAAAATCCGATTCAGAAAGGCGTTTTATTGTGGTTTCAGCGCCAGGTAAAAGGTTTGATAACGATATCAAAATTACAGATAGCTTATTTGATTGTTATTCGCGTTGGGACAAAAACGGACCTGAAATATTTGATAGTGTAGCAAATAGGTTTTTAGAATTGGCAAGCGATTTAGGCGTTTTGTCGGGAGTTGCAGAAATATTGGCTAGTTACAAGGAGAGACTCCCAAGGCTTAAAACTCCCGATGGACTTGTAGCAATGGGCGAGCATCTATCCGCTTATATATTGTCAAGTTACATAGGTTGGGATTTTGTCGATTCCAAGGATATCATTAAGTTCGACATAAATGGCGAGTTTAACTCGGAATACACTAACGATTTATGCTCGAAAATACTAAAAAATTATACTCATGCGGTTATCTCGGGCTTTTACGGTAGCGACCCACTGAATAATATAAGGGTTTTTACAAGAGGCGGTTCGGATATAACGGGAGCAATCGTAGCAAGAGCGGTAAGCGCAGACGTTTACGAGAATTGGACGGATGTTTTAGGGTTTTACGTGGCAGATCCACGGATTGTAAAAAATCCGAAAATAATAAAGAGTTTGTCTTATAAGGAAATGAGAGAATTGAGTTATATGGGTGCGTCAGTCATTCATCCCGATTCAGTTTTCCCGGTAAGACAAGCAAATATCGCAATCAATATTCGCAATACCTTTTATCCCGAACATCAAGGCACCATGATTTATCCAAATTTAACCGAGTTCGATTCTCTTGTTACAGGGATTGCAGGCAAAAAGTATTTTACAAGCATATTGATTGAAAAGTCAAAAATGAACAGCGAAGTAGGCTTCACAAGAAAGTTACTTTCGGTTTTAGAGAATTATCACGTCAGCTTCGAGCATATTCCTAGCGGAATTGACACAATGACGCTTGTAATAGCAAATAGCGAAATCAAGGGAAGATTGCAAGAAATCATCTCGGATATCAAAACGGCAGTCAGTCCCGAAACTATCGAAGTTCAAGAAAACCTATCGCTAATTGCTACCGTAGGACACGGTATGAGCTTTAAAACAGGTACCGCTTCTAGGTTGTTCAGCGCATTGTCGAGATACGGAATAAATGTGAGAATGATAGACCAAGGAAGCAGCGAATTAAACATTATTGTAGCCGTTGCAAACGATGACTACGAAAAGGCGATTAACGCCATATATGAGGAATTTATAAATTAGTATGATATACGGCAATACCGAAGGAATTAAAAGAGTAGTACTATATCAATTAAATGATTTAATCGGTGACTACGATAAAACTCTTTTTATAGATAGAGAACTACTAAAAACTATATGTTCTATTTCTGCAAAACTAAATAGAGAGCTTTCCTTGTTTTTAACTCGTCAAGGACGCCTTGTTGCAATCGGAATAGGTAACAACTGTTCGGTACCCTTGACCGAGCTCAGCAAAAGACGTGGTGACAAGCGTTTGAACGGCGTAAGAGTTATCCATACCCACCCAAACGGAGTGTATAAACTATCTGACGTAGACATTTCCGCGCTAAAGGCCAATAGGTACGACTGTATGAGCGCAGTCGGAATAATTGACGGTAGAATCACAGGGCTACAAGCAGGCTACTTGACTCAAAACGGAGTGGAATTTATTGAATATAGGGGAAAAGGTTGGGATGATGATAAACTGCTTTCAATGATAACGCATAGCGAAACCGTATCAAAGAAAAGCGATAAAGTCGAAACCTACAAAGGACGCGCCTTGCTTGTGCACGTATCAATGGATAGTGATGCCGAAGCCTCTCTTGAAGAGTTGGGCACGCTTGCAAAGACTATGGGATTAACTCCTATTGATACGCTCATTCAACGTAAGGACAAGCCCGATATTCAATATTATGTTGGAAGCGGCAAGGTAAACGAATTAGCTCTATTATGTCAAGTGAAGCAAATAGACACGTTGATTTTCGATCATTCGCTCTCGGGCATACAGTATAGGAACCTATCCGAAGCACTGCATCGTAAGATTTTGGATAGAAGTACGCTCATATTAGATATTTTTGCAAAGCATGCTACAAGCAACGAGGGTAAACTCCAAGTTGAATTAGCGAAATTAACATATCAACTACCGCTTTTGGTAGGACAATGGGTAGGCTTTTCTCGTCAGGGTGGCGGTTACCACGCATTAGGAGGCGGTGGCGAAACCAAGCTTGAAATGGATAGACGACAAACTCGAAAAAAAATATCCGAACTTAAAGATAAATTACAGGAACTTGATAAAAACCGTACAAGTAGACGAGATCAACGAAAAACAAAGGGCGTAAAAAACGTTGCGATAGTGGGGTACACAAACGCAGGAAAAAGCACCTTGATGAATTATATTACAAAAGCGGGCGTACTTGAAGAGGACAAGTTGTTTGCAACTCTTGATGCCGTTAGTCGTAGCGTGTGGGATGACGGAAAGCAATATTTGATTACGGATACGGTAGGATTTATCAAAAGACTACCGCACGAATTTATAGAAGCATTTAAGTCTACTTTGGACGAAGCGAAGTACGCAGATTTATTGCTTATTGTCGTTGATTGCTCAAGCCCGAAACTATCGGACGAATTTGACGTCGTTCATAGCGTTTTGAGTGAGATTGGCGCAGGCTCAGTTCCAACGATTACGGTATACAATAAAATCGACTTACTAAAAGAACCATTGTCGGTCTTGCCAAAAATGACAAATAGCGTAATGATATCCGCTAAAACAGGCGAAGGCATTGCCGAACTAAAAAGAATGATTAAGTCCACGCTTTTTGGCGACGAAGAACAATAATGCAAAGCCGTGAAAGGGTTTTACATATCGCGCAGTCTAATGTCATCCTGAGCGGAGTGCAACGAAGTCGTGAGGATCTCATCCTTATTACGTCATTCTAAGGAATAAAAACGTCATCCTGAGCGTAGCGTAGCGTAGTCGTAAGGATCTCATCCTTGTTCCGTCATCCTGAGCGTAGCCTAATGTCATTCTGCGAAATAAATAATGTCATCCTGAGCGGAGCGTAGCGTAGTCGTGAGGATCTCATCCTTATCACGTCATCCTGAGCGTAGCCTAATGTCATCTTGAGCGTAGTCGAAGGATCTCATAAAGTGTCATCCTGAGCGTAGTGAAACGAAGTCGAAGGATCTAATCCGCTTTTCGTCATGTCGACCGAAGTGGAGACATCTCACTACAAGCACACAGTCTTTGCGAAG
>CALYRM010000027.1 GCA_945482995.1 uncultured Clostridia bacterium | reverse complement strand
TCGACCGAGAAAATCTTGCGAAAGCAATTTAAGAATAAGGATCCACTTTTGATAGTTAAGCTCGTAAGACTTATCAAAGAAAGAAAGAAAAAAGAGAGACTGTATAACGAGATTCACGAGCCGACTGATGAGATTATAGTAGAAGAAAAGAGTGAGAACTTTGAAGAAAGGCCGTGGTATCCGTTCTATCTTATGCTTCATAGCATTGGCTCACTATATGAAGGGATTGAACCGCTTGCTTTCTTGCAACTCAACGAAAAAAATGTTTTTGGTATTATTCAAAAAATCGACTCTACATTGTTGAAATTGCTTGACGGTATAGGAATTGACAAGCTAAAAAGGGTACGCTGTTCGTTCATTCTAGATACCGTTAATATACTTAAAACAATTTTACAACCATTGAAAAAGGACGAGATAAAGGCGGTATATAAGACAACCGTGCAAGGCGTAATGGAGTTTAATAAAATCAAACAAACCATATCGCTAAACCCATTTTATCATTTGAGAGTTTTTATCAAAAAGAAGATAAGCAACGAAATGGTAATCGAGGCAGTTAAGTGTGTAATAGATGTTGTTGCAGGAGAGATTGTAAATATTTATAGCGAAAAACAGTCATAAACTATTGTACTATGGTTTGACAATGCTTTATTATGTCAATATAATAGTATGGAAGCGTCATGTCGACCAAAGTGGAGACAGCGCCCTACAAGCGCCGACTTTTGCGAATCATGCGAATAGTCGGACTGCTAATTGAATAATTGTACGTTGAAAAGCATTTAAATCAGTGTACTTTATTAAAACATACCGTGGTAGATATAACCACTATACCATCTATTTCATGCATCTAAAATTTGCAGTGTACGTTGAAAAACGGCGTATGGCTAAAGTGCAGCACTTAGATTGTTTGTAGCGGTGTTTTTATAAGTTAAATTATGTGTTTTTTTAGCACAAAAGGAGTAAGTATGTCAGATTGTGATCATAATTGTTCGAATTGTTCGAGTAAATGTGAAAGCCAAGATTTGCACGAGAGCTTGAATGAGCTTTCGTCTGTAAAAAAAGTTTATGCGGTAGTCAGCGGAAAGGGCGGCGTAGGTAAATCCTTAGTAACCTCTATGCTTGCCGTAGAAATGAATAGACGTGGAAAAAAGGTTGCCGTTTTAGACGCAGACGTAACCGGACCGTCGATTCCAAAAGCATTCGGTTTGGTCGAAAAAGCGGAATCCGATGAGCATCATCTTTTCCCCGTAACCACAAAGGATGGTATTGACGTTATGAGTATTAACCTTTTGCTTCCCAATGATAGCGATCCGGTTATTTGGCGTGGACCTGTCATAGCAGGCGCAGTCAAACAATTTTGGACGGACGTTGTATGGCAAGACGTTGACTATATGTTCGTAGATATGCCCCCGGGAACAGGAGACGTTCCGTTGACGGTTTTTCAATCGCTTCCCGTGGACGGTATAATCGTAGTAACCACACCTCAAGACTTGGTCTCAATGATAGTTGGAAAGGCAGTAAATATGGCGTTGAGAATGAATATACCTATTGTGGGAATAGTTGAGAATATGTCATATTTTGTCTGTCCTAATTGTAAAGAAAAACATTATATTTTCGGTCAATCGGATATAAAATCTTTGGCAAAAGAGTATGGTATACCGTATACAGCCGAAATACCTATTGATCCCAAAACCGCCAAATTATGTGATTCGGGCAAAGTTGAAGATATTGACGTCTCATCACTAGCTGAATTAGTGGCAAAGCTATAGAAAAAGCCGACAAATAGTCGGCTTTTTTAATGCGCAGTGATTTGCTAAAAATTCCACACTTAAACTACATAAAGTTTTCTTTTAAAACTTTTGCCAATTGATCGGGACAACTGGTACCTTTCATTCCGCAGTTGATTCCCTCGAGAATGGAAACAACCTCTTCGACCTTTCTTCCTTCCGCTAATCTTGCTACACCTTGGGTGTTCCCCATACAACCACCGACGAATTTAACTGATTTAATTATACCGTTTTCCACTTCAACGTCGACGAACCTTGAACAAACTCCTTTCACTGAATATCTCATGTAAAATCTCCTTAAAAGACAAATTGTTATAAAATATTTTACCACAGCATAAAATAAATGTCAATTATCCCTTTATTTTTGTTAAAAATAGTGTTATAATAATAAAAATTGATGTCGACTATTTAAGGTAGGATGCTCATGAAATGGAATAAACGTAAAACAAAAGTAGTAGAAGAACAATTAGAAGAGTTATCGTCACCCGAGCTTGAAGAAATTGTTGATAACAAAGTAGATCTTGATGGTGCGACTGGGGATGAATCTTCTAATAACGATTTGATTGATATTAATATTCCCGTTGCGGACGAAGAAAGCTCGTCGGTTGACTCAGAAACCACCGAAAGTGAATATACTGAGGTTGAAACTACCGAGCTTACCCTTGGAGACACTGAATCAGAACTTGAACCGCAACCTGTTGTTGAAGAAAAAACGGAATCCCCTTTAAATGAAAGTGTAGAGAATTCTGATTGGTACGACGGAAGCTCTGCTGAGGTCTTTGAAGAAACAAACGAATTGCCTGAGAGTGAAAATAATTCGGTGATCGAACCTGAGACTCTTGAAGAAGAAACTCCAATTAGTGATGATGAAGCTTATTTAACGGTAGAAGAGACTCACGATGCGGTAGAAACTGTAATTGCTAATGTTGCAGACGAAGAAACGGGTGATACTCATTATGAACCACAGCCAATTGAGGATGAATATATGAACGAAAATGATTTAAAAGAAAAAGAATCAAATATTGAAAAGACTGTTGTTGATACGGTTATCGTCAATAATATGGTAAGTTCTTCGCTAAATTCGTATAGCGATGCTAAGCCAAAAAAAGAATACAGTGTTGAAGAATTGATGGTTCCCGATGCGAAAAAGGGCGAATTGGTTTTAGCAAGGAACGAAAAGGTCGTTAAGATTTACAACGTTGTTAAAAGCGCTAATACAGGAAACGCTATCGTTACCAATAGGCGTTTGATAGTTGATTCGGATTATAGAGTTGATGTGCCACTAGAAAAGGTTGGTTGCATTACGAGTGCACGTTTAAACGAAGTAAAAGTTGTAAAAATAATCATAGGCATTTTGCTTATAGCGATATGCGCATTTGCATTAATTTTCGATTTTAGCAAGCTTATTGTCGGCAAGGAATGGCTAGGATATGTGATTATCGCAGTTGGCGCTTTATTAGGTGTGATTGGCTTGATACTTGTGGCGACGTCGTTCAAAAGAAGATTTGCATTAAACATCTATACCGACGACTTGTATCCGGTTATGGCGGTATCTAGCCGTATGAGAAAAAAAGACAGCTATTTAATTAGTTCAATCGTAACGGCAGGCAAAGGTAAGGATTTTGAAAAATTTACCTTGGAAATAGGCGGACTATTGATTCAATTAAAGGACGCACTTGAGGAAAAGCTTTAATATTGTTAAAGCTTTTCCAAATGTGCAATGTGCAATTGTGGATTCAAAGAACGAACAGATTCGTTCTTTTTTTATGTTTTTCTTTTGATAAAGACTGCTGTATTTATTTAGATTATTAATGAGCAATTCGAAGTTAATATTGTCATTCTAAGTAACGTCGAAGAGTCTCTTCTTTATAACTTTATGTCGTTTTGCCTTGAAAAACAGTGGTGTTAGAGATTTTTCCGACTAGTACCTAAAAATACTATATATAAAAATAAAAAAATTAGTTGACACCCTAACTTAGATGTGTTATAGTAGATTAGCACCCTACGGGATATGGGGTGTAATTTTTTATCGAAGGAGTCGCATTTATGGCAGTAAAAGAAGCACGTGCGAGAATTACATTATCTTGTACAGAATGCAAGCAACGTAATTATAATACCAAAAAGAACAAGAAGAATTCTCCGGATCGTATCGAGTTAAAGAAATATTGTCCTTTCTGCAGAAAACACACTCTACACAAAGAGACTAAATAATATCGGAGGAATAATATGGCAAAAGACGCATCTCAAAGAGCGAAAAAAAATACCGCTGTCGATAAGACTGCTAATGCCAAGAACGGTAAGACAAACGAGAAAAAGTCAAACAAGTTTGTCAATTTCTTCAAGAAGATTGGAGAAGGTTTCCGTAAATTGAAATCCGAGTTGAAAAAGGTAACTTGGCCGAACTTTAAGGACGTATTAAAGCAAACTAGCGTTGTATTGTTTGTTACATTCGTTTTCCTTGTAGTCGTAGGATGCATTGACCTTGGCTTGACTGAGATATTAAAACTTTTAGTAGCGTAAATAGTAGGTGAAATATGGATAATGAAGTACAAGACAGAAGCAGTTTAGCCCATTGGTATATCATTCATACTTACTCAACGTTTGAGCGTAAGGTAAGAGATGATATTCTTCAAATGGTAGAAAACAACGGCTTGCAAGACTTTATCTTTGACGTTGTCGTTCCTGAGAAGGATGAGGTCATCGAAAAGGCTGACGGCAAGCGTAAAACTGTGCGTCGTTGTAAATTCCCATCCTATGCTTTTATCAAAATGATTTATACAGACCACGTATATTTTATGGTTACCCATATTCGTGGTGTTACTCACTTTGTTGGCTTGGGCGGCAAACCCGAACCACTACCCCCTGAGGAAGTTCGCAGAATGGGACTTGAGAAAATCAAGGCAAGCGAGTTAGGCCTCGAAATCGGAGATCAAGTTAGAATCGTATCCGGTGCATTCGAAAGCTACTATGGCGTAGTTAGCAAGATTGACGAGGAACAAGGTGTTGTTGAAGTCATTATGTCGATGTTTGGCAAACCAACTCCAATCAAGTTGGATTTTAACGAGGTTATAAAGGCATAACGGAAAGTCGCAACATTGCGCGGTATAAAAATAAGGATTAAATATTTATAATTAATATAATAAAGAATATAGAGGAGATTAGGTCTCACGATATATTTGGGAGAAGGGTAAAATTTGTGCAATGCCCTTCGTTAAACCACGTTTGCGTAGGGAGGTAAAACTATGGCAAAGAAGATTAAGGCTGTTGTAAAGTTACAACTTCCTGCCGGTAAAGCTACGGCAGGTCCACCCGTTGGTTCTACACTTGGTCCACATGGTATCAATATACCGGGATTTGTAAAAGAATTTAACGAAAAAACATCAAAACAAGCAGGTTTAGTAATACCTGTAATCATGACAATTTACGTTGACCGTACTTTCAGTTTCATCTTAAAGACACCACCGGCACCTGTACTTATTAAGAAGGCTTGCGGTATCGAAACTGCATCAGGTACACCTAACAAGGTTAAGGTTGCTAAGTTGACAAAAGCTCAAGTAGAAGAAATCGCTAATCTCAAAATGCCCGATCTCAATGCAGGGTCATTGGAAGCTGCTTGCAGCATGATTAAAGGCACAGCTCGCTCCATGGGCATCACCGTTGAAGAGTAAGGGAGGGTATATTATGGCAAAATTTAAAGGTAGCAAGAGATATACCAAAGTATTAGCAAATGTAGATAAGTCAAAGGTTTATGATTACCAAGAGGCTATCAAATTGGCAGTTGAAAACGCAAATGCTAAATTTGACGAATCTATGGAAATCCATATTCGTTTGGGCGTTGATCCAAAGAAAGCTGACCAACAAGTTCGTGGCGTATGCGTACTTCCCAACGGAACAGGCAAGAAAATCAGAGTTCTTGTTCTTGCAAAGGGTGCAAAAGCGGACGAAGCTCAAGCAGCAGGTGCAGATTTTGTAGGCGCTGAAGAAATGATTGCAAAGATTCAATCTGAAAACTGGTTCGGTTTTGACGCTTGTATCACCACACCTGATATGATGGGACAAGTTGGACGTATCGCAAGAATCTTAGGACCTAAGGGCTTAATGCCAAACCCAAAGAGCGGTACTGTTACAATGGACGTTGCTAAGGCAGTTCATGACGTTAAAGCAGGTAAGGTTGAGTATAGACTAGACAAAACCGGTATCATTCACGTATGCTTCGGAAAGGCTAGCTTCACCCAAGAGCAATTGGTAGAGAACTTCTCCACACTTTTGGATGCTATCATCAAGGCTAAGCCGGCAGCTGCAAAGGGCGTTTACTTAAAGAGCGTTGTTATTGCAAGCACAATGGGACCCGGAATCAAGGTTTCATACGCTAAGGTATAAGCAAAAATTAGGCGGATATTTCGCCAAAGTCTTTCTTCCGAATTTTTTCGGAAGAAAGATACTAAAAATCGTTGACAAATATAGTCAGCGGTAATAAAATATAATCGTTCAATCTAAGACAGTAAGTGGTGCAAACCTCAAAGTTGCTTACCGAGATGACAAAATAGGTATTATATTATATTAATAGTTGTTTTTGGTTGTCTCTTGTCTTGTTGAACAAGAGATTTTTTTGTAATAAACCACACAAGTGGAATAAATGGAGGTAAGATAATGGCTTCTAAAGCGATCATGACAATGAAAGAACAACTTGTCGAAGAGATTAAGCAAAAGATCCAAAATTCTTCTTCTGTTGTTATCGTTGGTTATCAAGGTATGACCGCAGAGCAAGACACCGCTCTCCGTGCTGAATTACGTAAAAGTGGCGTTGAATACAAGGTTTTGAAGAATCGTCTTGTACGCATCGCTCTTAACGAATTGGGATACACTGAGTTCGATTCTTTGCTTGAAGGTCCAAACGCAGTAGCATTTTCTCCTGCAAGCGATCCTGTTGCAGCTGCTAAGATTTTGTGCGAAACAGCAAGCAAAAACAAGATGTTAGTACTCAAAGCAGGTATTGTAGACGGTGTTGCTATCGACGTTAACGGCGTTAAAGAATTGGCATCCTTGCCCTCAAAAGAAGTTCTTGTTGCAAAGGTTCTTGGAATGCTCCAAGCACCAATCACAGGTTTTGTACGTGTTTTAAACGGTACAATCGGCGGTCTAGCTATAGCACTTAAGGCTATCGCAGACAAACAAAATTAATTAAAAAAATAATAATCGGAGGATAAAAAAATGGCTGACATTACAAAAATGATTGAAGAAATTAAAACTATGACCGTTCTCGAGTTGAACAATCTCGTAAAGGCTCTTGAAGAAGAATTTGGCGTAAGCGCTGCTGCTCCAGTTGCTGTTGCTGCTGCTCCTGCTGCAGGTGCTGCTGCTCCCGCACAAGAAGAAAAGACAGAGTTCACAGTTGTATTAAAGGGCTATGATGCTGCTGCTAAATTAAAGGTTGTTAAGGCTGTTAAGGAAGCTACAGGTCTTGCTTTAAGCGAAGCTAAGGCTCTTGTTGATGGTGCTCCAAAGGCTGTTAAAGAGAACGTTTCCAAAGAAGAAAGCGACAAGCTCGTTGCAGCTCTTAAGGAAGCTGGCGCAGAAGTTGAAGTTAAATAGTTATTTGTTTAACAAATTTCTACAAAATAAAAGAAGCCGTAATATTTACGGCTTCTTTTATTTATCCATGTTCGTCATTCCGACCGAAGTGGAGGAATCTCATCCTTGTTTGTCATTCTGATTGCAGTCGAAGAATCTCATCCGCTTTTATAATGTGCAAAGTGCAATTTTATAAATTATAATGTCATTTTTAAGCAACGTCGAAGAATCTAATCCTTGTTCCATCATCCTCGAATTACCCTCGTCATTTCGACCGAAGTGGAGAAATCTCCCTCATTGAACAGACCCTTTGCGATGCACAAAGATAGCCATTCATTCCATTTAAAACAAGAATCCATAACTCGCCTAAAAGGCGAATTTCATCTCGTAGGGATTGCACTTGTCCTTCAGGGCAAACTTCAGTTTAATTGAATATTTCTATTCAATTAAACTGAATATAGCGTCGGATAATTCGGTAGGATTATCAGGAAGCAATCCTTCGATAAGTCCTGCGGATGCGAACATAACCAAAGCCATTTGCTTTAACTTATCCTTGTCGTTAGCGTAAGCATTTTTAACTTTTTCAAAAGCAGGATGGTCTACGTTGATTTCCAGAACCTTTTCAGCCTTGATATTGTCTGCATTAGGTAGAGCATTCAAAACTTTTTCCATTTCGATTGATAGCTCTCCCTTTGATGTTAAGCAAACAAAGTGAGTTTTTAATCTCTTTGAAGCGATAACTGCAACAACCTTGTCACCCAAAGCTTCCTTGATAAAATCGGTGATTTCCTTTGTATCCTCTTGAACGGTTTCTTCGTCCTTGTTTTCTATTCCGTTATCTTGCTCTGAAATGGACTTGAATTCTTTGTCTGAATACTTGCCGATTGCTTTTAATGCAAACTCGTCAACGTTTTCGGTGCAACATATAATATCGTAGCCTTGTTCAACAACCTTTTCGGATTGCGGAAGAGCCTTGATTCTATCCTTATTTAAACCGTTAGCGTAGTAAATGTATTTTTGGTCGGCAGGCATCTTGTCAACATATTCTTTTAAAGATACCATGCTGTCTTCTTTTACAGTATCAAATATCAATAAATCCTGCAAAATTTCCTTGTTTTGTCCCCAATCCGAATATACGCCGTATTTAAGGTTCATACCAAATTCTTTGAAGAATTTTTGATACTTTTCTCTATCGTTTTTGAGTAGATTTTCAAGTTCATTCTTGATTTTCTTTTCGATATTTTTCTCAATAAGTGAAAGCTGTCTGTTGTTTTGTATGGTTTCACGAGAGATGTTGAGTCTTAACTCGCTATCGACAACACCACGAACAAAGCTGAAATAATCGGGAAGTAGTTCTTCCGAGCGTTCGGTGATAAGCACACCGTTTGTATAGAGTTTCAAGCCCTTTTCGTAGGTCTTTGAATAGTAGTTATATGGCGCTTTTGAAGGAATGAAAAGCAATGCTTTATAGTCAACGGCGCCTTCAACCGAAGTATGAATTCTTGCGACAGGTTCTTCGGTATCGTAGAATGTATCTCTATAGAAAGTATTGTAGTTTTCGTCGGTGATTTCATTTTTGTTTTTCTTCCAAATAGGAACCATTGAATTTAATGTTTCTTCAACCTGTTCCGTCTTTGTTTCTTCACCTTCTTCGCTAGGCAAGTACTTTGTACATAGCATTTTGATAGGGAATCTGATATAATCGCTATATTTCTTTATCAATGTTTTAATTTGATACTCGTTTAAGAATTTATCATAATCTTCGTCCTCGGTGTTATTCTTTAAGAATAAAACAACTTCGGTTCCGTTTGTTGCTTTTTCAGCCGGCTTAATTTCATAGCCGTTTACACCGTCGCTAACCCACATATTTGCGGTATCTGCGCCGTATGCTTTTGATACAACGACAACCTTTTGTGCAACCATAAATGCAGAATAAAAGCCAACACCAAATTGACCGATAATATCTAAATCTTCCTTTTTCTCGTTAGAATTTTTGAATTCAAAAGAGCCGGATTGAGCGATAGTACCCAAGTTTTTATCCAATTCCTCTTGAGTCATACCAATACCGTTATCGCTTATTGTCAAGGTACGAGCGGCATTATTTACAGCTATTTTAATTTCGAGAGAGCTTCTATCTAAACCGCTACCGTCGGTAAGTGATTTATAACAAAGCTTATCGAGAGCGTCAGAGCAGTTACTTATCAATTCTCTAAGAAAAATTTCCTTGTGAGTATAAATTGAGTTAATCATCAAATCGAGAATACGTTTTGATTGTGTTTTAAATTGTTTCATAAATTGCCTCCTAATGAGCAAATCATATTTTTAATAAGCATTATACTCCCAAAAAAGTGTTTTGTCAAGAGAAAATTAGCAATCTTGACCTTAGACTGCTAATTTTTTTTATATTTTGACCAATAATGTCATTTTCTAGCGTACATAATGTCATCCTGTGCCATATTAAATGTCATTCTGAGCGAAGTGCAACGAAGTCGAAGGTGAATTGACAGCTCTGCTGTCATCCTGAAAGCGTTGTTCGAGGGACCTCATCCTTGTTGTCATTCCAATCTAAGTGAATGAATCTCTCTGAAGCACAAACTTTTTGCAAAGCATACGAATATCCGTAAAACGATTGCACATTAAAAGTGCGTTGGTACTTAATTTACAGTACTTAATGTTTATACTAGGCACTTTTTTATAAACCATTTACATTTATTGACAAAAAGTGATATAATAAATTAATTTTTAATATTTAGGAGGTTGTTTATGCCACATTCTCACGGCGGTGGATCAAGCGGTGGTTTTGGCGGAGGCAGCGGAGGCGGTAGTTTTCGCAGCGGAGGCTCGGCATCCGGTCCAAAATATAGTAAAAATCGTCCTTTCCCGGGAGCACATAGATATTATTACATAAACCCTCTCGGGGCTCGTTGCTATTTTTATTACGCCGGAGTTCCTCAAAGAAAAACGATGGCATCGGTTTTGGTTCCGTTAATTATAGCATTGCTCGTAGTTATCATAATAAGCACAGTATTATTGGCAACCATATTTCCCAGAAAGCTGAGTGCATCGAGATGTAAATACAACGGAACATTAGTAGATGACCCTGACGATTTCTTTTCGGAAACGGATGAGCAGACCTTAAAAGCCTCGCTTACAGCCTTTTACAAAAAGACGGGAATTGAACCATACGTCTATGCGTTCGATACAAAACGTATGTCCGAATTGGAAACTGTGGGCAAATACTTAAGTGCTGATTTGCTTGAAGCATATGCTTACGATAAGTACCTAGATTTATTTGACGATGAAGGACACTATTTGATAGTAATCGCATTTGAAACCGACAGCAATGGTACGATTGCAGAGTGGATGTGGATAGATATGGCTGGTGATAATACCGATCGTATTATCGACGATTATGATTTCATTAAGTTCCAAAAAAATATGAACCACAATTTCGACGCTAAAGAAATGTCCAAGGCTGTAGCGGTTTCTAAAGCGTTTGATGAATCTACTAAAACTGTAATGAAAATTAATTCGGTAGATATGTTTTCTATAGGAATTGCTTTAGTGGTTATAGTATTTCTCTTTATTATGATAATTTACTCTCTAGTAAAAAGCGTTCAGCAAGTCAAGGAGTTCAACGCTTACTGTGATTATAGAGATAAAAACGGTGGAAAGGACTTTATAGAAGGCGAAGATTCAGGAACTGTAAACCACGGTACTATTAATAGTGATACTAGAAACACTGAACCCGACTCAATGAATAACGATAGCGAATCTAGCGGAAGCGATTTATTTGATTAAAGGAGAATAAAAAGATGACTGAAAAGGTTTTAATTATTTCGGCAAGTCCACGTAAGGGTGGCAATTCCGACACCTTGTGCGACCAATTTGCACGTGGAGCAATAGACGACGGAAAAATCGTTGAAAAGATATTTTTAGCCGATTATAATATCAATTATTGTAAAGGTTGCGGTTATTGTAGCAGTAAACATGAGTGTATACAAAAGGATGATGCTCCAAGCATTGTCAAAAAAATGATTGAGGCGGATGTAATAGTTTTAGCGTCACCTGTCTATTTTTACTGTATAAACGCTCAATTAAAGACGATTATAGATAGATGTTTGCCGTATTATAAACAAATAGAAAATAAGGTATTTTATTTCTTATTAACCGCAGCAGATAATGCCCCCGACGCTTTTGATGAAGCAATGACAGCTTTAAGTGGCTTTGTTCGTTGCCTTAATGGCGCGCAGATAGCACGGGTTATCAAGGGAATCGGCGTTTATCGTCCCCACGAAATCAAAGAAAACCGTGCATATGAAATGGCATATGTAGCAGGTGGAGAATGCTAAAGTTTTATTGTCATTCAGAATAAAAATGTTATTCAGCATAAAAATGTCATTCAACATAAAAATGTCATTCTGAACGTAAAATGTCATTCTGAGCGGAACGAAGTGGAGTCGAAGAATCTCATCCGCTTTTATAATGTGCAAAGTGCAATTTTATAAATTATAATGTCATTCCGACCGCAGTGGAGGAATCTATTCCACTTTGTCATTCCGACCGCAGTGGAGGAATCTATTCACTTTGTCATTCCGACCGAAGTGGAGGAATCTCTTTGCAAGCACAAACTATTTGCGAAGCATAAGAACAGTTTTTATGCCAAATACGTAATTGCACATTTCATAGTTGAAAAACTTTGTTTTTCAACTAATGTAGTCTGGATATACTTTTTTATTCCAAGAAAAATTTGATAACTAAGTTTCATACGATAACCTTCGTCGAGGAGTAGCTTTTCGTCCTCGGGGTTGGAAATAAACCCTGTCTCAACGATTGTAGCGGGACATTTAGAATTTGCCAAAATATAGTAATCGCCGAATAGTGCGGAAAAATTTCTATTTAACGTTGGATAGTTTAGAGTGACGTTTAAATTTTCTTGCATTATTGTTGCAAACTTTTCATCAATTCCTTTGTTAAAGAAAGATTGAATCCCACGTCTGTATTTTGAGGGATAAAAGTTTACGTGAATGGAAACCATTAAAATACACTTCGAAGAATTGATTATTTCAACCCTTTTTTTCATATCTTCTTGTTTTGTATTTCCGAGAGCTATGTCGGAATCCCTTGTTAGAATAACCTTATATCCATCACTTTCTAAATATCCTTTGAGCAATCTTACCAAAGCTAAATTAATAGTACTTTCCTTAACGTTAGACGTTATCCCCTTTACTCCGCCGTCATAGCCTCCATGCCCGGCGTCCAATACGATAGTTTGTCTATACTCTTCACCCTTTGCAAAAATGGTAATAGATGGAATAACAATAATAAAAAGAAAGCTTATGATTACCAAAATTGCAATTTGTTTATTATAACTTAAGCGCATCCCTTACACCCTCACAAAGTTATCAACATTCATTATAAAAAAGTTTATGCATAGAATATCAAAATAATTATCATATGGTTGAGATTTTTGGGAAAAAGTATATGATTTGTACTGTTTTTTATGCAAATTATGTATATTTTTCCACTTATCCACGGAGTTATCAACATTTTTAACGTTTTTCCACCACTTTTGTTGATAATTATGGATACCGAAAATGAAGGGTGTAGTGGACTTCATTCTCGTCCGTCATTCTTAAGCGTAGTCGAGGAATATTTTTATCTACGCACTTCTTGCTGAGCACACGGAAGCTTGCAAATCACTTACCACCAAACTCATTAAACTAAAAAGGGCTTGATAAAAATCAAGTCCATTTTAATTTTGAGTGGCTATATCACTCGGTTAGGTTAGTTTTCCTTTTTAAAGCTGGTGTTTGTGCATTTTGGACAAGGTGGCATTTTATCGCCAGAGCCAAGAGACACTTCTGTGCCACAGTTAGTACAAACGTATGAGCCTGAACCGGGTTTTTCACCGGTATGGATATACTTATTAGCCATATTAATTCCCCCCTTTTAGTGATATTAATAGTATTGGCGAAAAAAGGGAAATTATACGCCTAGGCGAAATTTTCTATATTTGTCATCCTGAGCGTAGTGCAACGAAGTCGAAGGATTTAATCCGCTTTGTCATTCCGAGCCATCCAATTCGTCATTCTTAAGCGTTGTGGAGGAATCTCATCCAAATTGTCATTCTGAGCACCGTCGAAGAATCTCATCCAAATTGTCATTCTGAGCATCGTCGAGGGACCTTATCCTTGTTCCGTCATGTCTTGTTCGAGACATCTCTCTGCAAGCACTGACTTTTAGCAAAGCACACGAATAGTCTGACTGATAATTGAATAATTGCACTATGCACTTTTTTACACTAAATCCAATACATCGGCAAAGGTATTCAAAGTGACGGTCGGCTTTATTGAACTCGTTTCAAGCATTTCACGAGTGGTTTCCCCTGTTAGCACGAGTATACTTGTAAAACCATTATCAACGCCAAAACGAATGTCGGTATAAAGTCTATCGCCAACCATTGCAATCTCTTGTTTGTCAAGTCCAAATTTATGTTGAACTGCTTCCGCCATTTCATTATACGGCTTACCTATGATTACGTCGGGAAGCTTTCCTACCGTTTTTTCTATCATAGCGATAAATGCGCCCACGTCGGGCATAGGACCGTCGGGAGCAGGGCAAAAGTTGTCGGGGTGCGTAGCAACGTATAGTTTGCCGTTGTTGATATATTGACAAGCTTTGTAGAGTCTATCATATTTTAGCGTGGTATCAAAGCATACAATAACAATATCGGGATCGTCCTCTACAACGTTAATTCCTGCATTGATAAACTCATTTTGAACATCGGGAGTTGCCAACAAAAATACCTTTGCGTTGGGGTGCTTGTTTTTTAAAAACTCCTGAGTAGCAAGGGCAGACGTATATACTTCGTCTGCGTTGGTATTAAAATCATACACCGCTTCAAGTTTTTTAATGTATGTAGATAGAGAACGGCTTGAATTATTTGTCAAAAAACAAATCCTTTTTCCCATAGAACGCAAAGTTTCGAGAGCCTCAAATGCGCCTTCGATTTTGTTGTTTCCCAAATAAACGGTGCCATCCATATCCATTAGGAATAGCTTTATTTTTTCAAGTGGTTTATTATTAGAATTTATCATATGTTCTCCTTATTTTATTCTTAGCCATTAAAACGTCATTCCGAGTCGTAATGTCATCCTAAGCATATAATTCCGAGTCGTAATGTCATCCTAAGCATATAAATTGTCATTTCGAGCCATCCACTTTGTCATTCCGACCAACGTGGAGGAATCTAATCAAATCGTCATTCTTAAGCGTTGTGGAGGGTGAATTGACAGCTCCGCTGTCATCCCGAGCAACGTCGAGGGACCTATCCGCTTTGTCATTTCGAGCGTAGTCGAGAAATCTCATCCTTGTTCCGTCATCTCGACCAATAACGTTATTCTCAAGCGGAGTGTAAAGGCGTCGAATTGACAGCCGTTAGGCTGTCGTTTAGATTTATCGACTTCGTGGATTTGCACTTCGGTCGAAAAAACAAACAACGTCTAATCAAATCACGAAGTCCATAATTGCACATTGCCCACCTAAAAATGAAGTTGCTATGCAACTCTATTTAAAGTATCCGCTACTATATACGTGCTTTAAAATCGTATTATGACTATCGATTTCTGCTGCCAAGGGCAAAATTTCGATTAGCTCATTTATTGCAAGTAGCGACCGCAAGTAATAACCACTATTGCCGTTTAGTCTCAAATAGCATTGTGCAAGCTTTGGGAAATCCGATAGTGCCGAAATTATTTCTTCGTATCTATCGCTAAGTACGAAGCGAGCCAATAGAAAATCTTCCGAAAAAAGCGAAGGTGTGGGCTTTATCGACGGCAAAAGCGCCTTGAGTCGAACGTAAACCTCGCTTCTATTGGGTGGCAAAATCAACTCTTTTTCGGGTTGATAGCCATTATAGACGGCAAAAATCGCAAAGCTAATCGCAAGTATAAAATTATTATAACTCTCTTTATTGTTTTTGTACAGCGAAAAAAGATATGCTGCGGTTAAAGGATTACAGCAATCGCTTTTTATCGAGGACGAAAGCTCGTATAATATTTCCGCAAGGTCAAAGCCAAGCGTCGGATAGGGGTAAGCAAATTTATCAATGTTTTTAAGGATATTTTTTATTTTTTCAAGTAACTTTTGCGAATTAATTTCGTTTCCGCTTAAAAATCCCTCTGTCGCTTCGTCGGCTAAATTAATCAACATACACGAAAGCGCGCCCAACCCAAAGGCAAGTTTTTCTCTTGGCTGATTGTTGATTATTTCCTTTACTATTAAAAGGGTGTGTAGTTTGCTTGGGTGTTTGATTTTCAAATTCCTGTCTACGTGATATGGCAAAAATGCCGATATGGTCGGAATGGTCGGAATGAGTATTAAGTCGGTATCTTCACTATAAGCAATTTCTTTTGCTCTCGAAAGAGCTTCTTCGTCGCCAAAACCAACAATTAAGCTTGCATTGGTGTTTGTTATCGGTTGATCGGGATAAAATACCTTTGAACCAAACTCGCCGTTAATCAATTTTAACTCGGAATAATCCTTGTCGGCAAATATCGCAATTCTTCTTTCTCCCTTAAAAAAATCCACCGAAAGCGTATCGGTGGATATAAACCTGATGTTTTCTTCTATCATATTGTTATCATCCCCCATAAATGTCAGCCGTAAGCGTACAAATTGTCATCTTTAATCGTTGCTTGAAGAATTAATCCTTGTTCGTCATTTCGACCGCAGTGCAAATGCGCGGAGTGGAGAAATCTCTATCCTACCATACGCACTTCTTGCTTAACACACGAAAGCCCTAAATGCACAGTACCATACAAATTGACAGCGTTTGCTGTCATCCCGACCGCAATTGTTGATTAGACTTCGACTACGATTAAAGTTGACGAAAGAGTTTTTTAATGCTCTTTGTACTTTATTATAACTTTATTGTTGGGGTAAACAATAGAATAAAATGTCGATTATTGTGATTTTTAGTATTTCATTTTGTCGTTAATTTCCTTGACTATTTCAATCGGGATTTTAACGACCTTTCTATCGTATGTGAGCAAGCCGTTTACTTCGTCTTGAACGTCGCTGACTTGGGTATATACAGTAGCGGACAAGCCCTTTTGCTTGATATGTGGAATTATAGTCTTTTCAAACAGCTTTTTATAGTGTTTGATAAAAGATTCTCTAGTTTTATAAAATCTATATCCAAATACCGTTTTAGCATTGTGAACATGTCCGTCCACTATATGGCTAAAACCGCCAAATTCGGTCAATGCAATAGGTCTGTCGTCATTTTTATTGAGTTTCGGGTAAGAATACTTTGTAAAGTAGATATGGAAACTTCTAACGTCTGGACCGCCTTGATCGTGCCAACCGCTTGCGTGGTCAAGCAATCTAGTCGGATCGTATTCTCTAATCATTTTGCAAGCCTTGAGTGAATCGAACTGTCCCCAACCCTCGTTGAAGGGAACCCATAAGCAAAGCGAAACCACATTGATGAGGGTATCGAGTGTTGCGTACATATCCGAATAAAATTCATCACGTGTAGCCTTGCTAACTCTTGAGAATAGTTTATACTTTTTCTCTCCATCATTTTGCATGCCGAACTTTCTAATAAGCGTGGCAAGAGATATGGCGGGATAAACCATAATAGCGGTTGCCTTAAACGGTGAATCGCCACCGCAAACCATGTCTTGCCATACAAGCATACCCAATCTATCGCAGTGATAGTACCATCTTAAAGGCTCAATTTTGATATGCTTACGAAGCATATTAAAGCCCATATCTTTCATTGTTTGTATGTCGTAAATCATAGCTTCGTCCGAGCAGGGCGTATATAAGCCGTCCGACCAATAGCCTTGATCTAACAAGCCGTTTTGGAAATATGGCTTGCCGTTCAAACAAAGTCTATTAAATCCTATTTCGTCCTTTTGAATGGAGAAACTTCTCATTCCGAAGTAGCTTTTGATTTTATCTTCGCCGTAAATCAATTCAACGTCATACAGCTTTGGATTTTCGGGGCACCATAACTCGTAGGAATTAAGTGTCAAAGTCAAGTCTTTTTCTATTTCACCACTTGCAATACAAACACCGTTATCCAAAATTCTGATTGTACCTTTCGAAGTGCCAACCGTTTTGAGTTGGAACTTTACTGAATTTGTTGCAATATCGGGAGTAATTCTCATGCTCTCGACATGATTTTCAGGCACGCTTTCGAGCCAAACTGTTTGCCAAATACCCGAGGACGGAGTATACCATATACCGCCGTTTTCGAGTCTTTGTTTGCCTGTTGCTTGACTGCCTTTGTCGGTTGGGTCAGTAACTACCACCGTCAACAAGTTTTTACCATCGACTAAGGCGTTGGTTATATCAAAGGAAAATGGTAAATATCCGCCTTTGTGAGTACCAACGTCGATTCCGTTTACTTGAACTTTTGCAATATAATCAACTGCGCCGAAATTGATAAGCACTCTGCCGACATTGAAGCCGTCGGGTATGGTGAACTCTCTTTTATAGTAGAGAACGTCATCGGGAGTAACCGTACGATTAACTTCGGATAAAACGCATTCGGGCGAGAAAGGAACTATAATTTTGCCGTCATACTTTTCAAGAGCTTGTCCGACTTTTAGAATTGCATAATCCCAAGCACCGTTTAAATTGATATAACTATCTCTAACAAATTGTGGACGGGGGTATTCGGGAAGTACGTTGTTTTTATCGAGTATTTCTCCCCAAGGTGTTAAAAGCCTGTTGTCAGCGGGTGTTGCCATTGTTAATCTCCTTATTTTAATTTATGCGAAAAGATCGATATCGACCTTTTGACCATTTACTACATTACATTCCTTGATAACCACGCCCGACTTATCGAGCACTTTCAGGTTATTTTCTTCAATCACAATATCTATTGGCATATTGGCTAAAACCAAATGTCTTAAAGCAACCTTTTTCCATTTTGTTGGAATTGCAGGCGTTATGGAAAACTTTCCAAAGCCCGTTATTGTAAGACCAAACATACCCTCGGTAAAAACTCTTGCATAGAGAATGCTTTCGGCTGATAATTGACGCATATTGCCCTCAGGATACGCTTCAACGGGATAGGGCGCATGGAAGCCGATTAAACGGTTTGAGGTGTATTCTCTTATAAAGTCAAAGATTTCATCTTGTTCTCCCACTCTTAATGCGCCGCGGAATGCAAAGAGAAGAGACCTATCCCAAGTTGTTTTTCGGTTGCTTGCTGTCTTTAAATAGCCGTCAGAATACATTTTGGGCGAGAAAAGCGCTTTAATAGTATCTTGTGCGTTATCTTTTATTCCAACGTTCATCGGCATACTTATCCAAGAGCGTAAAACCTTGTTACCATTATAGTATTTATAGGTTTTGTAGCCCTCGACCGTTGCTGTGAAGTTTTTAATTATGCTACTACGTTGCTTACTTGCAAGATTAAAATATTTATACATATTCGCAGTCGAACCAATAGCGCCCGACAAAAAACTTGTATATAGGTATGCTTCATAAGCAAGACAGTTTGTACTTAAATTGTATTTACCCGATGGAAATCTTCCCTCTAATTCGTCTGTGTCGCTTTTAACTCTGCCGAGTTTGTCGGTTCTTGACTTGGTGTAGTTTACGCAAAAATCTATAGCGTCCCAAAATTCTTCGGCTAAAGTTTTGTCGCCAACGGCTAACAAGAATTTAGTCAAACCGCTTGCGTACATTTGTGTATCGCCTCTATCTCCCACCAAGTCCCAAACGTTGTCGCCACAATTAGTAATCGAGGCGGGAACGCCGTATTTTTTTAGAGTTAATTTTGAAGAAGCGTCGATTTCCTCTTTGAAAAGTCGAAGCACGTTCAAGGTTGCGTTTATGGGTAAATCCAATCCCGAATAGCCAAAGAAAGGAGCGGAATATTCTACGTTGTCATTTGTCCAAATAGCGCCGTAATAAGCGCCACCGCCGGGCGAGGTCATCAATCCTGCTTTGGTTTCAAATACTGCTTCGCTACCCCTTATAACGGCGTGCGTAAAAGCGGTGTTATATAGGTGATCGGGTGTTTCAATTCTAATACCATTGATAATATTTTGTATAAACTCGTTGCGTTTCTTTTCTTCAAAAAGGCAGTCTACCAAAATATCGTCTTGTTTTTTGCGAGTATAATATACCACGTAAAAAGTTTTTGTTTCTTCGGGCTTGATAATGTCCTGGTTATATTCATCAAAGCCCTCCATCATCTTTCCGTCTGAATCAGCCAAACCTATTTTTGAGATATATTCATCACCCTCTAAACTATATTTTGAAAGCGATATATATTCACCCCTTGGAATTAAAATTTCAACCTTTTTATCGGAGTCGGATAGGTTTTCGATTTCGATTTTTTCAATCAATGCGGTTGTAAATACGGCAGGGAAGAGCGTTCTTCTTATTTCAACGCCTGCTTCCGTTGCGTTAATAAAGGTTAGCTTACCTAAAATATCTACAAATCTAACCTTTTCTTCGGCGAGTTTATCGTCAACTTTTACCATTGACCAGTCTTGGAAATTATGAGCATACGAGCCTTCTGTTGCAATCGGTTTTAACCTAAAATTAGGGTATACGCTATGTAAAAATATTTCAAAATGCTGATTTTGATCTATTAGGTAACTAACAATATGAGCGGAAACTCTGCCGTTCATCTCCAAATGATCGGCAAAAGGCAAAAAACAACCCTCGGTTACCAAACGTATTCTTTTATCGGGCATAATAACACGCCCCGAACCCTCGCCAATGTCGGGATATATTTTACACCAATTTGGAAAGACCTTTGGCAATCTTTTTTGAATGGTTAGATAGTTTTTTATTGTTTTAAGCTTTCCGAGTCTTTCTCGCAATTTAAGTTACCTCGCTGTCGTTTGTTACAGTGCGTGATAAAGTAGCAAATACGCACTAGTCGTAAACATTCTTGTACCGTTATGTCGATTGAGTGCGAGACGTATCTATCCTCGCAAAATGCCTATCTAGAAGCAGACAAGCAGTTTGAATGTTAATTGCAAAGTCTACATCTAAAAAGCAAATAGTCAAATAACTCATTACAAAAAACGGAACAGTTATATTTTATATAAAATATATGTTTTAGGTTATACAATTATAGCACATTTAAAAGCCAAGTTCAATACCCAAATTAAAAAAATGTCATCTTGAGCATCCTTACTGTCATTCCGAGCGTAGTCGAGGAATCTCATCAAAATTGTCATCCTGAGCGTAGTCGAAGGATCTCATCAAAATTGTCA
>CALYRM010000026.1 GCA_945482995.1 uncultured Clostridia bacterium | reverse complement strand
CGACACCGTAACGACTCTTGACGAGCAAAAAAAAGCAAAGCAAATATGTGACGAACTAGGCGTAACGTTAAGAATACGTCCACTTGAATAGAATACATTTAATTGAATACATTGTTTCGTCATTTCTATAGTAGTCGAGAAATCTCTCTACAAGCACTGACTTTTTGCGAAGCATACGAGCAGTTTGTACGCTTATTAGACAATTGCACATAAAAAAAGCATTTAATTTGTGAATTAAATGCTTTTTTGTTTATACAAATTATATTTGAACTTCAATTTATTACTTTGAATAAATCCTTGCAAGCTCGACAATTACTTCGGTCATTTTTTGCATTGATTGAACGGGAATATACTCAAATCTTCCATGGAAGTTATGACCGCCTGTCGATAGGTTTGGAGTTGGAAGTCCTGCAAAAGAAAGATGGCTACCGTCCGTACCGCCACGAATGGGGAGTATCACTGGCTCGACACCGCAGTTTTTAAATGCAGTAATCGCATTATCAACCAAGTGATAATGCTTTTCTATGATATTTTTCATATTGTAATAGCTATCCTTAACTGTTGCGACAACAACTGTTCTGCCGTATTTTTCGTTAATTTTGTCGGCAACCTTGGTGAAATAAGCCTTTTTATCGGCGAATTTTTGGCTGTTGTGGTCGCGAATGATATATTTAGCGGTTAGCTCTTCAATTCCACCCGAAATAGATTCTACCATAAAAAATCCTTCGTGATCTCTTGTGGTGTTTGGTCTACTATCTATCGGTAGCATATTGTGAAACTCGTTGAAGACGTCGATAGCATTAATCATTTTGCCGTAAGCGTCGCCGGGGTGAACGGATATACCTTTAATGACGACGTTGCCCGAACAAGCATTAAAGTTTTCGTAATTAAGCTCGCCAAGTTCGCCACCATCAATGGTATAGGCAAAATCTGCGCCAAAAGCCTTAACGTCAAAGTCCTCGGTACCTCTACCGACTTCTTCGTCAGAGGTGAAAGCAAGTTTAATTTCGGGATGCGGAATAGTTGGGTTGTCAAGTAAAAACTCAACTGCCGATACGATTTCGGCAACACCTGCCTTGTCGTCTGCACCCAAAAGGGTAGTGCCGTCGGTAAAGATTATATCTTGACCTAAATATCTTTTAATCTCGGGGAAGTCCTTTTCTGAAAAATATATTTTTTCTGCTGAATTTAAAAGAACATCGCCACCCGTGTATTTGATTATTTGTGGTTTGACTGATGCGCCACTAACGGCAGGAGATGTATCTACATGCGCTAAAAATGCAAGTCTAACCTTGCTATCGGTGTTTGCTTTAAGGGTGGCGTAAACATATCCGCATTTAGATCTTGTAACCGTTAATCCCAATGCTTTTAATTCGTCTTGCAGATAATCGAGCAGGGCTAATTGTTTGGCAGTGCTAGGAAGAGTTAGACTATCTTCGTCGCTTTGCGTGTCGAAAGAAACGTATTTAAAAAATCTATCAATAATATTCATATTCACCTACACATTAAAACGGAAATGGACAACATCGCCGTCTTTCATGACGTATTCTTTGCCTTCGCTTCTCAAAAGTCCCTTTTCCTTGGCGGCTGCAACCGAACCGCATTCTACTAAATCCTTATAGTTGACGATTTCAGCACGGATAAATCCTCTTTCAAAATCGGTATGGATTTTACCTGCGGCTTGTGGAGCCTTTGTGCCTTTTGTTATCGTCCAAGCTCTTGTTTCGTCTTCACCGGTTGTAAGGAAACTTATAAGGCCTAAGGTTGAATATCCTACGTTAATAAGCACATCCAAGCCGCTTTCGGTAATACCATAATCCTCTTGGAAAAATGCTCTATCTTCATCATCCAAGCCGACAAGTTCTTCTTCTACTTTTGCACATAAGGTAATAACTTCCGCATTTGTTTTCTTTGCAATAGACTTTACTACTTCGGCATACTTGTTTGATTTGCCAATATCTTTTTCTCCGACGTTAGCGACATAAATAACAGGCTTTGAAGTTAGTAAAAATAGACCGTCAACATATTCTTTTTCTTCGTCCGTTAAGGCTTGATCTCGAATAGAAACACCGCTTTGTAATCCATTATATAGTTTTTCAAGCAATTCAATTTCGGGCAAAAACTTTTTATCACCGTTTTTAGCTTGATTTTTAACCTTTGCCAATCTCTTTTCTACTTGATCGGCGTCGGATAATTGTAATTCGATATCAATGGTATCGATATCGCCTTGTGGATCAACCTTGTCATTTACGTGGGTAACGTTTGCGTCATCGAAACAGCGTACAACGTGAACAATTGCGTCAACCTCTCTAATGTGCGATAAGAATTTATTTCCCAAACCCTCGCCCTTGCTTGCGCCCTTGACGAGTCCTGCGATATCAACGAATTCCAAGACTGCGGGGATAGTCTTTTTTGAGTGGAAAAGCGTTGTCAAAACGTTAAGTCTTTCATCGGGTACAGCAACAACGCCGACATTCGGTTCAATGGTGCAGAATGGATAATTTGCACATTCTGCGCCCGCTTTAGTTATAGCGTTAAAAAGGGTAGATTTTCCTACATTGGGTAAACCAACAACTCCAAGTTTCATAAATATCTTCCTTATAAATAAAAATTCGTTATATTCGTTATATAAATTATAACGCAAATAATATTATATTACAAACAAATAAATTTTTCAAGGAGTTGTCGTCAATTTAGACGACTTTTATTAAATTGTGGAAGTATTATTTAGAATTTTAAGAGGATTTGCATTGGGATTGATACAAGGGCTTACCGAGTTTCTGCCGGTATCGTCAAGCGGCCATTTGCTTTTGGTTGAAAAATTAGGCGTTGCCGAGCCATCTGTAGCCACTAATTTGTTTTTGCATCTTGCAACCCTATTTGCGGTAGTTATTGCCCTTCGAAAAAGCGTTTTCAATTTGATAAAAAAGCCTTTCGGTAAAAAGGCGGTATGGATATATGTTGTATGTATACCAACGGCGGTTATAGGACTTTTGTTTAAGTTATTTTTAGAGGAAGCGTTACTTGGAAAATATTTATCTCTTGGATTCTTATGCACGGCAATTTTATTGTTGCTTTCTTCTCAAACGAAGTTTAAGCCCAAGCCATTTTTAGGTGCATTTTTAACGGGAATTGCACAAGGCCTTGCTGTTCTCCCCGGGTTATCTCGAAGCGGAACAACCATTTCTGCCATGACAATGATGAACTACGAAAGAAAAGAGGCGGTCGAACTATCGTTTTTGATGTCAATTCCTGTAATAATAGGCGGAAGCATATTTGAGCTGAAAGATATAACCTTTGCAACAACCGATTGGGTTATGCTCATTAGCGCATTTATAATGGCATTCATATCGGGCTTGTTTTCACTGAAACTGATGCTCAAAAATTTTGAAACGGCAAAGATGCCCTTTGCATTCTATTTGTTGGCACTTTCTCTCTTTAATCTTTGCATTGATATTTTCATTTAGTCGCCCCATATCGTCATTTCGACTCATAATGTCAGACTGCTCCATAACGTCATCCCGACCAACGTGGAGGGATCTCTATATAAGCACTAACTCATTGCGAAGCACACGGACAGCCAAAACACCACAATTGTTATCCTGAAAGCGATGTTCGAACGATTTAATCCTTAGGCAAACATATCTTTATCACTAATAAATTTTAAGGCAAAACGCTTTGAAATACTTGTTTTTCCTTTGTCGGCGTACGGCAAGTACGCCTCGGTCGATCAAAACTACGTATTTCTTTGTGTTTTATCCTTAAAATTTACTTCGTACTTTGGTAGAGTCGGGGCAGAATATTCTTAAATCAAAACTTATGATTTTTAATATAAGTCTTAACACATAAATGTGTTTTTTAAAGGATTATTTATATTATGTCCCAAAGTATTAGTGCTGGCAGAATGTTCGCCTATTCGTCATTTCGAGCGAAGTCGAGAAATCTCACTACAAGCACAGAATTAATGCAAAACAAACGTAATGCTTAAACGTCACGATACCATACAATTAGGGAATCCGAAATTGCACATTGCACTCTATATTGAGCGCAAAGCTTTAATCCATACTTTTCTTTCTTATTTCAAGAACCTTCAAAAGCTCTTTTTCGGGTAACAATTCGCATAATTGGTCATATCCGTTCGTATGGAAACGGTAACAGTTATCCACCGTGAAAATATAGCAGTACGGTATTTCGTCATTTACCATTGTTGCCGTACCCAAAAGTTTATTATAGTCAAAAAGTCTTTCGTCAGAGCTAATATATTTAATGTCAGAATAATGTATTTCGATAGGGCTTAGGTCAACACCTAGCTTTGCAATATACAAAATATCGTTTTCAAACCATAAATAATTTAAGGAATTATCATCTGCGGATTGTAGTTTTATTCCGTTGGTTGTTTTAGCAAAATCGTCAGCAATGGCAATTTTCTTTTTACATAGTATTTCGTAAATCTCTTTTTTTTCAAGGTATGCTTTTTCGTTTTCTTCGTTTTGCTTTTTTATTTTGGTTTGATTGACTATAAAGTAAACAACGTAAATTACAACGCAAGCCACTGTCGGACAAATCAACCAAAGGTTGGGCTTATAGCCACCCTTTGCAATGCCTGTGATTAACTCTACAAAAAACACAAGAACAACCAAACATACTAAATAAATCGGCTTGATTTTCAAGTCGGTATTTTTATTTGAAGTCTTTGAAAAATCCATTTCAACTTCGGCTTTTTTTATTTCTGCGTTGATTTTATTTATTTCTTGGTTAATACTATCAAAGTTTGGCATAACGTATTATACCATATTATATAGACAAATTCAAGCACAAAAAAATATGATAGAAAACTTGCGTATTTTGTCATGTCGACCGTCTTAATCGTCATTCCGTCCCGAATGTCATTCTCAAGCGTATAAATCGTCATTCCGAGCGTAGTCGAGGAATCTAATCCGCTTTATCATTCTTAAGCGTAGTCGAGGGTGAATTGACAGCTCCGCTGTCATCCCGAGCATCGTCGAGGGACCTATCCGCTTTGTCATTCCGAGCCATACCAATCGTCATTCTTAAGCGTTGTTCGAGGAATCTCATCCTTGTTCCGTCATGTCGACCGTAGTGGAGACATCTATAAAATAAGATAGCCAAACATTTTGCCAGCACTAATACTTTGGGATAAAATATAAATAATCCTTAAAATTTATTAGTGATAAAGATACGTTCGCCTATGTAATTTTATTATAAGGTCTCTTTTGATATTGACGAAAAATGCTTATTTTTTGTATAATTAGAATACCGCAAGAATACGGATATTTTTTCAAAAGAATAAAAGTATACGTCTATGTCAAAAATTTATCAAGGGCTGCGAGATTTAGGAGGGAATATGGAAAAGCAAAGAACCTATTTATGTATAGATATGAAATGCTTTTTTGCCTCTTGTGAATGTGCGATGAGGGGCTTAAATCCCTTTGAAACCAATCTTGTCGTTGCTGACGAATCCCGTGGCAAAGGAGCTATTTGTTTGGCGATAAGTCCGAAAATGAAAGCACTTGGTGTGAAAAATAGGTGTAGGCTATACGAAATCCCCCAAAATATAGAATACATTATTGCCAAGCCTCGTATGCAAAAATATATTGAATATGCAGCGGACATTTATTCGTGCTATCTTGACTATATTTCAAAAGACGATATCCACGTATATTCAATTGACGAAAGCTTTTTGGATGTTACCGATTATTTGAAATTATACCACAAAACGCCTGTAGAAATGGCTAAAATGCTCATTAATGAGATTGCAAAACGCACGCATATTCCGGCGACCTGCGGAATTGGTACAAACCTATATCTTGCAAAAATCGCTCTTGATATTACCGCCAAAAAGGCTAAGGACCATATAGGTTATTTGGACGAAGAATTGTATAAAAAAGATTTATGGACACACCAACCGATTACTGACTTTTGGCAAATCTCCTATGGTACGCAAAGACGGCTTGCAAGAATGGGAATTTTGGATATGAAAGGCGTGGCGGAGTGCCCCGAAGAATTACTATACAAGGCTTTTGGTATAAATGCCGAGCTTCTTATTGACCACGCAAAAGGTAAGGAAAGTTGCACTATAGCTGACATCAAGAAATACAAAAGCAAGAGTAAATCGCTTTCCTTCTCACAAATACTTTTTGAAGATTATACATTTGACAAGGCTCGAATCGTGTTAAAAGAAATGGTATTGAACGGCACTGAAGAGCTTGCAAGGGCTCATTTTTCGGCAAATAGTATTTATTTAAGCGTTGGTTATTCAAAGGATTGCCACGAAACAACGGGCGGAAGTATGAGACTAAATGCAACCACCAATTTATATTCGCATATAATTGATTTTTTCTTAGAATTGTTTGACAATACCACAGACAAGAACTCGTTAATTAGACGACTTGCCATAGGCTTTGGCTCGTTATGCGATTCCGATTGTGAGGGTTATGATTTGTTTACAGATTTCGATATGGTTGATAAAGAAAAAAAATCTGTTTCTGCCGTTTTGGATATAAAGGATAAATTCGGCAAAAACGCAATAGTTCGAGCAATGGACTTAGAAGAGGGCGCAACCGCAATGATACGAAATAAGCTAATCGGCGGACATAACGGAGAATAAATATGAAAAATAAGATAAATAGAGCCGCACAATTTATGCCCTTTGACGCACTCAAAGGACTTCAAGAGGAATTAAGGCGAAGAGAAGAGCTACATTCACGAATCGAGCGAATAGAGCTTGACGAGGATACTCAAAACGAAATATCCGAAATGCTTAACCGAATCGAGAAAAACGCCCTTTTATCGGTTGATTTTTATTTTAACGGACATTATATAAATATTGTGGGTAGGCTTGTAGAGAAAAGCATAATAAAAAAATATTTGCTTATTGAAGAAGCAAAAATCGACTTTGCCGACTTGTATAGAATAAAAATTATAGAAAAAGAAGTGTAAACCAAACGAACAGTTCCATAATGTTTCACCTTGATTATCCATATTGTCATTCTTAAGCGGAGTGCAACGCAATCGAAGAATATCATTCGTCGTGTCATTCCGAACCATACCAATCGTCATTCTTAAGCGTAGTCGAGGAATCTAATCCATATCGTCATTCCCAGAGTAGATCCCTCCACGTTGGTCGGGATGACGTACCAATCGTTATTCTCAAGCAACGTCGAAGAATCTCATCCTTGTTCCGTCATTCCGACCGAAGTGGAGGAATCTCTCTACAAGCACTAACTTTTTGCGTTGCATACGGACAGTACGAAAACCACCTTACCATACAATCACGAAGTCCAAAACCTCTTGAAAGGCGGATTTCATCACGAAGTGATTTCATTCTGTAGTGATGTCACCTGCCTATCAAGGCAGAGTTCATTCTTTGATAACGGGCTATCAAAGAGCGGATTAGGTCCCTCGAACAACGCTTTCAGGATGACGAAAAATAATATTAAAACATATCCAAATAAATCGTTTATTTAGTTGACAATTAACCAAATTAACTGTTAGAATACAAATATCTAATGATAGAGGCGCAATCAATATTAGTAAATTAGTCGTTTGACAATTGCGATTAATTGAAAGGAGAGATTGCCGAAACTTATCGAGCATGTCAAAGCTCGGTTTGTTGGGATAAGGTATAACATATCTTATACTGTCGCATTAAAAAAATGTGGAGTGCTATCAATATTATAGTTCTACCTAAGACTGTGATTTGATGCATTCGAATCACATTTTTTTTTGTGGTTCGACGAAATGCTTTTGGATTTAGAAATAATTTTAATAAGGAATTAAAAAAAGTGAAAAAAATTATTTCCATTATTTTAGTATTAGTGTTAGTAATGGGTGTTGTAAGCGTACTTACCGCTTGTAACGACAACAACAACGACAAAGACTATATAACAGTAGGCTTAGAGTGCGGATATGCGCCATATAATTGGACGCAAACGGACGATTCGAACGGCGCAGTGAAAATATACAATGCCGATGGCTACGCAAATGGCTATGACATTATGATTGCAAAAAAGATCGCCCAATCGTTGGGTAAGAAATTGAGAGTAGTCAAATATAAATGGGAAGCACTTGTCCCCGCAGTTGCTTCGGGTACCCTAGATTTTATCATCGCAGGTATGTCGCCAACAGCGGAGCGTAAGACTGCTATTGATTTTACCGATGTGTATTATAACAGCAAAATAGTTATTGTGGTACGTAAGGACGGTGCATTTGCGTCTGCCGCTAACTTGGACGATTTTAATGGTGCAAAGATTGTTGCTCAATTAGGTACATTCCACGAAACAGCACTTCAAGAGCAAGGACCCGATCACGGAATAATTGTGCAGACTTCTCTTGATAGTTTTCCTGCAATGATTAATGCGTTAAAGAGTAGGGCTGTCGACGGCTATCTGGCAGAAGAACCCGGCGCAGTGGCAGATTGCGCTGCAAACAGTGAGTTTACATATATCCATTTGGAAAATAACACAACCGGTTTCACCGCTTCTGAAGAGGATACAGCTATTGCAATAGGTTTGAAAAAGGGTAGCAAATATAAGGAAGCTATCAATGCGGCGCTTGCTAATATAAGCGAACAAGAAAGACTAAACATGATGAATGAAGCTACAGAGTTGAGCAAAGAACAAGTTGGATAAAAATTTGTAATAAATCGGTATGAATTTTTTTGAAGTAATAGAGAATATAATAACAAACTACTGGTCTTGGATATTGAAAGGTATCGGAATGACACTATTGGTATCAATAGTCGGTACTATAGTCGGACTAATTATAGGTTTGGTTATTGGCGTTATAAGAACAATTTCTGTAGACAAAAGCAATAAGCTTGCCTATGTCTTTAAAAAATTTATCAACTTTTTGATAGGGGTATACGTTGAAATATTCCGCGGAACACCAATGATGGTACAAGCCATGGTTATATTTTGGGGATATGCCTATTTGAGTGGAGGAAACACTCTGGACGTTACGCTTTCGGCGTTGTTTATTGTTAGCATAAACACGGGTGCATATATGGCGGAAATCGTAAGAGGCGGTATTATTTCCATTGATAAAGGACAATTTGAGGGTGCCGAAGCAATTGGTATGAACCATTTTCAAACTATGCTTTACGTAGTAATTCCGCAGGTAATGCGTAATATTTTGCCGTCGGTATGTAACGAATTTATTATCAACATAAAGGATACGTCGGTTTTGAATGTAATCGGATTTGCCGAATTATTCTATGTTACCAACACCATTGTGCTCAAGAATTATCAAACCTTTATCACATACTTATTCACTGCGGTTATTTATTTTGTTTTGACTTTTGGTATAAGCCGTATATTGCTTTTAATCGAAAAAAAGCTTGCGGGTAAAAAGAACTACGTTGTATTAGGTTCGGGCAATATGGATGCTGAATCCATAGCCTTAGAAAATAATAGGGAGAATTAGCAAAATGAGTAATCAAGATAATTATATTCAAGCAGATAATGCCACAAACGAATCACCATATATCATAAAAGTTGAGCACGTAGGCAAGGTTTTTGGTACAAATACGGTTTTAACGGACATCAATTTCAACGTAAAGTCGGGCGAAGTAATTTGTATTATAGGATCTTCCGGTAGCGGAAAATCAACCCTTTTAAGGTGCGTAAACAAGTTTGAAACTGCCACGTCGGGAGCAATATACTATCACGGCGAAGATATTAACAAAATAAAGAACTTTCCGCTTTTCCGTACAAAGGTAGGAATGGTTTTTCAATCCTTTAATTTGTTCAATAATATGGATGTGCTAAAAAATTGCACAATCGGGCAAACAAAGGTACTTCATAGGAAAAAAGAAGAGGCGAAAGCAAATGCGATTAAATACTTAGATTTAGTCGGTATGAGCGCATATGTAAACGCTCGCCCTAATCAATTATCGGGCGGACAAAAACAAAGGGTGGCTATAGCGAGAGCGCTTGCAATGGAACCCGAAGTTTTATTATTTGACGAACCGACTTCGGCACTTGACCCCGAAATGGTAGGTGAAGTATTGGATATTATGCGTAATTTAGCCAAATCAGGCTTAACGATGCTTGTCGTTACTCATGAAATGGGCTTTGCAAGAGACGTAGCCTCACGCGTGCTATTTATGGATAAAGGAGTAATCGTCGAGGACGATACCCCTGAAAACATATTCACCAATCCCAAGGAAGATAGAACAAAAGAGTTTTTGAAAAGAGTCCTTTAAATTCATTTTTGTCATTATTTGCAAATTACATAGCTTTAAAAAACTTGCAAATAAAGTGTTTTTAGTATTGACTATTGCCCCAACATATGCTATTATATAGTAGAACACAGTGTTCCCTTAAAGAAGGATCAATCGGGGGTGAATTATGCAGTTATTCGATGAAATTATACTAAAAGATACCTTGGACTATATCAAGAACTATCAGCGTACTACGGGAAAATCACCAAGCTATAGAATGATTGCAAAGGCACTTCCTATGCATTATACAAGTCTTAGCAAGGTAGATAGATATTTAAAAGTGTTGAAAGAACGTGGTGAAATTGACAAAGAAATCGACGGCACTATTTCGGTTGCAGAAGCATTCTCAAACAGCGGAAGCGTTTATGTATCTCTTATCGGACACTGCGCCTGCGGACAACCCATGTTTGCAGAAGAAAATGTTGAAGCCACATACGCAGTACCACTTGACTTATTGGGACACGGTGATTTCTTTATGCTAAGAGCTGTTGGCTCAAGTATGAGAGACGCGGGTATTTTTGATAATGATATTATGTTTGTACGCAAACAAGAAACCGCCGAAAACGGACAAATAGTTATTGCTATGGTTGATGGCTCAGACGCCACTGCAAAAAGATTTTTCAAGGAACGCAAAAAAATTCGTTTACATCCCGAAAACGATGACATAGTCGATGGTAAAAAACTCTACGAGGATATTATAGTTAATGACTGCAAAATTTTAGGTGTAGTTACAAACGTTTGGCACGACGTCCATTAAAAAATCCTACAAAAAACCGTCTTGATGGACGGTTTTTTATTATGTATTATATCTATTTGATGTCGGTATTATTATCAACTCCCTTATTAACAACAATTTGTGGGAATGGAATATTAATGTTGTTTTCGTCAAATAGTAGCTTAATTTCACGATTAAGATCTCTTTGTGTTTGGAATATATCCGCTTCCTTACATTTTGCTGCGAAAAGTAAATCAACACTAGATGAATTTAATGCCTTTACCCCCTTATAAAATGGTCCTTCTACAATAGTTGGAATTTTTGCTTTTATATTTTCAAGATTAGCATTTACAACACCTTCAACTCGTTCCAAGCTTTCGCCATATTCTATTCCAACTGTACAGGTTGCAACAGAAAGCTCTTGAGTTTGATTGATAACGGTTTTAATTACGCTGTTATTGACAATTTTAATATTGCCACCATCATCGATAATTTTGGTAGTGCGAACGCCGATTTCTTGAACGGTACCACGGTAACCGTCAATAATGATAATGTCGCCGACTTGGAATGAACCTTCAAACACTATAAATACACCGGCAATTATATCTGCAATCAAGCTTTGTGCGCCTAGACCAATAATAAGTCCCAAAATTCCAGCGCTTGCTACAAGAGCTGCTGCATCAACGCCCCAAGCACCCAAAACCAACATGGCTGCTATAACATAGATTAAGAGTTTGATAAAGCTGTCAAGCAATCTAACGATAGTCAAACCTCTATTAGTTTTTGTAAAGCTCTTTCGCATAATAAGGCGAATAATTGCCAAAATCAATGAAGATATTACGACGATTTGTATTGATCTTATAATCTTTGGTATTGCTTGATAAATTGAATTAATCGCTAAATGTTCGCTAATTGGCCTATTGAATACAGAGTTTTCGCCGAATATTTTACCTGCGAAAACAAATGTCAAAATAACGCCGATTGTAAAGATTGCTAGAAGAACCAATTTAATAATTGCGTTTTTCTTTTCTTTTTGTGTTTTGTCGTTCCACTTTATAAAAACGTGTGATTTCATAATGTACCTCAATATATATTTTTAATTATCATTACTTAATCCTTTAAAATGTCATTCCGAGCGTAGTCGAGGAATCTCATCCTTGTTTCGTCATTCTCAAGCGTAACATAATAAATGTCATTCTCAAGCGTATCGTAGCGAAGTCGTGAGGATCTAATCCTTATCTCGTCAGCCTGACCATACCAATTGTCATTCCGAGCGTATAAATCGTCATTCTGAGCGAAGTGCAACGCAGTCGAAGAATCTAATCCGATTTAATCATCCTCGCTCCGTGTAATTCCTAACATAATAAATGTCATCCTGAGCTAGCGTGCCGAAGTCGAAGAATCTAATCCTTGTTTGCCGAGTCTATCCAAGATATCTTAACCATTATATCAAATAACAAACAACAATACAAACACTTTTATAAAGTTTTCTTATTACACAATATCTTGTCACACGCATAGCCTGAATACCGATTGCGCATTTACATTAAAACAAGCAAAAACAACCACTATAATTAATTAAAAATACTGTAGTTGGTATAACCACAGTATCATAGAATCAAAATATACAAAATTGTACATTGCGCATTGCCAAATAAAGATTAGTCTCAGCTAATCCATTTTTTGCTCATCGCCCGAAACTGGCGCTTCGTCGGGCGGTGCTGATTCATTGTCGCTCAAAGTTGCAGAGCCTTTAAGTGCATTGAGTGCGGTTAATGAATCTGTGGAATCAAAGGGCGCGTCATTTTGTATTGTCGTGGTTGGGACTATTGGAATAGTAACGTCATTAATTGGCGGAGCGCCTGCTTCAACCGATGAGCCTACCATATTAATGGTGTTGCCGTCCTGTGCTGTGGTTGTATGGTTTTTGACAGCCATAAAAGCCAAAATATCGGATGCTAGGTGCAAGCTAATACCGCCTAAACCAAGGAATATAGCGCCTACTTGACCATTGGCGAAGATACAAAATATCACGCCAAACGCTGTGATATAGGCAGTAGCTAAGCAAAACAAAATGCCACCTATCAAAGGTCTTTTGCCTGTGAAAATAACGGCAATTAGGTCAACTAAGGCAAAGAATATACAGCCTAAACCCAAATAAGCCAGAGTGTTGGAAGTAATCCATGAGGAGCTACCGCCTAAGCCTTCACCTATACCGACAAATAGGGCGATAAGAAACCCAAACAATAACCCTTCCAATACGGCATAGATACACGCCAAAACGCCGATAACGATAGATGCGATTTTCATTTTTGTAGTACGCAGTAATTTCATAAAATCTCCTTTTTCGCAACAATTGTGCGATAGTTTTACGTTAGTATGTGCAAATTATTAATTATCTATAAAAAAATCGAACGACTAGTCGCTCTTCCCATAGGGAATTGCGACAACTAAATAAATCCTTGCGGATTTGTGATATTTGTCTTACGACAAGTTATATTGCTACGCAGTTATATTTGCCTAACGGCAAGTTAAGGATTTATTTAATATAACTTTGGCGATAGCCAAAATATAACTTTTAGACTTCTCTAAAAATATAACTGTTTGCTAGCGCAAACAATATCACTTTACTTGAAACCTTATATATGATATAATTAACTTATGAGTGAAAGTATTTTAAGAGAAAAAGCAAAAGATTTTGCTAAAAACATTGTTTTTATTACAAGAGAAATTAAGTCTAACAACAAAGAAAGTGTATTGACTAATCAACTACTTCGTTCTGGAACGAGTATTGGTGCAAATATCCACGAAGCACAATATGCACAAGGAACGGCTGACTTTATTTCAAAACTTGAAATAGCATTAAAAGAATGTTTTGAAAGTGAATATTGGTTAGAATTACTTTTTGAAACAGGCTATTTAGAAGAAAATCAATATAAAAAACTTAATAATGATTGCGGAGCAATACGAAAAATGTTAATTTCTTCGTGCAAAACACTAAAAGAGAAAAAATAATCGAAACTCGACTTTTTATAAGTCGAGTTTTCTTTTACCCACATATATCAATGCAAAAAGTAAAGGATAGCAAAATTTTGCTATCCTTTTATAATGTCTAAAAAATCCCTAAGAAAAGAGCGCTTATCCGTTCGATTTTTTATGTTTTTATATTGCGCGTATATATAAAATTTTAATTTGCCTACATTTTTTCGGGCATTTGGATTCCCAGTAGTCTGAAACCGTTTTTGATAACTGTCTTGACTGCCTTCGTTAGCATAAGTCTTGCATTTTTAATTTCTTCGGGGGCGTCAATAATTCTATTATCAATATAGAATTTATTGAATAATTGACAAATATTTAAAACACATCTTGTGACCAAATAGGGCTCATTCTTTTCGGTTGCATCAATTAAGGTGTTTGGATAATTAGATAGGTATCTCAATAGTTCTTTGCTTGTGTCATCGCACAAAACCGAGAAATCAACCTTGTCGCCTATTGTCGCCTTTTCTAATATACTGTTGCAACGAACATAGGTATATTGAACGTAAGGGCAGGTTTCTCCTTCAAATGTCAAAACCTTGTCATAATTGAATACGATATCTTTAATTCTATTATTAGTCAAAACGCTGAAGACTACGCTACCAACGCCGATTTTTTCGGCTATATCTTTTTTGTTCTCGATATTAGCATTTTTTTCTACGATTATATCGTATGCTTTTTCGACAGCCTTATTAATAACGTCCTCAAGATAAACCACAGTACCGCTTCTTGACGACATACTTCCTTCGGCGAGCGATACCATGCCGAACGCTACGTGTTCAAGATCCTTAGCCCAGTCAAACCCCATTTTTTCTGCTACTTTAAACCATTGTTTGAAGTGCAAATCTTGTTGATAGGCAACTACGTATAAGCACTTAGAAAAGTGATAGGTTCTTGCTCTATATAAAGCTGCGGCAAGATCTCTTGTTGCATATAAACTTGCGCCGTCCGATTTAACAAGTAGACAAGGGGGCATATTATCACCAAGTTCAACAACCTTAGCGCCTTGTGAATCCTTTAATAGACCCTTTTCGTTTAGTATATCGAGGACTTCGCCCATTTTATCGTTATAAAAGCTTTCGCCGTTGTAGCTATCAAATGTAACGCCCAATCTGTCGTATAAAACGCAAACCTCGTCAAGAGTAACCTTTTTGAATTTATTGAATAAATCCATAGCCTCAGGTTCGCCCAATTCGATTTGCTTGAACCAATAACGTGCCTGATCGTTTAAACTTTCATCGTTTTCCGCTTCTTTGTGGAAACGAACGTAAAGGGCATGTAAGCTTCTTACACCACCTTTAAACGTGTCTTCATTTCCCCATAGTTTGTAAGCGACAATCATTTTACCGAATTGTGTACCCCAATCGCCCAAGTGATTGATACCTACGACGTTATAACCCAACTCTTTGTAAATTCTATATAGCGCTGCACCTATAGCTGTAGCCGATAGGTGTCCGATATGGAATGGCTTTGCAATATTGACAGAACTGTAGTCAATACAAATAGTTTTATCCTTGCCGATATCGCTTTTACCATAATTTTCGCCTTTTTCGAGTATAGCGGTAAGAGTTTTCTTAGCTAAAAACTCGGCGTTATACTTAAAATTCAAATAACCGGCTACAGCGGTAATCGAATCCACGTATTCGGGTTTTTGAATTTTAGCAGCCAACTCTTCTGCGATTGCCATAGGCGGTTTGCGAAAGATTTTGGAGAGTTTAAAGCAGGGCATACAAATATCACCCAAGGTTATATCTTTAGGCGGAATCATAAGCGATAGAACAGTTTCTGCTGAAAAGTCTGCCGAGTTAATAGTGTTTGCAATTAATTCTGCAATTTGATTCTTATACATAATTCACCTACTTGTTATCGGGAACAACCAAGGTATCTCCCGATGCTAACGTAAAATCAAGCTTATCTTCTTCAAGCTTTGTGAAAAGAACTGATACTTCTTTTAATATTATCGAATTGTCGTAATTAACTTCGCCCCAAGTGAAATCCTTTACGCCCAATAGTTCCAAAACCTTTTTTGAAGATTTAGGCATAACCGGTAGATACATATTGGCGATATTTACGATAAGGTACAAACAAGTTGCCGTTACCTTGTCAAAGCCGTCCTTGTCCTCTTTTGCCAAAACCCAAGGCTTGCTTTCGTCATAATAGCGGTTAGCAAATTGAACGAATGTATATAATTCTTCTAGTGCGGCACGAAGCTCGTTATCGCTGTAAAGTTTTCCAACCTTTTGATATTCTTCTCTTACAGCCTTTACGATATTTTCGTCAATCTCGGCATTGGGGAGAATACCCGAAAACTTTTTGATAAGGAAGGATAGGTTTCTATTGATAAAGTTACCCCAACCGCCTACAAGGTGCTTGTTGTTAATATCAATTAGATCTTTTATTTGGAAGCTTGCATCCTTTCTTTCGGGATTAAACAAAATGAAGAAATAGCGGATAACGTCGGAATCAAGGTTTTGCAATAAGCTATTTACCGTAATCAAATTACCCTTGCTCTTGCTCATTTTTTCGTTATTTAGGTTGACGTATTCGCAAGAAACGATGCGGTTTGGCAATCCTATAGTTTTGTCTATTGAAGATAGTAGAGCGGGTAAGATAATGGTATGGAACACAATATTATCTTTGCCGTGAACGTAAAACATTTGTGTTTCTTTGTCTCTGATGAAGCTATCAAAATCAATGCCTAATTTCTTGCTTGCCTCTCTTCCTGCTGTAAAATAACCCAAGACAGCCTCGAACCAAACGTAAATACGCTTGTCGTCGTAGCCTTCGAAAGGAACGTTTACACCCCAATTAAGGTTACGTGTAAGCGCTCTATCTCTCAATCCCTCTTTTATATATTTGCGGCTTTCATTGATAGCAGTGTTACGCCAATAATGAGCGTTGTCGTCGATATTTTTTTCAAGTTCAGGTTGAAAAGCGGTAAGCTTGAAATACAAATGCTTATCCTTTTTTGTTGTTGTGGGCTTGCCGCAGGTTTTGCAGACTTTGTTCAGTAGCATATCGGGAGTAAGGGCGGTTAAACAGTTATCGCATTGATCTCCGGTTGCGACTTTTCCGCAGATAGGGCAAATACCCGAAATTTCTCTATCAGAAACGAATTTTTGACAGTTTTCACAATAGTCGGCGTCCTCGCATTTTTCGTAAATAAAGCCGTTATCGTAAATCTTTTTAAGGATTTCTTCAACTTCTTTTTTATGAGAATCTCTCATTGTTGCCGAGTAGCAGTCATACGAAAAATCCAAATCACGGAAATTCTTTTCAAACTCGCTTGCATAGTGATTAGCAATATAGCTTGGGTCTACACCCAATTTGTTTGCCCTAAGCGTGATAGGGGTACCGTGACAGTCCGAACCGGAAACATACAAGACTTCTCCGCCTGTTTGTCGGAAGAAACGAGCTAAAACGTCGCCCGGAAGCAAAGCTGCCAAGTGTCCGACATGAAGAGAATTGTTTGCATAAGGCCAAGCGCCGCAAATAAAAAATTTATTCATTATGATAAAACTCCTAAAAAAGTTTTTTTTAAGCGAAAAATTTGCTGTCCGTCAATGTCAACCAACTATGAGACATCTCTAAACCATTACAAATCAGTTGCTTAGCAAATGTACAGTTTGCAAACTACCAACCTAACAAACAAAGAATCCACAGTTGCAAGTTGCACATTGCATATTAAATTAAGTGCACGGTGCTTTTATGAAAACGTACAGTTGATTTCGCTAATGGATATTATATTACAAAAAAAACGGAATAGTCAACCGATATCCACGGAATTGCTTTATTTGAAATAAATAATATGTAATTGACTTAGCAAGTAAATAATAGTAAAATATAAATCATAAGAGATAAATGGAGAAAATAATGAAAGATATCTATGAAAATCCGCTTACCACAAGATATGCAAGTAAAAAAATGCAGAAGATTTTTTCGCCTAGCAATAAATTTTTGACTTGGCGAAAACTATGGGTATCGCTTGCTAAAAACGAAAAAGTATTAGGACTTGATATAAGCGAACAGCAAATAAAAGAATTAGAAGATAACGTTTACAACATCGACTACGAAAGAGTGGCTATTTATGAAAAGGAATTACGTCATGACGTAATGGCACATATCAAAGCATATGGCGACGTTTGTCCTAATGCAAAGGGAATAATTCATTTGGGGGCAACTTCTTGTTATGTTGACGACAACGGCGACATATTGATTATGAGAGAAGCTCTTTTCGCGATAAAGGCAAAATTAATAGGCGTGCTTGATTCTCTTAAAAAATTTGCTGAGCGAAATAAAGATATTGCTACGTTAGGTTTTACACACTTTCAGGCTGCACAACCGACTACCGTTGGAAAGCGCGCTTGCCTATGGGCGCAGGATATAGTTTTTGATATCGAAAGACTTGATTTTTGTTTAAGCACTTTGAAGTTCGCAGGTTGCAAGGGCGCAACAGGCACCGCGGCAAGTTTTTTTAATCTTTTCAATGGCGATAAGGATAAAACCTTTGAATTGGAAAAAATGATTGCAAAGGATTTTGGCTTTGATTCGGTATTGGACGTTGCGGGACAGACTTATAGCAGAAAAATTGATTATTTTGTTTTGTCGGTTTTGTCAGGAATAGCGCAAAGTGCATCAAAATTTGCTACTGATATAAGACTTTTATCGCACTTAAAGGAATTTGATGAACCATTTGAAAGCAAGCAAGTCGGTTCTTCCGCAATGGCTTATAAGCGAAATCCAATGAGGTCGGAACGTATTTGTTCGCTTGCTCGATATGTAATCACCGACGTAATGAATACGTCTATTACCACCGCAACGCAATGGCTAGAGCGTTCGCTTGACGACAGCGCCAATAAACGTATATGCATACCCGAAGCCTTTTTGGCGGTTGACGCAATATTGACGTTATATAGAAATATAGTTGATAACGGCACGGTGTACCCTTATGTGTGCAACAAAAATCTTCTTGCAGAGTTGCCGTTTATGGCAACCGAAAACATACTTATGCAGGCAGTTAAAAAGGGTGGCGATAGGCAAGCTTTGCATGAAAAGATAAGAGCTTTGACAACCGAGGCAGCTCGAAAAACCAAACTAGAAGGCGTTGAAGTCGATTTTTTGAGTATGATAGCAGAGGATAAGGATTTTAACCTTACGATAGATGAACTTAACGATTTGCTTGACGTAAAAAAATTTACGGGAGTTGCAAAGGAACAAACCGAAAGATATATAGCGGTAATGAATAAGATAGTATTAGAAAATCATTCGTTTTTAGAAGAAAACGATGAAATAAATGTTTAACTTAAAGTAATAGGAGGATAAGCAATGCTTACGGCGATAGTTGGTATTAATTGGGGAGACGAAGGAAAAGGCAGAATGGTAGACTTGTTGTCAAAAGACTACAAGATTATCGTGCGCTATCAAGGCGGAAACAATGCGGGACATAGCGTAATAGTAGACGGAAAAAAGTATGTTATGAATCTACTTCCGTCTGGAATTTTGCGTTCGGACACGTTAAATATATTAGGCACGGGAATGGTAATCGATCCCAAACACCTTGTAGAAGAAATCAAGCGAATCGAGGATAACGGAATAAAAATCAACGAAAGCCACCTTAGAATAAGCAATAGAGCAACCATATGTTTATCATACCATAGACTTTTGGATTGCTTGGAAGAAGAAAGACTTGCGGATAAAAAATTCGGTTCAACCAAAAGAGGCATTGCTCCCGTTTATTCGGATAAGCTTATGAAGAAAGCCTTGAGGTTTGGAGACTTATTTGATGAAGATACCTTGGAAGAAAAGGTAAGAGATATTTTGGAATGGAAAAATCTTACTATCACAGCATACGGACATGAAGCAATCAAGGCTGAAGATATTATGGAAGAAATAAAAACGTATGCTTTCCCGTTACGTAAATATGTATGTGATACAACCGAGTTATTAAACCAAAAGGTAATGGACGGAAAAGACGTATTGTTTGAGGCACAATTAGGTGCATTGAGAGATATCGAATACGGAATTTATCCCTTTACTTCGTCCTCCACAACGCTTGCTGCGTATGCACCGATAGGCGCAGGTATACCCAATCATAAATTAGACGAAGTCATCGGAATTATCAAGGCATATTCAACTTGCGTTGGGGAAGGTCCATTTACCGCAGAACTCTTTGATGAGGATGCAGACAAGCTTCGCAGTGTGGGTTTGGAGTTTGGTGCGGCGACCGGAAGACCGCGTCGTGTGGGCGGATTTGATGTAATCGCAAGCAAATATGGCACACAAATGCAAGGAGCGACATATCTTGCATTGACAAAGCTCGACGTTTTAGATGATTTTGATCGTATTCCGGTATGCGTAGCATATGAGTTAGACGGAAAGAGAATAGACTATTTCCCTGTAGGTGATAGTTTGAAGAGAGCAAAACCTATCTACGAATATTTCAAGGGTTGGAAACAAGATACAAGTAATTGCAAAACTAAGGAAGAATTACCAAAAGAAGCAAGAGAATACGTTGATTTTATAGAAAAATCGGTAGGCTGTCCGATTCGTTATATTTCGGTTAGTCCCGAAAGATTAAAATGTATAAAGGTATATTAGTAGGTAATCAAAACTTTAATGGTAGAGAACGATTTAAGTCAATTTGGAATAAATGTATTCAACGATTCGGCAATGAAAAAGTACCTTGCCGAAGACGTATACACAAGTTTTAAAAACCGCGTAGCGAAAGGAATCGCCATAGATTCAACCCTTGCTTCCGAGGTAGCCGAGGGTATGAAAAATTGGGCAATAGATAGGGGCGCAACTCATTTTACGCACTGGTTTCAACCTATGACAGGCTTGACCGCCGAAAAGCACGACAGCTTTTTGTCGACTGGGTCTAACGGCAAGGTGATTCTTGAGTTTTCGGGTACAGAACTTATCCATGGTGAGCCTGACGCCTCAAGCTTTCCGTCGGGCGGATTAAGGGCTACTTTTGAAGCGCGGGGCTATACCGCCTGGGATCCCACGTCGCCTGCATTTTTGAAAGACGGCGTATTATGTATACCAACTGCCTTTTGTTCATACGGTGGAGACGCGCTAGATAAAAAGACTCCACTCTTGCGTAGTATGGACGCGCTCAACAAGCAGGCATTGAGAATTTTACGCTTATTCGATAGAAACGATATTAATTCGGTTAAAGCAACAATAGGTGCAGAACAAGAATACTTTTTGATTGACAAAGAGATGTTTGATTCAAGGGTAGACCTTGTTGTTTGTGGAAGAACGCTTTTCGGCGCTAAGCCCAACAAAGGACAAGAACTTGACGATCATTATTTTGGTTCGATAAAGCCACGTGTACTGGCTTTTATGAAAGAACTTAATTTGGAATTGTGGAAACTAGGTATCAAAGCCAAAACCCAACACAACGAGGTAGCACCTGCTCAACACGAATTGGCTCCCATTTATGATACTACCAATATATCGGCAGACGGCAATCAGCTCACAATGGAATTAATGCAAAAGATTGCCAAAAAGCACAATATGGCTTGTTTGCTTCACGATAAGCCGTTTGAGGGAATTAACGGTAGCGGTAAACATAATAACTGGTCAATTACAACCGATACCGGACTCAACCTATTCGATCCGGGCGACACCCCATATGAAAACGCTCAATTTTTGTTGTTCCTAGTATCGGTAATAAAGGCGGTTGACGAACACCAAGACCTTTTGAGAATATCGGTTGCAACAGCAAGTAACGACCACCGTTTAGGCGGAAACGAGGCACCACCACCTATAGTATCGATTTTTTTAGGCGAT
>CALYRM010000025.1 GCA_945482995.1 uncultured Clostridia bacterium | reverse complement strand
TCTCATCAAAATTGTCATCCTGAGCGTAGTCGAAGGATCTCATCAAAATTGTCATCCTGAGCGTAGTCGAAGGATCTCATCAAAATTGTCATTCCGAGCATAGTCGAGGAATCTCAAATGCTGTCATTCCGAGCATAGTCGAGGAATCTCCCTACAAGCACTAACTTTTAGCGAAGCATACGGACAGCTATTTTGACCATAATATATCCCTAACCTGAGCGTTTTGCAAATATTAGCTTGCAATTCAATTCATGGAGTGTTGCTTTACGAGACTTCATAAAACCAACGGTTTCAATTTACGACGGCAAGGCAGTCAAATCATTAGCAGACTTGGGCATTGACAACAACAATGAGTTATGAAAAAATTCAATTAAACAATGAAATTCTTGTATAGAATCATTATTATTCGACCAAACTCATTTTGAAAAGGAGGAATTAATGAAAAGAAACAACATTTTTGTAATCATAGCTGTAATGTTAATTGTACTTACAACCTGTATGTTTACCGCATGTAAGAATGACGAAACACCGTCGGGAGACAATGCGAAAGAACCAAAACTTGAATTGACGTTAAAAGAAGCTACAATGATTGTTGGGGAAAGCTTTAAATTGCCATACAAAATAACAAATGGTGACGAAAAGAATATGCCCGAAGTTACTATTGTCTCCGAGGGCGACGCTGTTGAGGTGGATAAATCAGGAATGATAACCGCTAAAAAAACAGGAGACTCAAAAATCACAGCTACCATAAAGGATAGCGATCAAAAGGCAGAATGCATGATAACTGTTTGTAATATCATCGTAGATAAAAATGCTAAAGACGCAACGGAATCAAAGGCAACGGCGAGCGAGAATTCGGGCAGTCAATCGGAAAATGACAGCCAATCCGGTGAAAATCAAGGCGGAGAAAATGTAAAACTCAACTATGGTGGTCAATTAGGTACAACGCTATTTAAAACTGTTGCGGAAGGTTTGGCAGCCTCAAAGGATGGTGACGTGGTTATCATCAAAGAGGGTGACTACGGCGAAACTATTTCGATAGCAAAGTCTGTAACTATTAAAGGCGTAAAATCACCTAAACTTAAAGGTGCCGAAATAGAGGGTAATAAGCAAGTAACGTTAGAGGGCATAACCTTTAACAATACCGAATACCCAACAGGTACCTTAGGAATGATCTATGTCAAAGAGGGTGCAAGCGTATCTATAAAGAATTGTATCTTGAACATAACTACCACCGAAGAACTTAGCGGCGGATACGGAATCTTTGTAGAAAAGCAAGCAAATAAGGTTGAAATCAGCAATAACACATTGAGCAATTTTAGATATGGTATATTTGTATGCGCTACCGATAAGGAAGTAAAAATCACCGATAACAAGCTTTCTAATATGGAGGTTGGAATCGGTCTCGATATCAGACAAGAAAACTCGACCGAAAACTACCCTACGAAAGGGGAAATCAAAAAGAACACTTACAACGAAACCAAATCCAAAACTCAATTTTTGCACTATGGCGACAACTATGACGGCGAATTTGATTTTGAAGATAACGAATTAGAAAACGCTGCGACCGACGAAGGACAAACCGGTGGAAGCGGAATAACCGAGTAACGTCATTTTGAGTCGTAATGTCATCCTAAGCATATAAAACATCATTCCGAGTCGTAATGTCATCCTAAGCATATAAATTGTCATTTCGAGCGTATCAATGTCATCCTGAGCGTAGCGTAGCGAAGTCGTGAGGATCTCATCCTTGTTATCGTCATCCTGAGCGGAGTGCAACGAAGTCGTCAGGATCTAATCCTTACCGTCATGTCGACCGTAGTGGAGACATCTCCATCCATGCACTGACTTAATGCGAAGCATACAGATTATCATTCCGACCATAAAAATGTCATTCCGACCATACCAATTGTCATCCTCAAGCGTTGCGTAGCGAAGTCGTGAGGATCTAATCCTTGTGAATTGTCATGTTGAGCGCAGTCGAAGAATTTCATTCTTGTTCCGTCATGTCGACCAGCGTGGAGACATCTCTCTACAAGCACTGATTCTTTGCGAAGCACACGAAAAACTATGGTTCCGTCATGTCGACCAGCGTGGAGACATCTCTATACAAGCACAAACTTTTTGGGAAACACACAAACAGCTTGAATGTTCAATTGCACATTTTCATATTAAAAATGAATTGCAACACAAAAGCAGTACTGTAAATGTACTACACCATCAAACAAAGGCATCCCAAATTGCACATTGCACATTGGCTAAGGTATTCCGCACCTTAGCCACAAATATATCTCCTAAAAAATAAACGTTTTTACTTTATCACCTCAAAGCAATTTGAGGTGAATTTTTTGTTCCGTCATTTCTTATAGCATCGTCGAAGGATCTCATTCTTGTTCCGTCATTTCGACATTATGGAAGAAAAGGAAATGACTGTAAATAAAATATTTATATGTTAATAATAATTCTATAAATAAACCATTTTATTCGCTTTACTTTGATACGAAAAATTTGATATAATCACGATAATCGACAAAGGTAAAGAGGTAATTATGCTTTTTGGTAAACACGTCAACAAATATTATAAAACCTATTTTTGGCATTTTTTCTTCGGAATACTTGCCTTAATTTTTGTTGATGTCATTCAGCTTTTTATCCCCGAAATCGTTGGTAAAATCACCGATAAGATTGTTTCGGGTGAAGCGAGCCACGATAATTTTAAACCTATTTTGGAATTGGTTTTATATATCGCTGCGGTTGGCGTGGGAATGTTCGGCGGACGTTTTTTGTGGCGTATGTGTATTTTCGGTGAAGCCACAGGCATACAAACCGATTTGCGTCACAAAATGTTTTTAAAAGCCGAAGTGCTTACCCAAAGATATTACAAAGCGAATAAAACAGGCGCTATTTTATCATATTTTTCAAACGACTTAGAAACCCTTGAAGAGGTTTTCGGATTTGGTATCGTGCAGTTTGTAGACGGTGTTTTCTTGCTCGTCCTTTCAATGATAAAAATGTTTTTGGTTCAACCCATTCTTGCAGCTTTTTGTTTGATACCCCTTATCATTTTAGCGGTTTTAGCCGTTTTCTTGGATAAAGCCTTTGAAAGAGCTTTTGAAAAACGTCAAAAGGCATTTGAGGATTTGAGCGATTTCGCACAAGAGAGTTTTACAGGCATAAGAGTAATCAAGGCGTTTGTCAAAGAAAAACTCGAGCTCAAAAGATTTTCAAAGGAAGCTATTAAAAACAAAGATACCACTGTAAAATTTGTTAGATTGGACGCACTATTAAACGTTGCGTTTGATATTCTTATTTATACCGTTTTTGCTATCGTCTTATTCGGTGGCAGTTACCTTGTTTACAAAAACATTAATTCAAACGGTACTGAGGGGCTTTCTGTCGGTAAGTTAGTTGAGTTTATCGGTTACCTAGATACCATTATTTGGCCGATTTTCGCTCTTGCAGGAATAATAAACTTGATTGCTCGTGGTAAAACCTCATTGAAGAGAATTTCCACCTTTTTAGACGAGGACGTCGAAATCAAGGATGCCGAAGACGTTGTAGAGCTTGAAAAAATCGAAGGTAAAATCGAATTTAAAAACTTTTCGTTCGCTTATCCCGACGCCCCCGATAGAGACGTTTTGAGCGATATCAATTTGACTGTCAATGCAGGAGAAACCATTGGTATAGTAGGCAAAATCGGTTGCGGTAAATCTACATTGGTAAATATGCTTTTTAGATTGTTCAACGTCAAGGAAGGCACCTTGTTTATTGACGACGTGGATATTATGAAATTGCCAATAAAACAGGTACGGGATAGCATTGGCTATTGTCCGCAGGACAACTTCCTCTTCTCCGATACTATTAGAAATAACGTAGCCTTTGCAGTAGCTTCGGCAAGCGATGAACAAATAATCAAGTCCACTGAGTTTTCCTCAGTAAGAGAAAATATCGAAGAGTTTAACGAAAAGTACGAAACTGTAATCGGTGAAAACGGCGTTACGTTGTCGGGCGGACAAAAGCAAAGAATATCCATATCAAGAGCAATATTGAAAGACCCTGCAATTTTAGTATTGGACGACTCTGTCAGCGCAGTTGACGTTAAAACCGAAGAAACCATTTTGAATAATATCAAGACCGAAAGAAAAGGAAAAACTACTCTTTTGATAGCATCAAGAGTATCTACCGTAAAGGGACTTGACAAAATATTGGTATTAAACGATGGCATGGTCGAAGCCTTTGGCTCGCACGAAGAATGCTTGGAAAAATCTCCCATTTATGCAAGAATGGTAGAGTTGCAAGCGTTAGAAAAAGAATTGGAAGAAATGTAATATGGCAAAAGAACATGTTTACGAACAAGCTGACCGAAAGATTAAGGACAGCGAAATAATCAAAAGGACGTTGCCTTATATCAAACCCTATTTTTGGAAACTTATGGGTATTCTTCTTTTAATGATTTTAACCATTGCCTTCGATCTTTTGGCTTCTGTTCTCCCGGGTACAATCACCGAAAAACTATCCGCAAGTATTATGGCACGAAAGGAATTGATAAGTGTATTTGTTTTGTGCGGATTGACCTTTGCTATTCAAGTTGCGAATGTGGTTTGTGTGTACTTTACCACAATGTCCTTGCAAAAAATCGGACAAAAAATTATTTACGATTTGAGAATGGACGTCTTTAAGCATATAGAAACAATGAGTATTGCTCAAATAAACGAAATCCCTGTCGGTAGCTTGGTTACAAGGGTTACTTCGGACACCAACGCATTGAGCAACCTTTTTACAAACACAATAGTAAACCTTATCAAAAATGCGATAATGCTCATTGGCGTAATTGCAACAATGCTAATAATCGATTGGCGTATTGCGCTTGTGACGTTAGCCTTTATGCCGTTTATTGGAATAAGTTCATACATATTCAGAAAGTATGCAAGAAACAATTATCGTTCGGTAAGACATAGTTTTTCGGTAATGAACGCATTTTTGAATGAAAATATAGCAGGTGTCAAGATAACGCAAATATTCAACCAAGAAAAGCGAAAAGAAGAAGAGTTCCTGAAACTCAATAACAACATTTATAAGGCAAGGAAAAAGAGCATTAAGTTGTTCGCTTTCTTTAGACCGATAATTAGTTTTACTTACTATGTATGTATGGCTTGTGTGTTCGGCTTTGGTATATATTTCTTATTTAACGATGTAAATAATTCGGCGCTTGACGCAGTTAGCAAGGGTTTAAGCGATGAAGAGATTAAGGCAATTGTCGTTTTAGGAATGGGCGTTGCCGTTGGTACTATACAAAAGTTTTATTCGCTTGTCAGTAAGTTTTTCAATCCTATTCAAAACCTTGCCGACCAACTCAACGAGTTACAGCGTGCTTTCACTTCAAGCGAAAGACTATTCAACCTTATAGACAACAAACCCGATTTTGTAGATGCTCCCGATGCGGTAGAACTCACAAGCATAAAAGGCGATATAGAATTTAGAAACGTTTGGTTTGCCTATAAAGATGGTGAATGGGTATTGAAAAACGTTTCTTTCCACATAGAACCAAAACAAACGGTGGCTTTTGTCGGTGCGACAGGCGCAGGTAAAACAACCATTTTGCAATTAATAGTTAGAAATTATGACGTTCAAGAGGGCGAAATCTTGATTGACGGAATAAATGTCAAGAACATCAAACTTGCGTCACTAAGACGAGCTATCGGACAAATGCTTCAAGATGTCTTTCTATTTTCGGGAACCGTCAAATCAAATATCAACCTAAACGACGAAACAATAACCGACGAAGCGATTAACGAAGCGGTTAAATACGTTAATGCGGAAAAATTTATCGAAAAGCTCCCCAACGGCTTAGAAGAAATGGTTGCCGAGGGCGGCAAAAACTTTTCGTCCGGACAAAGACAGTTGTTATCTTTTGCAAGAACTGTTGTACATAAACCGCAAATACTAATTCTTGATGAAGCAACTGCAAACATAGATACCGAAACCGAGCAAATTATTCAACAATCGCTTTTGAAAATGATGAATATCGGTACAATGCTAATTGTTGCGCACCGTTTATCCACAATACAGCACGCCGACAATATCATATGCTTGCAAAAGGGCGAAATCGTCGAACAAGGCGACCACCAAACCCTACTCAAAAATCACGGCTATTACTACAACCTCTACAAACTCCAATACGAGGAGCAGGAAAATAAATGATGATGTCATCCTGAACCATCCAATTCGTCATTCCGACCGAAGTGGAGGAATCTCATCCTTGTTTGTCATTCTCAAGCGTATATAATGTCATTCTGAGCGGAGTGCAACGAAGTCGAAGAATCTCATCCATATTACTAATGTGCAATGTGCAATTGTGGATTCCTTGATTGTATGTTTTTGATAATGTCATTCTCAAGCGGAACGAAGTGGAGTCGAAGAATCTCATCCGCTTTACAAATGCGCAATGCAAGGTTTGATAGCGTGCTATCAAACAATGAAATCTGCCCTGACGGACAGATGAAATCCACTTGCGTGGATGAAATCACTACGTGATGAAATCCGCTTTTAAGCGGGTTGTGGACTTCGTGATTGGATATAACTATACTGGATATGGCAATTTAAAAATAGGAAAAGATGGTGTAGTTGGTGTGATTTCCGAAATAATGAAAAAAAGTAAAATCGCTTATATTGTGGAAAAAGGTGTAACTACAATTATTGACTATTGCTTTGGATTTATTGGATAGTTTTAATTCATCCAATGATTCTATTGCAACAGAAAAGGAGATTAAATGCTATTATTCTTAGTTATGTCATTAATTACAATTAATCATATTGTTACACTATTATATCTTCCTTTTTTATTGCCAAATTATATTGGATCTTATGGAGAACTACTATTAACTCTAATGAATGTATCAACATTTTATATTATTTCTTTCAACATTATTGCTTTTATCCGTTACACAAAAAAATATATTAAGCAAAATGCAGATAATACAAAAGCCTTGGATAAAGAAAAACATAGGGTAAAATCAATTAGTGATATTAAAATTGAAAAGTGTGGTAAAGGACTATGGCAATTTTATGTGAACGATAATATTTACGAGATCAAATTGAAAGGCTATATGTTTCAGTTATCATTCGTAATGGCTATTATGGTAAGGTTATTATACTATAGGTACATAAAGCATGGGCTGGAAAGGGATTTTGCGAAATACGCAAAAGTCCCTTTGCAATCATTAGAAATTCAAATTCAAATGCCAAGACATAAAATAATTAATAAGAAACTTGTTAGGCATAATCACCTCTGGTTCGGACTTATCTCACAAGCAATATGTCGCGTGCAGATTAAAAATGAGTTTTATTATTACTCTAGAAATTATCTTTTTTATAGAGGGAAATATGAAAGAGTAAAATATACAGAAGAATGGTGGCTGCGTGGATGAAAATAATTTTTCAAAAATAGTTGAAATGGAATAAATTAGATAAGATCGTAATGTATGATTAATTAAACAAATAATCAAATTTTCGCCACCCGAGGTATAAAAACCTTGGGTGGTTTTTATTTACGATAGGTATTGACATATCTAATCTTAATATATTAGAATAATCAAAAGTTTTGCGGTTATTCCACAAACACAATAGATAAATAGTTTCATATCATAGCCAATGGTGAGGAAATAGTTTGTACAGCAGAACATCCGTTTTATGTAGTTGGTTTAGGATTTGTACCTGCAAAGAACCTTTCTATAACGGAATATGGAGTAACAACTGTTTCGGGTTCCCTTGCAACGACCTTAGGTAAAGATAATCCATTTAGGTTCAAAGGTTACTACTTTGACGAAGAAAGCTCGATGTACTACTGTCAATCTCGCTACTATGTTCCCGAATGGGGTAGGTGGTTGAATAGCGATAACATAGCATTCTTGGATACATCGGACTTGAATGGGATGAACCTTTTCTGCTATTGTGGGAATAATCCAATTTCCAACCTTGACAAAAATGGGCGTTCATTCTTTGCATTTTTAGCTACTGTAGCTATATCTTACGCTATTTCAATGCTTGTAGAGGTAATAATAGATGCCGCAGATAATGGAAAAGTTGATAATGGGTGGAAGTATTATAGAGCGAAATTGGCTTCAAATGCTATCAACGCTCTAGCTGTTATTCCCCCTCTTACACTTATAACTTCTCCCATTGCTCAAATAGTTGAAGCAAAAATGTTGGAGGAAGAAATAACGACAGAGGATATTATAAAACAAACATTAATCGATTTTGCTCTTGACTGTGTTTCTTATGGAGTTTCCAATGGTTCAAAAGCATTGACAGCACACAAGAAATATACTTCGATTGTTGGCAAGGCTAAAGATAACCTAACGGTTAATCATAAGTTAGCAGATGCTGGCTTTAATACCCTAAAAATTGGAAAACTTGGTGTAGATGGTGTAAAGGAGGGAATTATGGATAGTTGTTTCTTTACTAAATATATGGATGATATAATAGGCAGTTTAATTAGTTTTTGCTTCGGTTTTATAGATTAAAACTTAATTTTCAATATAATCCCCAGATTATTAAATTTGGGGATTATAAAAGTAGGTATGTTATGATTCTATTTTTAGTCTCTTTATTTATTAGCTTAAATTATATTGCTGCATTATTCTATTTACCATTTGTCGTACCGTATTTTGATGAAAGTGGAGTAGTGCTCTTATTTGTCTTTTTGAATATTATAGGCTATTTTGTTATGTATCTTACCTGTATTGCATTTATCTATTGCACAAAAAAGTATATTAGGTTCAATGCAGAAACAACACTTTCCTTTTTCAAACAAAAGGGGATTCTCAACTCAATAGAAGATATTTCTGTTAGACAATGTGGAAATGGAATATGGATATTATCGGTAAAAGATATAGATTATACAATTAACTTAACGGGATACATTTTCCAAAAGTCTTTCATAATGGGCATTTTTGTTCGTTTCCTATATTATAAGTATATAAAAAATGGTTTACAAAAAAACTTTGCGAAATATAGAAGAATCAAAATTCGATCACTCAGTATTCCAATTATTACTTGCAGAGGAAAAATTATAAAGAAAATAATAGTTAGAAACTATCGACTGAATTTTAATCTTATTACACAGTCAATTTGTTATTATCAGATTGCGAGAAAGTTTACTAGCATTGAGCAACCTTCTTACTTTTTCTCACCCAAACCGCAAAATTATAAAGTCAAGTATACAGAAAAATGGTGGATAGGTGGTGGATTTTAATAACATATCGCCCATGAAGTCATCCTGAGTGTACTAATCTGTCATCCTGAACAACGTCGAAGGATCTAATCCTTGTTCGTCATTCCGACCAACGTGGAGGGACCTCAAGCACTAACCCCTTGCGAAGCAGACGAAACGCTTACAAGCTACTAATCTGTCATCCTTCTTTTTAAATTTATTATGTAAATGTTGCGTTTTGCCATTTTTAAGCCTATAATAGTATATGTGACACAGCACATGGTACATTAGCTAATATGCTCCACACCTTAGCGTAAAGTAGGTATGTTATGACTATTTTTTTGGTTTCATTATTTATTAGCTTAAATTATATTGCAGCATTATTCTATTTACCATTTGTCGTACCGTATTTCGATGAATCTGGAGTAAGGCTCTTATTTGTCTTTTTGAATATTATAGGCTATTTTGTTATGTATCTTCCCTGTATTGCATTTATCTATTGCACAAAAAAATTCACTAAACTAAACGCAGATACTACTTTAGCCTTGAGCAAACAAAAACTTAATGTAAAGTCATTAGACGATATCATAATTGAAAAATGTACTCAAGGGTTATGGAAGTTTTATGTAGGTGATAATACTTACGCAATCAATTTGAAAGGTTATATTTTTCAACTATCCTTTATAATGGCAATTATGGTTAGGTTAGTATATTATAGATATATAAAAAATGGATTACAAAAACACTTTGCTTTGCACGCAAGAGTTCCAATAAGGTCACTTAAAATACATATTAAAACGCCAAGGAATAGAATAATTACCAAGAAACTTGTAAGACATTATCATTTGTGGCATGGTCTTTTTACACAAGCAATTTGTTATTATCAGATTACGAAATACTTTTATATACCTACTCCTCGCAATCTCGGCGGTTTCTTTGCAGATAAGCCTGATAATTTAAAAGTCAAATATACAGAGGAATGGTGGTTGCAAGGTGGAAGATTTTGTTAATATCGTTATTTTGAGCATAGTCGAAGGACATCAATAGCACAGACTCTTACAGCAGCAAACGAATAGCCTGAAACGACATGACATAAGTCGAATATCCGCACAAACAAAAAGAAGTATAAGAATAAAATACATGGAGAAAAATAATGATTACATTTGAAGGAAAAATGAGTATAAAGAATAAGTTCTTTACGCTTGGTTTGTATAAAGCAAGATTGATAATTATCTGCATTTTGTTTTGCCTTGGTTCACCTTTAATTGTTTTGCCTACGTGCATTGCTTTTTCAAAGTTAGGCTTGATTTTCTTTATATTTGTTCCCATTGGTATATTTATGATATTATTTTTAATAATGTTAAGCGTCTGCCCCGACAAGGTAGTTATTGACGATAATTCTATTACCTTATATAATAAGGCTATGGGCAAAAATTATGAACCGGAGAAATTAATTTTCGATGATATCATATCTATAGAGGATCACGGAGACTTTTATTTGTTTATTGCGGAAATGAAACAATACTTCATTTGTCAAAAGAACTTATTAAAAATGGGAACGTTAGAAGATTTTGAAAAACTCTTTGCCGATAAAATAGAGATTAAAACCGAAGATTAAAGATGATATATGTAATCGTGTTAAATTTTCGCCACTCAAGGTTAAAAACCTTGGGTGGTTTTTGTTTGAAATACAAATTTGTAAAAATTTATTTTAGGTGGAAGTTTCGTTATCACTAATATTTTGGGACTATAAAAATAAAAAATTCCTTGTTTTATAAGAAAAAAGTAATAGTTTATTGTAGTAAACATTCAATTTTGTTACTGGTTTTCTAAAATCCTATTCTCAAAATACTAGTAATTTTTTAGCATTTTGCCTCAAAAATCATTAGCGATAAGAAAATTGCGCCTATCTTGAATATCTGTAAAATCGTCTATTGCCAATAAAGCGCTGTCGGAATGAAGCTCGCCAATGGTAATCAAGTCGAAACCGCCTGCAATAGCGGCTTCAAACCCTGCGTAAGAATCCTCGAAAACAACGCAATCGTAATTATTCATATTCAATCGACGTGCCACCTCGATGAAAATGTCGGGATTTGGTTTTTTGGGACACGCTACGTTTGTTCCGTCTATAACTACGTTAAAATACTTTCCTAAATTAAATTTATCAATTAAATCTTTTGCATTTCTGCTTGATGAGGCAACACCCGTTTTAATATTTTTGGATAAAAGAAATTCGAGAAAATCAATGACGCCGTTAGTGAAATCGTTTTCGGATATATCTTTAAAGCAATCGGTGTACACTTCGTCTTTGATTTTTTCGATAGTTCGCTTTTCACTCTCGGAGAAAATGCGGTTTTCTCTTTTCTCTATATAAGAGATAATAAACTTACGCCCCGTACTTTTTAGCGGTACATAGTCATTCCAGGTGAATTCGATTCCGAAATATGCAAAAGCTGCATGCCAAGCCTTGTGGTGATATTTTTCGGTATCGATTATCACTCCGTCAAAATCAAAAATCGCACATTTAAAAAACTTCTTATTTTCCATTGCCTTTCTCCAAAAAACAATTTTGAATTATATTATAACAAATCTCCTTCAAATTAACAATAATTTTTATAACGCAATGTAAGTATCTAATCCATAATGTCATTTCGAGCGTAGTCGAGAAATCTCTATACAAGCACAAATTTGTTGCGAATCTTATAAGCCCATCATTTTGGCTAAAGTCTTACTATGCGGTTTTGCTATATCATACTATAAAGTATAGATATTTGACATATTACATAATTTGTTATAAAATGTATAAGTGGAATTAGTTGGATGTTTGCACGTTAAAATATTAACAATCCACAAAATCGGTGTAATCAAATTATGTTTTTGGTGGAAATTTTGAAAACTGGTGATATTACCTACACGGCAAACGATTATGGTAATTTTGAAAAGGTAGGAAATATCGGACATAATTTGCCTAGAAATGACGAACAAATCGATACACAAGCAGGCGACGTTATACTATATCAAGGCAATAACATTTGCCTTTATTACCGAACGAATAGTTGGAGTTTTACAAGACTTGGTAAGATAAATGGCTATACATCCGCGGAAATTTGTAATCTTTTGGGGGCTGGAAAGGGCAGCGTGCAAGTTAGAATAAGTTTAAAATAGAAGGAGGCAATATGATTTACAGAGAGTTTCAAGACATAAAGCTATCTGCTCTTGGTTTTGGTTGCATGCGTTTACCTGTCAAAGACGGTGTTTATGCAAATATTGACGAAGGGCTAGCGGCGGAAATGGTCGATTACGCTATGAAAAACGGCGTGAATTATTATGATACTGCGTGGGGTTATCATGATGGCAATTCGGAAATAGTAATGGGCAAAATACTTTCAAGGTATCCTCGCGAGAGTTTTTATCTTGCAAGCAAATTCCCGGGCTACGATTTGTCTAACATGGATAAAGTAGAGCAGATATTCGAGAAACAATTAGAAAAGTGCGGTGTCGAGTATTTTGATTTTTATCTTTTCCACAACGTATGCGAAAAGAATATAGACGGGTATCTCGATGAGAAATACGGCATTTTTGATTATTTGATAAAACAAAAGCAAAACGGTAGAATTAAACATCTTGGATTTTCCGCTCACGGCGAAATGAACGTAATAAAACGCTTCCTCGAGAAATATGGCGCATATATGGAGTTCGGACAGTTGCAGATAAACTATCTTGATTGGGAATTCCAAAATGCGAAAGAAAAAGTTGAGCTTTTGACAAGCTATAATATACCCATTTGGGTTATGGAACCTTTGCGCGGCGGAAAGCTTGTCACCCTTGCAGAAAATGACGAAGCAACCTTAAAAGCATTACGTCCCGACGAAAATATACCAGCCTGGGCATTCCGCTTTTTACAGAGCTTACCGCATGTAACCATGATACTATCTGGTATGAGCGATATGGCGCAGGTGAAGGACAACGTTAAAACCTTTGAATGTGATAAACCGCTTAATCAAGTGGAAATGAATACGCTTTTGAATATCGCAGGCGTGATGACAGGCAAAACAAAGCTACCATGCACCGCTTGCAAATATTGTACGAGCCATTGTCCGCAAGGTTTGGATATTCCCGAGCTTATTAAACTTTATAATGAACACCGTTTTACGGGTGGCGGATTTATTGCACCCATGGCGCTTTCAGCGTATGAAAAGGATAAACTTCCCAGCGCTTGTATAGGGTGTAGAAGTTGTGAAAAGGTTTGTCCGCAGGGAATTAAAATTTCGGAAATGATGACGGATTTTACCGCAAGACTTAAAGAGGAATAAAAGCAATCGCCGAATATTTCGGCAAAGGAGTTTAATTATGATTGAAAATGTTTTAGTAAGAAAAAATGTATCTTTGAAAATAAAAATTACGGTTAAGAGTCTTATTTCGGTAGGCATTGTTGCACTTGCGGTACTTTTACCACAGCTTGTTCACCTCATTGCAGGTCAACCCGGTGGCGTTCAATGGCTACCTATGTATTTACCTGTACTTATCGGCGGTTGCCTTTTAGGTTGGGCGTGGGGCTTAGGGCTAGGTATTGTTTCGCCCATCGCAAGCTATTTAATTACGCTTGCATTTGGTAATCCTATGCCTGCATTGGCAAGACTTCCGTTTATGGTAGTGGAGCTTGCCGTATTTGCCGCTGTCTCGGGTTTGTTCTCAAAAAAGATAGCTAAAAACGGTTGGATGGCTTTCCCCGCTGTGCTTTTAGCGCAAGTCGCAGGTAGAACGGTATTTATGTTGCTCGTGCTTATTTTCCAATCGGTAGCACCCTTTAAGCCTGCGGTTATTTGGTCGCAGATTCAAACCGGACTTTTGGGAATGGTGTTACAAGCAGTAATCGTACCTTTTATTGTAATGGGCTTAAAACTAATTTTGGATAGAAATAAAAATGACAGATCTACAAATAGCGAAGAATAATCTATTGGGACATACAATTTGCCTATGTAAAGATGGCAACTGCCTTTTTAGCGAGAAAAAAGGTATTGCACCTATGATGAATTTCATTGCGGATGGCGTTGATCTTGTAGGGTATTCGGTAGCTGATTTGGTAGTCGGCAACGCTGCGGCAATGCTATTTGTAAAGTGTGGAATAACTAAAGTCTTTGCAAAAACGCTTTCTATAAGTGGTAAAAATACCTTGAAAATGCACGGTATCCCTTGTGAATACGAAACCCTTACTGAAAAGATAATCAATCGTGAGGGGACCGATATTTGCCCAATGGAAAAAGCGGTGCTGAACTGTGATGATGTTGAAAACGCTTACTTGCTATTAAGAAACAAATTAATGGAATTATCGAAATAGAAAATTGTAATCCCGACGCGGTAGCGTCATCCTTATTGTAGTCGAAAGAATTAAATGCCACGGTGGGGAACACCTTAGCAAATGTGCAATGAAAAATTTGATAGCACGCTGACAAACAATGAAATCTGTCATAAATGACAGGTAAAATCCACTTGCGTGGATGAAATCACTACGTGATGAAATCCGCACATAAGCAAGATATGGATGTTATGATTTAATGGTTGTTACACATTTTTATGGACACTTTTTAATCAACAATACTGCCGCTTTATTTATCGCCTTTTCGTCTGCGTTTGTAGCACAGTTAAAAGCGGAAGTCAACGGCAAAAATAATTGCTGAAAACATCAACGAATAATCAAAAGCCAAGGAAGATTATCTCAACCTTGGCTTTATTCTTTATTTTTCAAAAAAGGTATTTACTATTGACAACAACGCAATTATTTTTGCTGTTCCGTTGACTTCCGTATTGCTAACATCAAAACAAAAAACATCTATCTTTTCCCGGTGCTACCTCCGTTTTTGCCGAAAGACGAAATAAATCTGAGGTAAATAAAATGGAAAAAGAAATAAATGGTTTTAGCATTCTCAAAGAAGAAATTACACAAAATAATGTACTTGCGATGGCGGAACTAATTGCTATGGCGGAGACACGCTTTTTCATCGGATATATGGGAAGTTGTATGCAAAAAATGCACGCAGATTTATATGTGGATATACTCCACAAAAATGAATTAGGCTATATTTTCAGTGATAGTTACGATTTAGTCCAAGAAGGTGCATTGTACCTTTGCGAACATTACGGAAAACACTTGAATGACATAATAGGCTATTCAAAGAAAGGCAAGCCTATTACCATAGAAATTGCTTGCATTCGCAAAATGACGAAACTAATTAACCGCAAAACAAGCAGCTACTACCGCAACGTAAGCCTTGAAGCGTTAACGCCCGCAAGTGAACCATACACAGAAATGCAGGAAGAAACGGTACAAGATTATACTAATTATGATGCGATAGTAGAGAGCCTGAACTTAACCGACAATATGCGTATTGCTCTGGAATGTCGTATAAAAGGTTTGAGCTTTCCCGAAATAGGTAGAGTGCTTTCAAGAGCACAATCCACCGTATTTGAGTACTTTATCAAAATGCGACAAAGATATATTGCAATTTACGGGTAAACAGAGTTTGTATCCCCAACGCTACTTCAAAATGGATACGAACTTTTGAACCCCTGTTTCTGCGCGGTTTAATTGCGACAAATGCCGCAAAACCGACAATATATTGCACTTTTACAAACAAAAAAGCCTAAACTGAACTCTTGCGAATTCGATTTAGGCTTTACTTGGCGGAAGCGAAGGATCTTGTATTTCATCATACAAAGCAAAAACATTATTTACTTATTAATTTTCCCGTACTTCTTCCTAGCGTATAATTAATCAACTATATTAATCTTCTGGAATTATAATAGAATAATCCTTACAGATCTTTTCAAAAGTGCGAAGTGAATGGTAATTTGGATTCGACTTTCCATTCTCAAAACTGTTGACCATTGTAAAATTTACGCCAAGCATTTTTCCTAAATCCGTTTGGCTGATATTCAATTTATTCCTGACGAATTACAATTGATCCTTGAATTCCATTTTACCGCTGTTTAGAATTATAAGTATTTTCTGTGGTATTATACACTAAACGCAATATAAATTCAATAGTTTAATTGCTCTAAAACCAATTTTTTCAAAAATATAGGAGTAGCCGAAAACTATGAAAAAAATAGCATTCGAATTTCTGACCACTATGTTCACATATTTATTCATATTGAATGTATTTTATATGCATGCTAATAAAGCCTTTTGAATGAATTTTTGCAAAAAATAGAGAGCAACTATTTTATTGCTCTCTAAATATCTGTTTTATCAAGTTCTTTATCATAACTTTTCTTTTAGAATAAATACTAATTAAAAAACAAGCGTTCCATTATAAACATAAATAAAATCGTAATTTTTATTCTTACCTGATAATTTTGTCCTAACTTTAACCTTGTTGAGGTCGTTTTTAATTAACTCATATTGATTTTTCGAGATAATTCGCGGAACAATAGCTCCATTATTTCTCTTTTCTAATATTCCCATACCAGCCCAAAAATCGACCATTGACGACGAACTCGACCCAATGTGTGGCCACGCCTCCCCCCCAGGTCCAAGACCAAACGAAAATAACAAAGGAATAGTACTTTCATCATCAAAAAACGACTCGCCACGCACCTCATAGTCAGCATCAAGAAATGCCTCGTTAAAAACCCGCGACCATCTATATTTCTCATTCAACTCACTTTCAGTCAAATGCGTAAAATCTTCAACCCCATCAACCTTAAAATTGGTTTTAACTTTAGCAAGTCGTTTCTGTTTATCATCCTCCTCATACGAATCAAAGCGAGCATAATAATCAGGCATCATCTCGTTTATTCTTTTTAAAAGCATATCCTTGGTAAAACCAACTTCCGCATATTGCTCACGTGCTAATATCAATGATAATTGCACCCTATCACCAATAATACCTTGAAAAACATTCAATATATCCCTAAAAGCGACTGTATAAGCATCCAATCCGCTTTGAGGAATATTATTAAGTTCCGCTAATATGACTTCCTCAGATTCATACTCAATAGAAACAATATTCTTTTTGTACGAATTGTATATTGGAGCTAAATATTCCAGCAAGAATTTTATATTGAATACTTCTGCCCAATCCGTTTTGGGATAAGTTGGACTCCACCAATGTTTATATCCACCAAAACTTGGAACAAATCGTAAAGGTAAGGATTTTGATACGATATTTGTTAATCTCTCTTTTACAAAATCCTTTACCTCCTGTGTAGTGGCATATTTTCTATAACGCCGTAAAAATATACGCGATAAAGAATCAACTATAAAACTTTCCTCATTATAGATGTCATTAGTAAGCCCCTTCGTTGAGAGAAGCTCGTTGTTAAGAAAATCATTGATTTCTTTTTCAAGATTATTCATAAAAAACTCCTTTTTTGATTTTTTAGGTTATTTTCGGTTGACAAAACAAACCAATTAATTTATAATATTAAACAGATTCTTGCTGCTGTGGTCCAAAGAAGGACGCTGGTATAGTTTTCCAGAAATGGTGGGTCACGTCCATCCTGCAGCTCCACTAAGTCAGCTTTAAGGCTGGCTTTTTTCTTTTACTGAATGGAGTTATAAATTCTTCACAGTAAGCACCACATCCAATAATTGTTAACATATCGCCACATTTAATATTCGCCGGTAAGTCATAAACACCTATTACATCTGACACATCCGACGAGTCGCCACAAACCAAGCATTTCTCTAAATAAGAATCCCCATCTGCTACGATTTTGTATGATTTCTTTTTTAAAATAACATCCAGCAACCCATGATAAATGCCACTATCTATATAAACCATTTTATGCCCATTTTTATAACGGATATCCAAAATATTAACTTGCAAATCAATGGCTCTATTTAACAAGTGTTGTCCCTGTTCGATGATTATTTTCGTTTTTGCCGAGCCAATGCTATGCTTAACCAATGATGTTATTACAGGTAACATCTCATCCGAAATGCCACCTCCAATATTAATTACCTCATAGTTGGAAGCTCCCAATTCAGAGAATAGCCTTTTAATTATTAATTCAAAATTGGCATATGTGTTAATTTCTTGTGGCAAATAGAAGCTAAACCCTTTAATTCTATGCGGGCTATTACTAATTGCCTTTTTTATGTCTTGTATTTCTTGAAAAGATGCCCCCCATTTAGTAAATAGATTTTTTATTTCAATATAAGACGCAACATCAACTCGTATGATAAAGTCTATTGAGGAACGTGCTTTTTTTAAAATTTCTAGGCTCTCATTTAAATCGTCAACAACAAAGTTTCTAATACCCATATTCAAAGCCACACGAATATCGTGATGATTTTTTAATGGATAACTATATAAAATTTTTGTTGGCAAAACGTTATGTCTTTTTATGAGAGTAGAAACGTGAAGAAGGGAGTCTACCTCATATCCATCCACATACTCATCCAAAAATGATACCAAACTATGATTGGAGTTGGCCTTAATTGGATAATATACAAGAAAATCCTTTTTAAGAATTTCTAAATATCTTTTTAAATCGTCTGTTCGAACAATAAACTGCATCCTCTATTCTATCCCCAAAAAATTTAAAATACGAGAATTTGAACCGCTGAGTGTTCCTTTTACCTCATTATCTTGCATAATAATCTCTTTAAAGGCAGTTTCTAATTCTCTCAGCAATGGATCATTACGCTTAATATCAATCATAAGTAGCGGGTTGTCAAGTGCAGAATCATCTGTATTGGAATTTTCTTTATATGTAGTATACCAAGCTGCGGCTTGTCCTTCTACGCCCAGAAAAAGAGTAAAACTATAACACAGAGTATATGGATTTTCATCACGCAAAACGCAAAAATGAATATTATTTGCCCATGCGGTCATTTCAACTTCATCACAACTAATCATTCCACTATTTGTTTCACCCTCAGCTGGGCTTAACCATTTTTTCATAGGCTCAGATATTAATACATTAAATTGATCTCCGATTGCATTATTGTTTTTATATTGAAACACATTGAAAAGATAATCAATTCTATTGGATTTTATTTCGTACCCATCTTTTGTCAACCAAATTGAAAATTCTTTCATATCAAGCAATAATTGAATTTTATCGCAGAAATCTTTAACAAAAACATCACACATTAATATTTTATTTTTTCTGATTCCCTCAATTAAAATTGATATCTCGTCAATAAATGTATAAACTATACTATCGTTTTGGCTACTTTCAATTCCCGCTATCCAATCCAGAACATATGTTAGGTTGGCTAAATTAGGCATTACATAATCTTGGGATTTCCCCATAGCTTTAATCGTACTGATAATGTCATCTAATACCTTCTCTTTCTCTTCTCTTGAGATGTTACTACCTATGACAACGCTTTCAATTATGTTGCCAATGGAATAACCACAAATACTTCTCAAAAAATCCTGATAATTATATAAGCTACTTTTAGCTTTTCGAATCCATCTCGCAATTTTATCCTTTGCCCTCCAGCCCTTTTGATAGTAACCCTTTACTCTCTCCTTCAATGCCATAACGACACTCTCTTGTTCTTTTGTACCATAATAATAGTAGTGTACACCCTTTTGAGTGTTTAAGGCGATTGCCAATGTAGATATGGGAGTATAGTCATAATTGAGATATTCATTAGATAGTATATGAATTTCTTCATCTTTTGACATGCGCGACATCTCACCAGAGGTAATAACATAATGACCAACGGTTCTTTGGTCTGTCCCCCTTTGTATACATTTACTCATAATCTTCAAAAGGACATCTGTTGTCGTGCCAATAGATTCTTGCACATTATCATCACTCACGTTCCGCTTAGAAAGCTCAATATACTTTTTACAAACAGTTTTATGATCGAAAGAGCATGCCTCGCGATGAGGACAGTTAAATTCATCACACCATTTTTGTTCAACTTCCATATTATTACTCCGTTAATTTCCATAATTACTTTATTTTTAAATAATCTTTAATGGTGGCGCTGACGCTTGGAATACCATTAGTTTGATCCAGTAGTTTTTTCTTTAATTCCTTTAGCTCTGAATCAAGCGAGTGGTTAAATTTATTGCCAGAATCAATATGATCAAAATAGTAATTAGTTTTTACCGCAGCCCATGAATTAAAAGTGCTTATCGTTTCATAAATAGCAAATAATTTAATGCGAATATCTGCTTTAAGCATAGAGATTAAGCCAGTGTTCAGGGCCTCATCCCACGCCATTGTTTTTAAGGGATTCTGCTCTAATGTATTATCCTTAAAATCACTTAATTTCTTGATCACGCCAGCCAGTTCATCGTATATTCGATGCAAAAGCTCCTTGCTTTCAGACTTTCTTCTACCTTTTTCTATTAACGATTGAATAAAAAAAGGCAGAAAAACGCCCAACACTGTTGCGATAACACTTGGTATAAATTGATCCCATGCAGGGGGCCATATTGCTGTTGATGATAGAAAAAGATTCATATTATTTTCTCCATATAAATTATATCAAATTGTCCATCATTTTTCAAGCATTTAATATTATTTTCGACAGCTTTACTTATTTTTTTTATAGAATTATCTTAGCTATAATCACAACCCCACACTCATCGCATCCAAAAAATTTATCAAAATGCGACAAAGATATATGGCTATATACAGATGAAGCAAAAAATTAATATTACAATATGTTCTTAAACGATATGAATAGGCAAATGCAATTTGTATTAACTATTCTCTCTAAAAGTATGCCGAGAGTTGAACGCTCTCGGCTTTATATGCTTAATAATTTTTCAAATTCTATTATCATAACAATTCTCCTTATTTGAATAAATTGATTATAAGATAAATTTACAACTTTATCAATATAGTTTTCAATTATTATTGTGAAATAAATTGACAGAATTGTAAATTGCTTGATCGTAAACATATAATTTTACAAATGGCACTCTCACGGGTGCTTGACATATACAAGCGCGTCGCTTCGCTCCGCGGTCAAGCACCCGTGAAACAACTAAATAATACTTTGGGAAAGGACAACTCAAAGCCTAACAGAACGGGGCGTTCTCGCTACACCGCTGCGAACCGCGCCCGTTTTTCCGTTGTCGGCATTTTTGAGTTGTTTTCCTTTTTCCAACAAGTATTTGTTTTTAGTTGTGTTTTCACGCGGCGTTTTTGACGTCGTTCTTTTTTTGTTGCTCTATACCCCTTTTCAGCCCCTTTACAGTCCAATTTGAACCCCTGTAAAACCATTATAATTAGCAAAAATACCCTGAAACTACCTTTCAACCCACTCACACTTTTTGACCGATGTGTTGTAGGCTAAAATTGAGTGAAAAAACGGCAGGAAATTTTTCAAATAGATCAAATACGTCCGGTTTGAATTTTAGAATGCCGATTGTATTTTGGGAGAAGCGATTTACCGATACAAAAATTTTTACGATTCTATCAAATACATTTTTGAAGTCGCAAAAAACTTGCGAGTTTGAAGTTTACACTCAATCAAAAAAGGAGGAAACAATGAATAACCAAGATATGAAAATCTACTTTGACGGCAGTCACTACATAGGAATACCCAAAGGAGCGTTCCCAAGTAAAAAAGGACGTAAAAGACGCGTCGTCAAGCCAATGCAACAAACGCAAAAAGAACAGACGGTTGAAACACCAACCGAAACCACAAAAGAGCGTTTCGAAAAGGCATACAAAGAAAGCCAATCTCAACCTAAGAAAGAACGCAAGGTAGACATTAAAGAGGCACTGAAAGAAGATTTTGTCAATAAAGACGACTTGACTATTTTTGTAGACAAACACGTTGAGCGAATGAAAACCAATGCCATAAAACGCAAAGTACATCTTATGCGAAAGTTACGGCTACAAGATTGGAACTATTTTTGCACGTTTACTTACTCGGACGAACTTCATACCGAAGAGTCTTTCCGCAAGAAATTATCCAATACACTCAAACACCTTGTGGCAAGAAACGGTTGGAAGTACGTAGGTGTGTGGGAGCGTGGCAACGATACCAAGCGACTACATTTCCACAGAATATTCCATATCCCCAAGATGATTGGAACGCTGGAAAAAGTAAAGGATTACGACACACGCAATCACCGTATGCAAACCACCTATCAAAACACCCACTTTCTCAAACATTTTGGCAGAAACGACTTCAAAGATATAGCCACGCAAGACGACGTTGCCTATGCTGCGAAGTACATAACCAAGTATATGGAAAAGTCCGGAGAGCGTTTAGTCTA
>CALYRM010000024.1 GCA_945482995.1 uncultured Clostridia bacterium | reverse complement strand
ACGCTTAAGGATGAGAATTTGGATTAGATTCCTCCACTTCGGTCGGAATGACATGGTAGTGGCTCAGGATGACATTATGGATTGATAAAATGACGATTAGAATTACACGTTAATCAAATCAATAGTCGTCAAATCTATCGCTATCGTCGGCAACTTCTCTCTCGATTTTTTGTGTTTTCTTGCCTGACTTGAATATTATCAATATGATAATAAAGGCAGGAATGACAATTCCCAATACCAAAATTATTCTAAGTACTGTTTTATTTTTAGGTGTTTCTTTTTGATTCTCGGTAGCGTCGCCCGGCAACGGAGTTTCATCTCCACCCGGCGTGATTACGGGTGGATTAAGTAGATTATCGATATCGGTTGCATTGGAAACACCCGTTCTCCATACATAATATACGACAGCGTTGGCCCCACCGGATTCTCTAAACGCATAACATTTTGTAACACCGTCTTTCTTGTATTCGCCTAAAAAGAGCGCATTTCCGTTGAACGAAACGGGTTTAGCTGTTAACTCATCGGGAGAGTCATAAACTGCAATCGGCTTAACAAACTGCAAAACCAATTCGGGGGTTGCATGCGATGGCGCGGTGGTTTCGGTACATTTTGCCAAATCGGAGTCCGAAACGTAACCTACTAAATTTGAATACTTTACCTTTGCATACCCAGATCCTGCGGAATTACGCTCAATAAGAACAAAAGCGTAGCCTTTTGGTATAGAAAATTTCTCAACCAAGGTTACGTTGCTTATATGAAACTTGATTTCTTGCTCACCGACAACATAATAGGTTTCGCCATCGGCGAATGCTGTTGTCAAGCATAAAGGAATTAGTGCAATAATTATCACAAAAATTAACAAAAAAGCCTTTTTCATATTTTAATTATACTATATCGTTCAAAAAAAATAAAGAGAAAATATTACTCAATTTTAAGTTTTCTTTTATATTTTGCTTTTAAATGTCGTTATTTGCTCTATTGACTTTTTATTATTAATCAATATATAATATAAATATATAAATTTTTAAGTTCCTTCGCAAGGAGAGTGACGAACAAGGATAGGTCCCTCGACTAAGCTCGGGATGACATTCTTGGTCGACATGACGAAACAAGGATGAGATCCTTACGACTCCGTTGCACTCCGCTTTCAGGATGACATTATGGATAGGTCCCTCGAAGTTGGTCGGAATGACATTTTATGGTAGGAATGAGAAAATAAGGATTAGATTCCTCCACGTTGGTCGGAATGACACAAGGATTAGATCCTTACGACTTCGTTGCACTCCGCTCAGGATGACATTGCGGATGGTAGGAATGACATTGTGGATTAGATCCTTACGACTACGCTACGCTACGCTTTCAGGATGACATTTGGAATAGATGTCTCCACTTCGGTCGACATGACAGAATAAGGATGAGATTCCTCGACTACGCTCGGAATGACAGTGTGGATGGTCGGAATGACATTGTGGATGAGATCCTTACGACTACGCTACGCTACGCTCAGGATGACATTTGATATTCAGAATGACGTTATATACTCAGAATGATATTGTAGGTCAACATAACAAACAAGGTGGTTTTTTATGAAAAAGGTATTTACGACAGTTTTAATTATTTTAGTTTTCGCCCTTACCCTTTTTTGCTGTTCTTGCGTTAAACAAAACGAGAACAAAATCCTTTCTATAACGCCTGTTGAAGGTACCTTTAAAACAGTTTATACGGTTGGTGACAGCTTAGATTTGACTAATTCCCAAATTCAAATAACCTACTCTAATGGTACCGTTATGACAGTTGACGTTACCATTGATATGATTGATCCTGGCTCATTTTCGACGGCTTTTCCCGCTAATAGAAAAACACTTAAAATTAATTATTCCAATTTTGTTTGCAACCTTTATTATACCGTCAAGGATAAAGAGATTGAACATACAATCAAAAGCGTATATCTTGAAAATATGCCCGAAACCTTTTTATCGGGTGAACCGCTCCCCTTAGAAAACGGACTACTTAAAGACGCTCTGCTTTGTATCAAATTGGAAGATGATAATATTTTTAAGTATCCTTTAAAGGGAATTTGGATAAAAAACTTTTCAACCGTGTCGACCGGGGAACACACCGCAACTATTGAATATGAAAGTGACTACGGACCTGTTTCTACTGAGTGGAAGTACTACGTCAACAGCCTTTCAAGTGTAAAAGAAGTAGTTTACGATTGGCAAGTTGAGGTATATCAAAATGACGGTGAAAGCGAATTAATTAAACAACTTACCGACAAAACGTTTACCGTTAAATATAGTGACGGTAGCGAAAAAGATTATAACTATAACGCTAATTTTAAGATTTCGGGGTTTAGTTCCAATGATTTAGGGTCGAAATCTTGCTCCATCTCATTTGTAGATAACGAAAACCGCACCGTTAGATTTACGCTGAACTACATAGTTAAAGAGGTTTATCCCGAGTATGAAGTCAACTTTGACTTAAACTATGATAACCTTTCCCCTATTTCTATTAAAACCATTGACGGCAAAATCACCCCGCCTAAGGTTGAACGCCCGGGATATCAAACTAGCGGTTGGTATTTGTGGGACGGCTCAACCCTTTCAAGCGAACCTTTTAACTTTAACAGCATTATCGAAAGTGATATTACCCTTCGCCCTCGTTGGCAAAGATTGAGTTATACAATAAAAATATATAGTTTCGGTGTTCTTATCAGGGAAGAAAGTTATAACATAGAAACAGTTAGACCTCTTGAACCGCCTGCCGATATTGACGGCTATACGTTTAGTCACTATGCTGACGAACAAAATAACACTATCGCTTCAATCACAAAGGGAACTACCGGAAATCTCATTCTTCACTGCGTTTGGATTGCCGACGGCTACAAGATTAACTATGACCTTGCGGATTCCACTTCTCAATATAAGGCGGAAAACACTAATCCCACTACGTACACAAAGGATGACCCTCTTACGTTTGTTGAGCCTACTAGAAACGGATATGATTTTAACGGTTGGTTCTATAACGGTAACCCCATTACCACGACCGAAGGACTTAGCAAAGATATCACAGTCGTTGCAAAGTGGACAATTGCCGAGTACAGTCTAAATTTGTATAACTCCATAACAAACGATTTAATTAAAAGCATAACTTTTAAAATCACCGATACCGACACCATCATTGACGATTACGACAGCGAAGACTACTTCTTCTTAGGTTGGTTCGTTGATAAAGAATTTTCCAACGAGTTTACAAAGGACTCGAATCATAGATACTATCTCAAATCGGGTTCTTGGGGGAATATCAATCTATACGCCAAATTAGAAAATAAATATACGTTAATTTTGGACGGAAACAACAATTCCGAATTAAAATATTTTTATTTCAAAGACACGGATTCTACAATATCCCTACCTTCTCCCGAAAAATTCGGCTCGGACTTTACCGCTTGGCTCGGACAAAGCGCATTTAGCAATATAAGAATTGACAAAGACGCCCTATCTGATTTTGAAACCACTTCTTTAATAAATATTATGAACGAGCAAGGTTCAAGAAAAGCAACGTTAGTAGCGACTTATAACTATCATAATTGGAATATCACCTACCACGAATACGTTGACTATTCGGGAAACGAAGTTGTTTCATATGACACATACTACACTAATCAAGAAAAAGCGCTACCAATATTATCAAGAAACGGCTATAAGTTTATGGGTTGGTATGAAAACTCCGATTTCAACGGCTCGGCAATTAGTGTGATTTCGGCATTTAGCAAGGATAGAAACCTTGAACTTACCGCTAAATGGCAATCAATCGTCTATTCAATCACCGTTGACGCTCGTTTTACCAATTGCAATGAGCAAAATATACCGACAACCTATACCGCAAACGATGAGATATCGTTACCGATTTTGTCTTACCCGGAATATGTGTTCTTAGGCTGGTATTTAGACCAAAACTTTGATATACCACAATCAAACACTATCCAAAAAGGTACATATGGCAATTTGACGTTATACGCAAAATGGCAACCTGTCAATATCACAATGAAACTAAATAATATGATGACAGGTGCGAGATATGGTGGAAGTACAAGTTACAACGTTGAATCCGGCGTTGTTGAGCTTTTGCCTGCGACAAAGGACGGATACAACTTCCTAGGCTGGTTCCTCGATAGCGGATTAAAAAATGAAGTAACCTCTTTCAATGCCGAGGATTACCCGTCAACTAGAGTCTTTACCGCATATGCTAAATGGGAAGCAATTAACTATACAATAACCTATGTATTGAACGATAACTCAACGTTTAAGGCAACTAACAACAATCCTACGACCGCCACTATTGAAGACCACGTCACATTAAGTGACGCAAGTAGAATCGGTTACTATTTTGAGGGTTGGTATTTCACGTCCGATTTTACAAATTCAGCCGTAACACAACTTAATTCGGTGTCGAGTAACACAACCTTATACGCAAAGTGGCGCGAACGAATTTATAATATTACGTATCTTAACTGCGATTATGAGGGCGTCAATACTCAGAATTTACAAACAACGTTTAAGGCAACTTCCACAGGAACAACGCTTACAAAACTAACACGTGCAAATTATACGTTTGATGGTTGGTTCATGGGTGACGAAATAATAACAAAGGTTGGTGTTGCAACCATACCCGAAACCTGCGACGACTTGACGCTTACTGCAAAATGGACTGCTAAACCATACACAATCACCTTTACAGCAAACGGCAAAAAAGCCACGATTCAATATACAATTGAAGATTTTGTCGACGGTGTTTTCACTTTGCCTACACTCCAATCAATGATACCCGATAAATTCGATGGGGCAGTACTAAAAGGCAGAGACTTCTTAGGCTGGTACAAGGGTAGCAATACAGCGACGTTATATACCGAGATTAAGAGTAGTGAAATTGCAAACCTTTCGTTTACCGCTTTAACTAAATATACTGAGTACAATATTATTTACAATCTACCCGAGGGCAGTTTTAATAATGAAAATAATCCTACTACGTTTACCTTGCAATCAACTGTTTTAAACATCTACTCACCTACTTTTGATGGCTTGGCTTTTAAGGGTTGGTATCTTGACGCGGACTATTCAACCTCTGCAGGGACCCTATCAAGCGGTATTACAAAGGTCAACACGAAGGATCAAGATATCACGCTTTATGCATACTTCGTTGATATTTACACTATCACATACAATTTGTTAGACGGTGTAACCATATCATCTCAACCAAAAACATACAGTGAAGCGCAATCGGTAGCAATTGCAAATCCTACAACGTCATTGAATTTTGGCGGATGGTGGTGGATTGAAAATAATAGCATAGTAGCAAACACGGCAGACTTTGGAAATGGCGGAAACGTTACCCTTCTACCCCTTGTATACGATAAAAGTGCAACGCAAAAATTGATTTTCAAATTAAATATCAATAACACTGCTACCATTATGGGCATATCGGGGAACTCGACAACTCTCAAAATTCCAACAAGCGTAAGTGGCTATCAAGTAACCGCAATTGAGGACTCGGCTTTCAGCGGTAATACCTACCTACAATCGGTTTCTATCCCCGAAAGCGTTACTTCAATCGGATATCGTGCATTTGCAAATTGTTCTAAAATCACAAATTTAACAGTTCTTGGTAGCGCAAGGCTCAACAACCAAGCATTTTTAGAGTGCACCGCATTAACAACTGCAACAATTAACCCAACAGCCACCTTTGGCGACGGTGTATTTGAAAAATGCATTGCTTTAACAACGCTAAGCGTTGGTGCAAACAAAACGATTCTTTCTTACTTCGGAAAAACTGCATACACAGGGTGTACGTCAAAAGGCGGTTATTATGTACCGAACTCTTTATCAACAGTTGTTATTCAAGGGTCTCCTGAAAATATCAACGGTATATTTACCTTGTGTTCATTCTTGAAAACCGTCAAAATTGAAGGCACCTCGCTCACCACGTTCACAACAAGCGACGTCAACGCCCTATCTCAAGGAGTTACAGTCCAAGTTGACAGCAGCTTATTGGCTGAGTATAAAGCAACATATCCCCAAATTAATTTTGTAGAATTATCCAACTAACATAACCCCAACTGCTTATTAATGAGCAATGTGCATACAAAGTTTATAGTTACCGCTACACTTGTTTCTCGTGCAGCCATTCGTGGTGGTATGGATGTAGAAGACGCTCTTTCTCTCTCCGACGCTTATATTCAAAAAAGTGAACTTGTATATAGGGTTGACAGTATTACAAATTTGCAATACCATATGGTTCTCGACTATACCGAGCGCGTTGAAAAATTAAAGCTTGGCAAGTCCCCATCAAAACTTGTTACTGATATAAGTAATTACGTTCAACACCATCTATCCGAACCCGTTGATATTGAGAGTCTTGCAAAAGCAATGTATTTTAGCAGAACCAGACTGTCGGTAAAATTCAAAGAAGAAATAGGTTTGACACTTACCGATTACATCCTAAAAGAAAAAACCGAAGAAGCAAAACGTCTTCTTCGTTATACCAATAAACCTATACCTTCAATAAGTGCTTATTTGGGTTTTTCATCTCAAAGCCACTTCTCTCGCGTTTTCAAAAAATATTCGGGTAAAACTCCAAATGAATATAGAGAATTACACAGTAAATAAAAATAAATGCCGAATACACATTCGGCTTTTTACGTTGGTACGTTATAGTACTTATCGACATAACAAATCCAACAACTGCAACGCTACTCATAACTATGCAGATTATTAAAGCAGTTATCTTTGTTTCGTCGTCATTCTTTTACGTCAAAATATTTATAGGCTTTTCTACTGAACTGAAAACAAAATAGAAATTTATTATTGCATTACCTTTTCAAATCTAAAAAAGTAATCTCCGCCTACCATATCGTCGGGTATATTCGAATCCTTATGTCTTGGATTGAAAAATTCGACAGCATGAAATCCCAAACGATTAATATAAAAGTGGATATTTCTTTTTTCAAAATAGGGTGTAAAAGTTTCCCAAACTTTCGTGTTTGGGTGCAACCGTTCGATCTCGTTCCAAATTTTTTGTCCTACTTCCTTGCTTTGTATTCCACATTTAACGTATAAAAAGTCAAGATGATTATGCTGTGTGTCTTCGTCTATAACTACGATATCAGTCTACGACATTTTTTGTCGTATTTTTGTCAAGCTCTTTTATTTAACAAAAATTTATCGTCAATAATTATACGGTTTTCTTTTGCTATATTTTTCAATCTTCTAACAACGCTAAAATTTCGTCGGCGTTGGTGTCAGGTTTGACTTTTGGCATAACCGCTTGTATAATGCCTTGCTCGTCAATCAAAAACGTCGTTCTCACAACGCCCATACTCACTTTGCCGTACAACTTTTTCTCTTGCCAAACGCCGTACGCTTGAATTGCCGAAAGTTCGGTGTCCGAAAGCAAAACAAATGGCAAGTTATACTTCGTCGCAAAATTCAAATGCGAATTCACGCTATCCTTGCTAATACCGATAACAACTGCGTTTTTATTTTCAATTTCCTTGTTTTTAAGCGCAAACGCACACGCCTGTCTTGTACACCCAGGCGTATTATCTTTCGGGTAAAAATACAAAACCACTTTCTTGCCGAGAAAATCGGACAACGAAACCATATTCCCGTTTTTATCGGGCAACGTAAACTCAGGTGCTTTCTTTCCAACTTCTAACATTATTTTAGTCCTCCTTTTTCATTATTTTGTAGGCTTTTTTGATAAAATCCACTTTCGTCATACCCTTTTCGGTTAAAAACGTGTTAATTTCTTCAAACAGTTCTCTTGGAATCATCGTTTGAAAGTTCGCGTTTTTCTCTTTGCGCATTTCTTTATTCTTTTCTTCGTACTTACGCCTTGCCACTCTTTTCGACGTATCTTCTTTACGCATAACCATAACTTGTCTTATCCTATTTTGATTTTGTTATTATAAGTATACCACATCCACACAAAACAATCAACTTCTTTTATCGTATATATACAACTTGCATTGTCGGCTCTACCTACGTTATTATCCTTGCCAAACACTCTCACCGAAAATCAACCAACCTCTACTCCTTAGGAGCTTGAAATGTACTTAAAAAAATTAATTCTTATATGTTAATAGTCGAATATAAAATTCGTTTTTGTCAAATAAATTGTTTCGTAAAATTCGTATCGTCACGAAAAATTTGTATCGTTTTCTAACTTTTCTGATGAAATAATTCAATTTCTATTCCAAATCGGGAAAATGCAATCCCAAAATTTCGTCACTCTCGAAGAGAATCGCACCAAAAAGAATCTCAATTGTAGTCACCCTACTTTTGGTAATTAATTGGTCATAAATTTGGAATCATAAAACGCATTTTTTGCAATTTCACTCCCGTTGAGAATCGATAAGGAATTCACATGTATATAACCAAATAGCACAATGATACTCAAATTAGGAATTATTAAATTTTATTATTTACTAGGTTAGATATAACTGATATTTTTCATCGCTAGTAAAATTACAATCTTTGAGTTGCTCTGCTTGATTTTTTATTTTTTTTACAAGCTCTCTAAACTTCTCATTGTTAATATAAGCTTTATCCCACTTTTGTTTATACATGTGTTTAATTACAAAATCTACAAAACCTAGTGGCTTGATTATCTTATCTATAGGAATTCTAATTTCCGTTTCTACCCCTATATGAATATGTGCATAAGCATGTAATCCTTCTTTATATTCCCTATCCGCCACGTCATATCGTATAGGACAAGGATATGCTTCAGGTTTGTCCGTTGTCAAATACATTTCATATTCTTGAGCAATTGTATCAATATTGTCTTCAGTTAAATATTTTTCTTCAAACTCATTATAAGAAAGAGTTTGTTCAATCCTATGAAAAAAAGAATAATGTATATCTTTTGAAGATTCTGATGTAAATTGAAAAAAACTACCATCTTCCAACATAATATCATAGTCAGAATTATGTAATGCCGTTAAAAATTTAGCCTTGTAATCCCCAGTATGACAAGCTTGAAAATAAGCCTCAGAATACTTTCCTGGTTTCAAATTCTTTCTTTTAACCGTGCATGTATATGAAATACCCACCATATCTAAATATTTCAATATGCTCTCTATTGAAACAAGTATTTTTGCACTAGTCATTACTACCCCCGTACTCATCTAACATCATTTTGAATTCTTCAGGCGACAAATCTAATTCTTTCATTTTGTCAATAATTTGCTTAACTTTTTTCTTGTTTTTTGCGTTCTTTTTATCTCTTTCTATAACATATCGGGGTTCGGTTTGCAAGAATTTTAGCGTAAAACCATTTTCAAAAACTTTTTCCACTTCTTTCCAAAGCTTTCCGTCTTTAATATTTATACCACTTATTTTTAACCATCCTTTTGCCCTAGTAAATGCTGTAAATATTCTATTTCTCATTGAACGGCGATTGCTATTATGCTCAAAAATTTGAGTTCCCATTACATATACTTGAGCCGCTTCATTCCCTTTTGCTCTATAAACTGTAGATAATGTAACACATCCTTCCTCAATAAAACCTTTAGAATAAGACCTATCTGTCAAGTTAAAGCTTTCAATACCTCTAGCCCTTAATCTATCACTTAATAGTTTTAGTTGTATCTTACTATTTTTATCATCCAAAGTAATTACTATAATATCGTCAGGATGCAATTTTTCTGTGTTGATACTATTATAAATATCTTCAGCTACCGCATCAATTTCTTCTATCATTCCATCATAGGAAGTAATTTTAATAATTTCCTCAGGTTTTTGCTTATCAGAAATAATTAAAGGACTATTAGCTTTTGGACGAACAATTTCCATTTTATCGCCTATACGACTATTCCCTTGAACAACTTCATATCCAAAATCGTGCCAATGCTGATTATTCTCTAGAGTTTGAATAAGAACATCATTATATATTCCAAATCCAATTGCATGAGCTAATACTAATATCTCTAGCGGATTTCGATAAGTTTTCTCTAAAACAACATCGTTGTTTAATTCGGGAAACTCTTCATTTAATTTTTCCAAATCTATTCCATCCGCACCATAATCATTTTTAAATGTAGCAATCGTATCTTGAATCTTAACATCAAAAATATTTTGCAAATCATCATAGCACCAAACTAAACAATCTTCCTTTACTATAGCTCTACATAATTGATAGAAAGAAGGTCTAAAATCTTGAGCCTCATCAATTAATACATAATCATAGTCTTTATTCATTATTCCTTTAGTTTTATGTAATAAATCACTGCATACTGCATCAAACGGGTCCACATAATGTAATTGTTTTGCTTGTTCAAACGTTAATGGAGTAATATTATTATTTTTACATGCTGTGTAATAGACTCCCGAAATTGTTCCACCTCCCCAAGAATGTTTAATTTGTATTTTATCAAAATCCGGCAAATTGCCATCGCCAAAAAAACGATAAAATCTCACAATCATAGTTTCTATATAATCATATAAACTCTTAGTGGTAAAAGTATATAATATTTTCTTGTTAGGTTCTCTCAAGTGTATCAAAGCAGCTTTCATACACAAAATTATTGTTTTACCTGAGCCAGCCAAACCTCTTATTCTCTGTGGCCCAACAATTTGTGCTAAAGCTGCATTTTTTTGTTCCAAATCCAAATAAGCCATTTGTTCTTCCATTTCCTTAAGTATTGCACCTTTTGTCAGAACATCTTTTTCACCTATTTCACGTTTTTTGGGTTTTAAAATTACCTTTGCACCTTCTAATATCGCACATATCTCTTTTTGCATTTCGGCAGTAATCTTTTTATCCGACTTCATCAATAATGATAATAGTTGGTCATTGTTTGAGCACACCTCATTTTCTAAATCATATTGTTGTGCTCTTTGAGCAGGAACTAGCGGTAAAAACAATACTGATTTTAATTCAAATGATAAAGAACGTTTCGATTCCTTCAATAATTTAGAATTGCTTTTTACAAATCTAGAAAACAAATAGCTTTCAATCTGAGATGTTTCTTCATCCATTTCTTCAATCGTCTCAATAGAAGTTTCTGAAGAACAATTGACAATAAAAACACCTCCGTCTGGCGAAATAATTAAAAATTTTGGTGATAAAATTCTTTCATCAATATCCATGTAAATTGGATATTCATAGTAAAGAGTGTAATCGTTTCTTTCTTTGAGATTTTCCCTCAAATATTCAAACACCTCTTTAGTTATTGTATCTTTATAAAGTCTATCCGAACTAATTATGCAATTCATATACACCTCTCGTTACATAAAATATCTAAAATCATAAGATTTATTGTGTGTAATCATATTTTGCTTTGACATTCTAGCTACTATTTTTGAAAAATCAATTGTTACTGGTAAGTTCTTATACAAACTATCCCCGCTATTCCAATTCATTTTTGTTAACATTAGCAACTCATTAACCAACATGTCACCACTAGAATCACCTTGAAATCTCTTAATTACTATAGGAATAGGAATACCTCTTCCTCCTTTATAATAATTAAAAGAACCCTTTAACTCAACATCCTTTACACAACCATGCGTCCACAACAATAGCGAATTATTATCTAATTGCACTGTAGTCCCTCTTTTAACGGCAAACCCATGTGCACCACTATCATATTCTGACTTAAACTGAATTCCACGCCATCCAGTAAACTCTTGAATTTGAATTAATTCTACCTTTTCTATTCCACTTAATGCTAAATTTATGCCTTCTATTTCTTCCGAAATAAATGGAGTCGTTTTATGAACAACTATTCTCTTTATTTTGTTAATCGGTGATGAGTGGTAATACGCTCTTAATAGATTTCCCACTATATATGATGCATCTTCTTTAGTCATGTGGGGATTCTTTCTTACTATTCTAGGGTCTCTTAATTGATTAACAATCAACCTCATCCCATTCCCACAAGAATCGAACAACTGACTACATCCGACGTAATAGTTCCCATTTGGCAACATTGAATAGCTAATTCCAATAAAAGCAGTATCGTCATTAAAATACTTAGGTTGCCACAATTCACCATTAGCTTTAGCATAGATTCCAGAAGAAAGTCCCCATTTTACTTTTAATTGTAGCATATGATTAATGGATTTATCTTCCACCAGTTGTACTTTTATTTGATTATTTGCACAAAATAGTTTTATGGCATCATGTAAATCAAAGGCTCCATTTTTTCTTAATCGTTTTGCTTCATTAGGTATATACACTATCAAGACATCAAAGTCATTTCGCTTATCAAACAACGATTTAATTTTAGAAGTCAAGACAGTATAATACTCTTGAGCTGTTTTAATAGAGTCAAAAGACTCACTATATAACACATTTAAACTAGAGAATCCCGTTGGAATATCTAAACCCTTTCTATATACACTATCAAAGCCAGGATAGGCCTTAACAAAGCCATCTGAATCTTTATCTCCTATAGTCTGGTTTAAGGATTTTAAGTGATTAATAATTCTAGAATAGAAGTTTTTGCTAGATAATATCGCCAACCTAATTGACTCTCTATTTTTTGAGTATAAACAATCATATGGTCCGTCCTCTATTAACCCTACCAATTGGTTTACATGCGGACCATAACAAGATTGCATCTGAGGCTCATTAAATTCAAAAGCTTTTATTGTTGGCCATTCTTTTTCTCTTTTTGTACCTCCCTGACTAAGAGCAATACTGTTAAACTTAAAGTCAAATTCACTAAGAGAAAAATCAAATGAACAAAATTTATAAATTTGTCTCTGCCAAAACATTAAATTTTCAGAGAATTCACTATTGTGCCTTTTAGACAGAATATCATTGAATATTTCTTGTTTTTCTACTTTTTGCAATTGTTCACCATTGACTTTTTGTACATCAATTGTTGGTTCAAGAATCAAAAATAACCTATTTGAATAGCTATTTAAATAAATATTCAAGGCTTCGTAATATACGTATTTCTTATTTTTATACTCCTTCTTTGAATTAGCAATTCGTATTTTTCTTTTTGAAACTCTTTCAAATATCGGATTTTGTGATAATTTTAAAAATATCATATCATATAATAGTTGATATTCTAATGAATTCTCTCTTTCTAAAAAACATGAATTCAAGTTTAAGGTTGAAATATTTTTATCAATTTTATCACTTAAAAATCTTTCTTCTCCTATAAAATAAATATTCCCCTTTTTTAATGTTGCCACCACTGGTTTATCGCATATTAATTCACGCAATTCATTAAACGACTCTATCTTCGTTTTACAGTACTTTATCGTATTTTGAGACAAATCAGTACACAACTCAAATGCATTGAATTTTATAAATGGATATTTTCTTTCTGAACTTAAAAAATCAATCCTATTTGTTTCAGCCTTCTTTCTACCTAATGATTCGATGTATTCTTCTTTTAAATCCAAACTTAAATACATGTTGTAAAAGAAATCATCAAAGTCTGTAATTTCCACTATATTCACTTCTTTGCCTAATTTTTCAGCATAATTCAACACGTTTCTTACCTTATCGGAAACTGCTTGACCTTTTAAAATACACCAATATATTCCTTTTGACAAAAAAGAGCTATCGTTAAAACCATGTGTAAGCCACTCCATTATAGAATCATCGTTCCCGGAATAGCCCACAACCAATAATTGCTTTTGAGAAAGTTGATTATAAGAAAATTCTGCAATTCTTCTTTCAAGCATTCTCAATTCTTCTTCAGTATTTTGAATTTTATCATACAAATAGTCCCCATGAAGTTTAATAATTTTATATGCGTTTTCTTCGATATCTATTTGTGGATTTAACGATGAAGACACTGTTACGTTTCTATACGTAGGATTAATAATATTTAAGGCGCTTTCGATTAATGAATCAAAATTAGTTGTAAATGCGTCTTTAATATAACCATTTTTAATTAAAGATGCTAAACACAAATATCCATTACTCGGCAACTTATTTGATACTATTTTAGATATGAAATTTCTTCTAGATAATATCGTCTGATAACATTTTTCAAAATAAAAAGAATACTCTCGACAATCCCCATCTGATGGGTAACCCGAAAGCCCATCGAAAAAACCTTGTATTTTACGCTTTCCATCTAAAGATTGGATATCCTTAAAATATTGTTCTGACATATTGTTTTCATTACAATATAACGTTCTTTTAAACTGCCATACCAAATCTTTTGCAGAAGGAATTTGAGACTGAACTGATGCGCCCGCCCCCAAAAAAACACTGATGTTTTTTTTATCAAAACTTTTCATTATTCTAAAGTATTCATTCATTGAAAATGTCTTCATTCTCTACTTCCTCTTTTAATGTTCAATATTTGTTTTTTCTAATTAAAACTACCATGTATCATATATCGAAAACATTATTTAAATGCTTTTTATTTTTTCTAAAATTTCTTCATCTGCTGGACAGAAATCGTAGTTTGGAATTTCTGCCGACGCTATCCATTTTAGTTCATTATGCTCCAATTTTTGCGGAACTCCTTCGGCAATCGTGGCATTAAACAAAGTTAAATGCACGGTAATATCGGGATATTCGTGTACAACTTCCATAAAAACATCCCCAACGTTAAGCGTAATATTTAATTCTTCTTTACACTCACGTATTAATGCTTGTTCTTTTGTTTCGCCTTTCTCGACCTTCCCGCCAACAAACGCCCAAAGGAGCGCCCTTGCCTTATTTTTCGGTCTTTGACAAATCAAAAACTTATCCTTATCCCATATTAAGCGCCGCAACAACCTCTACTATTATATTTCTTCAATCCCTAAACCCTTCAAATATTGATACGTGCCATTATAATATTCAGGCAATCGTGTACTGTCTTCCCAGAAACCACTCGGATTTTTATTTCCGTTGCCTTCTGGCACACAAATTACCATACCAGCTCTAGCACGAGTCAATAAAACTCGGTAAGCATTTAACATATATTTCATTAAATCTTGCTTGCTTTCACTCGTTGGCGTTTGCTCAACCCACTTTGTTTGTCCATTAAACCTATAAAAATGCCACTTGCCGTTTTCATATCGCATATCGGCATCCCAAAGCAAACATGTATAATCAAGCTCTAACCCTTGAACTTGAATTTCCGTTGCAGCATCTTCAAGATAGTTCGACGCTCTTGTGTCGATTTTATCTTCCAAGAACCAATGAACGGCATTTTCATCACCAGAAGGTAAAACGTGGATGCCCAAAGGCTTAAATCTTGCCGATTCCTTTGTTATTAGAACACCTGTGCGTTCCGTTCCCCTAACTTTATCGTGCAACCACCTTTTTGCCTTTTCCATATCCCTTGTAAGCACAATAGGATACTTATCTTTAATTTCTTTATATAGTTCTGCGGCTTTAGGCTCAATTGTAAGCAATGCGTGAACAAACGCAGAGAGTTTTTCAGCTCTATAAGAACGCAAGGAAACGGCAAGGTGCAAATTATCAGAATATGTAACCTTATCATTCTTTTCAAGCAACTCGTTTACTTTCCCTTCGGCGTACTCCGCTTCCGTCAATTTGGACGAAATATAAACGTTCCAATGAGGAAATTTTTCATTAAGTGCATTAATCCATTCAGAAATACCAGCTTCACCGGTATTGATTTCTTGACCGCCGCCAACAAGACAAATAATCGTTGCCCAGTCCTCACGTTGGTCAAGCGACCAAATCAAAAATGCCGCTTCAGACATAGGGAAATTAGGAACTTTTAATTTATTACCATACGTTCCGCCTCTTTTAAGATAATCGGCAAGTTTTTTATGCGTCCAAGAACGTTGCGCCTCGTCAAAAATGGCAACGTGTTCCACTTCACCGTAGCCAGATTTCGCAAGTTTTACCGCCTTTTCAGGATCAATTTCTAAAACTCCGTTTTCAACGGGATTTTTGATTTTTGCAAGCATATTATCACGATAACGGTGGATAATTTGAATAAACTTGCCAACTTCTCTACGCGAATCAGAGAGCTTTTTACTTTCGCTTCTCTCTCGACATTTTTGATAATTATCTTTTGCAAGCGCTTCGGTCAAAACTGCAACTAACGGGCCATTACCAGAAAGGTAAACAGCGCCTTCGTCTTCAATAGGCTTGTCTTGTCCTTGATACGTTTGTCTTACGGCAACATCAAGCCCAACAAGAGTTTTGCCAGCACCGGGAACACCTGTTACAAAACAAATACTTTTTTCGCGATTAGTTTTGCTCTTTTGTATTACGTCAAGAATATATGCAATCGTTGCATCAGTAGAAACTTTGTCAGCTTCGTGCCTTGTAATATCTTCTACCGAATGGCTTTCATATAAGGTTTTTGCAGCTTCAATAATTGTAGGCGTAGGCGCATACGGACTAATGATCCAATCTGAATTTACTTCCGGCTCATTAGGATACTTTTCCAACACCTTTGATATTAAATTAGAAACACCATTTGCCCCGGTAACAAGTGGATTTACCACCCTATCATCATAAACAGACATTCTAATATCGGTAGAAGAATTACGATAATTTGTTGCAACTAAGATAGGAACAATGAGGTTGTTTTGACTGAATTTATGAAAGTTTTTCAAATCAAGCGCGTAATCGAGAACTTGGTCTATGTCTGCCTCTAACATCTTTGATTCGCCTACCTTAAACTCAACGCAAAAAACGATACCATCAAGAAGCAAAACGACGTCAATTCGCTTTCCGAGACGCGGAATATCATATTCAAATATAACTTGTCCGTTTTTATCAGCATAATTTGATAAAACGCCCTTTATAATAGATATTTCAGACTTCCAAGCTTCTCTTGTGGTTGTAAGAGCATCACCGTGATAGTTATCACATAACGCACCAAATATTGAATTGTCATCAGCGTTAATGAATTTTTCAAAACTGCTGTTATATAAACAACGACTCATAATAAGACTATCTCCTTAGCTTGCTAAAATCAATTTGATTTTAGCACAGTAAATATGACATTTATCATCATATTTATAAAAGTTTTTTAATTTTCTCTAACGCGCCATAATGCCATAGGGTGCGCGGAGATGCGTTCTACAATTTCTTTATCTTCAAATAAAAGTTCAGGGCGATAGTTCTTATTAGCAAACTCTTTAACAAATTCTTTTTCGCTATCGCTAAGCACAAGTAAATTTTGTAAATATTTTTTTATTGAAGCGAATACCATATCTTTTTTGAATCGGTCGTTCTTGTTAAGCATAGGTTTGAGTTGCCTATTGATATCTCTATCGGTAACGCCATCTAAAATATCAAGCGAAACGTCGCAAATACTAGCATCGCCACCAATACAGTTATAGAAAATCGTGCATTTTTTAAGCATTTCTTTATCTTCTATCATATCGCTTTCAATAAGCCCGTAAACGTCGTAAATATCTCTTGGTTTACAACGACCGATTAAAGCCGCAAGCTTACTTCCATACAACTCGCAAACGCTTAAAACTTTTACGTTAACTTCGCTTTCGGCAACGGGCGTTTTAATAGGTTTATCGCATAGTGGAAGAACGTGCTTTCTATCAAGATAGTTTATTTCTATTTTGATATTGTCACGGTTGCCGGCGTTATTTATATATTGAAAAACGGCGGAATCTAAAGCAAAATATCTTTTGCTTTGTGGCGAAAGCGAATAATTCTTTTGGAATAACGCCATTTGCAAGAAATTCCACAATTCTTCCTTATCTTTTTCCATTTCTTCTTTCGTGTCGCCAATATAGTCCAAATCTATATCAACCGAAAGTCTTGGAAGCTCACGATAAAACAAATTGATAGCCGTTCCGCCTTTGAGCACAAGTTTATCTTTCCATTTAGACGAAAACACAAACTCTAATATATCCGCAAGGCGCATAACCTTTTCAACGTTATCTTTTATAAAGTTCGTTACTTTCGCCATTTTTACTACGTTTTTTTGCGATAGGTTTATCATATCAGTTCTCAGTGTTTATAAGTTTTTCGGGATACATAAGTCCCCAATACTTATCCGTTTTTCTCGGCATCTTTTTGTTTTCGCTTATGTCTTCTAATTTTATAGAACAATTTTTCTTGCATATATCAAAGAAGTTTTGCGAGAGAAGGTCTTTTTTAAGCAATGAAAGTAAGAACCCTGCCTTTTTATAAACAAATTTCTTGTTATACTCTTTCAAATAGGATAATAAGGATTGCTCGTCAAGATGTGTTATTCCGTTTAAAGCCGTAACGAGTTCTTCCAATCCACCGGCAAGGTCGATACGGTCAATGCAGTCCACTACCGTCCGTTCTAAATCGGTAACGACTATTTCTGCATTTTGTTCTAAACGCATTATTCCACCCTTTGCAGTATAAGAAAAAAATTTGTATTCAAGCCCATTGTATTCAAAGTGAATATTTCTTTTTTCTGTAAATACCTGAACTTCGGAAAACATTTGATTACCAAGCCCGTGAAATTCTAGTGCCGAGTGGTATGCGACACAAGCATTTTCAAAAAGTGCAGAGGCTATTTCAAAACGGTTCGCAAAAACATCGCCTGTTAAAGGATTAACTGTCGCATATAACCCATTTTTTATTTTAGCTATACGACCAACGTCAATTAATGTTTTTAATTTGGCTTGCATGCTGCGAACGCTTGTAAAATTTTCTAAAATATCTTGCGTACGAAACAATGCGTGTGTTTGATAAAAATCTTCCATTTCTACGTTTTCCTTGCTTGATTATACCTATTTTACATAATTTACGAACAAATGTCAACGCTTTTTATGTAATTTAGGTAATTTTTGTAATACATGTAATAAAATTATTGATTTTTAACCATTTCGACTTAAAACACTACAAAAGTCAAGTGGTTTGTGTTGATTTGGTTAATGATTAATTTGTATTTTGAGATAATTTTCTCCTTTTATTACCTTTTTTAGCCATAGCGGTAGATACAGAAAAGTGTTCAATTGAAGAAAGCAACCCATTTTTTTGACCGATTTTTGACTTGATAAGAGATTTTTAAGAGAAAAAAAGTAGTCACTCTCCGAAAAGAATGACTACTAAGACGTTGTTTTTTAATTAAAAATTGAATTTTTACCGCTTTTTGGTGCTAAATCTTAGTCCCTAGGATTACGGATATTAGCTTGAGCAGCTGCGAGCTTAGCAATCGGCACTCTGAATGGTGAGCAAGATACATAGTCTAAGCCAATCTTATGGCAGAACTCAATACTTGATGGGTCGCCACCATGCTCTCCGCAGATACCACAATGCAATGTGCTTCTTACAGATCTACCAAGTTTAACAGCTAAGTCCATTAATTTACCTACACCAACTGTATCAAGTCTTGCAAATGGATCGAATTCGTAAATCTTGTTTGCGTAGTATGCAGGAAGGAACTTGCCAGCGTCGTCACGAGAGAAACCAAATGTCATTTGTGTTAAGTCGTTTGTACCGAAGCAGAAGAATTCAGCGTCTTTTGCGATATCGTCAGCGGTCAAAGCAGCACGTGGAATTTCAATCATTGTACCAACTTCGTACTTCAAATCGGAGTTATTCTCTTTGATTATCTTGTCAGCGGTTGCAACAACGATGTTCTTAACGAAACTCAATTCCTTTTGTTCGCCTACTAACGGAATCATGATTTCAGGTACGATATTCCAATCTGCATGTCTTGCCTTAACTGCCAAAGCTGCCTTGATAACTGCCATTGTTTGCATTTCTGCAATTTCAGGATACGTTACTGTTAAACGGCAACCACGATGTCCCATCATTGGGTTGAATTCCTTTAAGTCAGCGATGATTTGTTTGATTGCTCTAACGCTCTTCTTTTGAGCCTTTGCCAACAACTCGATATCAGCTTCTGATTCCGGAACGAACTCATGGAGAGGTGGATCAAGGAAACGAATAGTTACAGGATAACCACCTAAAGCCTCAAACAAAGCTTCGAAGTCTGCTTGTTGCATTGGCTCAATCTTAGCTAAAGCAACCTTTCTTTCTTCAACTGTATCGGAACAAATCATTTCTCTGAAAGCAGCTATTCTGCTTGGACCAAAGAACATATGCTCGGTACGGCATAGACCGATACCTTGTGCGCCAAAGTCAGCGGCTTGTTTTGCATCCTGTGGAGTGTCGGCATTTGTTCTAACGCCCAATGCCTTATATTTGTCAGCGAGTTGCATAATTCTTCCGAAGTAACCGCTGTTTGGATCAGCAGGAACTGTCTTTATGCCACAGCTATAAATTTTACCTGTAGAACCATCAATAGAGATTACATCGCCCTCGTGGTATTCTCTACCGGCAAGTGTGAAGCGCTTGTTTTCTTCGTCCATCTTGATTTCGCCACAACCTGATACACAACATGTACCCATACCACGAGCAACAACTGCTGCGTGAGATGTTTGACCGCCGCGAACTGTCAAAATACCTTGAGCATACTTCATACCTTCGATATCTTCAGGAGATGTTTCGAGTCTTACTAATACAACGTTTTTGCCTTGCTTGCCCTTAACAACTGCATCTTCAGCGGTAAATACGATTTCACCGGTAGCAGCACCGGGAGAAGCTGCAATACCCTTGCCAACTAAGTTGTTCTTGTCAGCGTCTTTCAAAGCCTTAGCGTCGAATTGTGGGTGCAACAACATATCAAGAGATTTAGCGTCGATTTGCATCAAAGCTTCTTGCTCGGTTATCATACCTTCGTCGATAAGGTCGCAAGCAATCTTGATAGCAGCGGTTGCAGTACGCTTACCATTACGAGTTTGAAGCATATAAAGTTTCTTGTCTTCAATGGTGAATTCCATATCTTGCATATCACGATAGTGATCTTCCAAAGTCTTGCAAACACCAAGGAATTGTTCGTAAACTTCTGGTAGGATATCTTTCATCTTTTCGATTGGCATTGGAGTACGAACACCGGCAACAACGTCTTCACCTTGTGCATTCATTAAGAATTCGCCCATTAAGCCCTTTTCGCCGGTCGCTGGATTACGTGTGAATGCAACGCCTGTACCGGATGTGTCGCCCAAGTTACCGAAAGCCATCATTTGTACGTTTACAGCGGTACCCCAGCTATATGGAATATCGTGGTCCATACGATAAACGTTAGCTCTTGGGTTGTCCCAGCTACGGAATACAGCCTTGATAGCCTCAAACAATTGAACCTTTGGATCTGATGGGAAATCACTTCCTAAAACTTTCTTGTATTCAGCCTTAAATTGGTTAGCTAATTCCTTTAAGTCGTCAGCTGTCAAGTCAACGTCATAAACAACGCCCTTTTTAGCTTTCATATCGTCGATAAGTTTTTCAAAATATTTCTTACCGACTTCCATAACTACGTCGGAGAACATTTGAATAAATCTTCTGTAGCAGTCCCAAGCCCATCTTGGATTATTGGATTTCTTTGCCAATACTTCTACTACTTCTTCGTTTAAGCCGAGGTTAAGAATTGTGTCCATCATACCTGGCATTGAAGCTCTTGCGCCTGAACGTACGGATACGAGCAATGGATTTTCCTTGTCGCCGAATTTTTTACCGGTGATTTCTTCCATTTTGCCAATGTACTCCATAATTTGCGCCATAATTTCGTCATTGATTTTACGGCCGTCTTCATAGTATTGGGTACAAGCTTCAGTGCTAATAGTAAAGCCTTGTGGAACCGGCAAACCAATTTTGGTCATTTCAGCAAGGTTAGCACCCTTACCACCTAATAGCTCACGCATTGTAGCGTCACCCTCGGTAAACAAATATACATATTTTTTACTCATAGAATTCCTCCTAACAAGAATTTTTTACATTCGTTTAAATTATAAAGCAAGATATTAGATTTGTCTATAAAAAATAAAAAAAATATTAAAATTTTTTTGGAATTTATATTTATTTAAAATATTTAATCATTTATATAGTATCCAAAATTTCACGTTTCACACTTACATTGCGGATGGGATTTTTCGACCACACTTTTATAACGTTATGAGATTAAGTCGCTCATTAGGATTATTTGTTCAACTGATAAAAGTTTTTTGGTGGTTTTGACGAAAAAGTAGCTTGATAATAGGCTTAAAACTTGGGGAATGTATTTAGATTCCACTTTTTCATTTTTTAGGAGCTTTTTTAGAGAGTCGATTACTCCGTCGGATTGGCGCAAACCTGCCGTTTTTGACAAGTTTACTAGTCCGCCCTCGTCATAGGAAAAACCGTTTGCGTTGTCGGGATAGTCAGTATTTAAGCCGTGACCTGCAATATCAAGGGCTTGCTTTATTGTAAACATTGCCTCTTCGGTAGTTTCATCAACGTTTTTGAGTGATTCCAATTTGTTTATTGTAAAATTATAGAGTTCTTCATCTTGATAGCCATCAACAGAAAGTTTATCGGCGATCTCAAGGATAAGTGTGCCTAGATAAAAGTATTTTAAATCAAGTGTTAGGTAATCGTATCTATTGATTGGATCAACGCCTGTAACAACAAATCCTGTTTTCGTTTGGGTTAAAATAAATCTTCCTGTGAAAAATGGAAAAGAAGCAAAACGCAGTTTGCTTTTCGCGCTTCTAACGCCACGCAACTTAATAGTAGCCTTGCCTTCTTCCAAGGTCAAAAGCGTTACGATCTTATCGGTTTCCTTATAGTCAACCGCTTTTAATACTAGTCCTGTTAATCTTTTTTCCATTTTTATTACCTTTC
>CALYRM010000023.1 GCA_945482995.1 uncultured Clostridia bacterium | reverse complement strand
AATCAAAACTTATGATTTTTAATATAAGTCTTAGCTCATAAATGTTTTCTCATAAGGTATTAGTGCCGGCAGAATGTTCGCCTACTAATTATTATTGTGACAAACAAGAATGAGATTTTTGAACTATACTCGAAATGGAAATATAATTTTTAAAATTTAATTCTTTTAATTTAAAATTGTACTCTATCATATTGCAATAAATTTTTAAATATATTATAATAAATATATAAAGGAGAAATAGCATCATGACAGTAAATAAAGCAGTAATAGCCATTGCCGGAAAGGGTACGAGAATGTATCCCATTACAAAAGCGATTCCAAAGGAAATGTTACCCATTGGAACAACGCCTATTTTGCAAATGATTATTGATGAGGTTATTTTAAGCGGTATTAAAGAAATTTTGTTTATTATAAGTCCAAATCGACATTTAGTCGCAAAATATTTAGTAGGGGTTAGCAATCCTCGGGCATTTAGCAAAACTAATAAACTCTATGATTATTTAGGTAATCCCGAAATTAAAGTCGGATTTGAGTATCAAGATATGGATTTACCCGTTGTCGGTACAGCAGTTGCCGTAAGTTTAGCAAAGTCTTTTACCAAAGATGAACCGTTTGCTTTGCTTTATGGCGACGATATATTTATTGGTGCTAAGCCTGCATTAATGAGTTTAATTGAAGCGTCAAATAAAAATAACGGCGCAACAGTTATAGGCGTACAACATATCAACAGGCTCGAGGCTTCAAACTATGCTACAGTTATTTGTGATGATTTTGACGGCCTAACAGGTACTTGCAAACAAATTATCGAGAAACAACCCGTTTCGGATATTAAAAGCGATTTGACGTCGGTAGGTAGATATATTTTATCTTCAAATATTTATAAATATCTAACAAATCTTGAAGTACATAACGGCGAATGTTGGTTGACGGATGCAATAAATAACCAAGCACACGCAGAAAAAGTATTTGTATCTTTGATAAACTCTGTAAGACACGATACAGGAAAACCCGAAGGATATATCCATGCCTTTAAAACACTTTGTTGATATCAGGCTTATTTGTCAATACTAAATTGTAGTAGGTGAAGAATGGTTAATAATTATGATATGTATGCCAAAACGGCTATAATGAAAGCTATTGAGTTAGCGAAAAAAACAGGTGGTGAAGTTAGACCTGAACATTTATTATACGGCATTTTAGATTTTGGTAATCATATTCAAATTTTGTTATCCGGAAAGGGGCTTACCACATATAAAATTGATAAATATTTGGTTTATTCGCCACGAATTGAAAACGTGCGTACGTCAAAGCTTACTGAGGACGTTTTGAAAACAAGCGAACAACTCTCTCAAAAATATTCAAACGGTCAAGTTACTTTGATTTTCCTATTTTTGTCACTGCTTGACGTTTATAGCACGGTAACCACGATTTTGGCAGACTGTCAAATCGATCCAAGAAAGCTTTATGACAGTTTAATTACAAAATTGGGGGGCGAACCAACTCAAAACACTAATAAATCGATTTCAACAACCGAAGAATCTCAAATTAATAAAGTTTCTGTAAAAGAAAAAGTTTTTGATGAAAAAAAATACTACAACGAAGATAGTATTTTGTATAAACTGACAACCGATTTAACGCATAAGGCTAGAAATGGCTTGTTGGATCCCGTTGTAGGCAGAGAAAAAGAGATTGAAAGAATGGTACAAATTTTGTCAAGGCGTACCAAAAACAATCCGGTATTAGTGGGCGAACCGGGCGTTGGTAAAACAGCCGTTGTTGAGGGGTTAGCTAACGAGATTGTTGCAGGTAATATTCCATCTCTTGCAAACAAAAAGATTTTATCACTTGACGTCGCTTCTCTCGTGTCGGGTACCAAATACCGCGGTGATTTTGAGGAAAGACTTCAAACTATCATAAATGAAGTTAAAAATGACGGAGATATTATCCTATTCATTGACGAGATCCACACTCTTGTAAACGCAGGTTCAACCGAAAACGGAGCATTGGACGCGTCTAATATTTTAAAGCCAATGCTTGCAAGAGGTGAACTTCAAACAATAGGTGCAACCACACTTGACGAGTATAGGCGCTATTTTGAAAAGGATCAAGCATTGGAAAGGCGTTTTCAACCAATTATCGTCGATCCGCCAACTGTAGAGCAGTCTATTATTATTTTAAAGGGCTTAAAAGCAAAGTACGAAAGCTTTCACGGAGTAACGATAACCGACCAAGCTATTGTGGAGGCTTGCCGACTATCCGATAAATATATTCCCGATAGATTTCTTCCCGATAAGGCGATTGATTTAATTGACGAAGCCTCGAGTAAATGTAGAATATCCTCTTCAACTGTTGTAGACGAAACTATTATTCAAGAGATTGTAAGCGATTGGACAAGTATTCCCGTCACAAAATTAGGTTCAGAGGAGACTAATAAACTTAATAACTTAGAAGAATTGCTCAAAAAACGAGTAATTGGGCAAACTAACGCAGTCAACGTCGTTGCAAAAGCAATTAGAAGAGCAAGAGTCGGTTTGAAAGATAGCAATAAACCGATTGGATCCTTTATTTTCTTGGGACAAAGTGGCGTTGGTAAAACAGAACTTGCAAAGGCTATCGCCGAAGTTATGTTTGGCGACGAAAAACAGTTGATCCGCTTTGATATGAGCGAATACAAAGACAAAAGTTCAATCAATCGTTTAACAGGTTCGGCTCCCGGCTACGTAGGTTTTGAAGAGGGCGGACAACTGACTGAAAAGGTTAGGAAAAAGCCATATTCGGTTTTGTTATTCGATGAAATCGAAAAAGCCGATCCCGAAGTGTTTAACGTATTCTTACAAATCATGGATGACGGCAGACTAACCGACGGAAAGGGTAGAACGGTAAGTTTTAAAAATTGCATTATTATAATGACAAGCAATTTAGGTCAAGACCAAGTAAATAGAACTCAATTGGGTTTTGGTTCCTTTCAAGACGAAACTTTTGACCAAAAACATATTGACGCTCTAAAGCGTTATATGCGCCCCGAATTTGTAAATAGATTAGATGAAATCGTTGTATTCAGACCGTTATCTCAACGTGATTTATCTCAAATTTTCGATTTACTGCTTGTCGAGTTAGCAAAAAAACTAACCGAAAGGGGTATAAGAATAAAATGTAGTCTACAAGCCAAAGATTACGTGGTTAGGAATGGAACGAGTATCGAGTACGGCGCAAGACCCTTAAAAAGAACGTTGAGAACGCTTATCGAGGACAAGCTTAGCGAGCTGATTTTAAGCGGAAAACTAAATGCAGGCTCAACTGTTTGGATAGATTTAGTTAATAATCAACTCACGTTTAATGTAGAAAAACACTAACGTTATAGTTTAATTACAGTTTACTACTTTAATAAAAAGTGCAATGCTTGCTTAGTGGTTGTATTGCAAATCAATAAATTTTTAGAATATCACACGTAAGTGTAGGTATAAATATATACAGGAGGACTCAATTATGCGTATTGAGATTGTTGGAAAAAAGTACGACATCGGTAAAAACTTGGAAGAATTGATTGTAAAAAAGGTTGAAAAACAAATTGCAAGATATTTCAAGGATAATGACGTTTGCAGAGTAGTTTGTAAAGAAGAACACGGCAAATTTAAAATGGAAATGACCATTGTAGTAGGTGATACCGTACTAAGAGCCGAGAATTCTGCAAGTGTAATGTACGATAATATTGACGTAGTTGTACCAAAAATCGAAAGACAAATGAGAAAACTACGCACAAAATACAAGAAGAACTTCCGTGATACCATTGAGGTTGAAGCAGAAGCACACGAAGAGGCAGTTGAAGCACCTGCTCAAGAAGCTGAAGAAAACGATTTACATATCGTTAGAACAAAGCGTTATTCACTCCGTCCAATGAGCATTGAAGACGCTGTTTTTGCTCTTGATATGGTAAACCACAGTTTCTTCGTTTTCGAAAATGCCGATACAAAGGAAGTCAATATCGTTTATAAGAGATATGACGGCGGACTAGGTATTATCGAGGTAGCTAATGACTAATATAGGAATTTCTACGGCTTCGCTATTTTTGAAAAGCGAAGTCGAGGATAGTTTCGATATTATTCGAAAATTGAATTGCGAGGTGGTTGAGGTTTTCCTCACCACCTTTAGCGAATATGAAAAGGCATTCGTTGAAAGCCTAGTTCCAAGGACGCAGGGGCTAACTATACATAGTGTACATTCATTAAATAACCACTATGAACCCGAATTATTTAATCAGTCGCAAAGGACTTATAACGACGCAATAACTATATTGCGTAAGGTTTTGTACGGAGCAAAGGTTTTAGGTGCAAAATACTACACCTTTCACGGACAAGCCCGTTTAAAAAGTAAGCCATATAACGTAAATTTTGAAAGTCTCGGAAAAAGATTAACCGAGATTTGTAATATTTGTAGCGAATATGAAGTTGAATTATGTTACGAAAACGTACATTGGGCTTTATACAATTATGCAGGATTTTTTAAAGAGTTATCAAAAACCTGCAACCAAGTGAGAGCAACGCTTGATATTAAGCAAGCAATGCAATCAAACGTTGACGTTTATGACTATATCGCTGATATGGGAGATGCAATTCGCACAATCCATTTATGCGATATGACCGAAAAGGGGACAACATGCTTACCCGGACAAGGGGTATTTGATTTTTACAAGTTTTTTGAAAAATTAGGAGAAATCAATTGTCAAGCCCCTTGCTTATTAGAAGTTTACTCTGGAGATTATCTGACAATAGACCAACTATCTCAAAGTTTAGATTATTTGAGAGAAGTTGCGTATAGAGTCGGCAAATAATATAAAAAATAATATAAATTATCTACAAGGAGCAATTATAAAATGCAAAAAATTCGTTTCGACTATAACAATATGACGAGTGATTACTTGGGCGATGAACAAGGTATTTCTGTTAAGGAATTAGAAAATAATGCGGCAATCGCAAAAAAAGCGTTTGATTTTTGCAAAGAAAACGCAGGTAAAGGTATGATGGGTTGGACTGAATTAGCAACCTCTCAAGACGAAATAGTTGAAGATATTTTGACAACCGCCGCTAGTATTAGAAAGAACTACAAGGCATTCGTAGTTTTGGGTATCGGCGGATCGGCTCTTGGTCCAATAGCTGTATTCCAAGCGCTATGTCACCTTCACTATAACGAATTACCCGAGAATAAGCGCGGACCAAAGTTTTATGTTGAAGACAACGTTGATCCTGAGAGAATGTGCGCATTATTGGATGTAATTGACGTTAAAACTACTATGTTTAACGTAATCACAAAAAGTGGCGCAACAAGCGAAACTATGAGCCAATACTTAATTATTACCGACTTATTAAAGAAAGCATTGGGTGATGATTTTGCAAAGAACGTTATCGCTACCACAGATGCCCAAAAAGGTAACCTAATCAAACTTGCTAAAAAAGAGGGCTTTAAAACATATTACATACCGGCTAGTGTAGGCGGTAGATTTTCCGAGTTATGTCCCGTTGGCTTACTTCCGGCCGCTGTATTGGGCATTGATATCAAGGAACTTTTACAAGGTGTTAGAGATATGCAAGAATTGTCTACTTCCGACGATTACAAAGTCAATGCACCACTTTGCTCTGCACTCCTTCAATATTTGAGCATGCAAAAGGGCAAGAATATCTCGGTTATGATGCCTTATGCAGACAGTTTAAAATATATTGCCGATTGGTATTGCCAATTGTGGGCAGAAAGCCTAGGCAAGGCAGTAGATTTTGACGGTAAAGTTGTCAACGTCGGTCAAACACCCGTTAAATCATTGGGCGTTACCGATCAACACAGCCAAGTTCAACTATATACCGAAGGTCCATTTGATAAGGTAGTAACTTTTATTGCAGTTGACAAATTCCGCTCATCTTACGTAATTCCTCAAGGATTACCCGATTTCCCCGATGTAAACTTCCTATGCGGCAATGACTTAGCAACACTTCTTAACAATGAAAGAGTTGCAACTGAATATGCTTTAACCAAAGCAAAGAGAGCAAATAGAACAATTTATATGCCCGAAGTAACGCCTAGATACTTAGGTCAATTGTTATACTTCTTTATGCTTGAAACCGCTTATTGTGGTGCAATGCTCAACATTGACGCTTTCAATCAACCGGGTGTAGAAGAGGGCAAAAAGGCGACTTTTGCACTATTTGATAGAAAAGGCTTTGAAGAGAAAAAGGCAGAATTACAATCCGCTAAGCAAAAAACAGATAAATTTATTATTTAAAGTACTATAAATTTATCATTTCTAATAAGAGTGCAAAGCAGTTATAGTATCTAAGTTTGTTTAGTCATTCCTATACATACCGAACAAAACAAACACATAGTGAACTGAATAATTGTAAATTGCAAATTTTGTATAAGTGCATTCCACTTAAACCAAGAGAGGTTATATGTTTTATAAAATCAACACCTATGGATGTCAAATGAACGTCCATGAAAGTGAAAAAATTGCAGGTATACTTGAAAATCTAGGCTATAAAGCCACAAATGAAGACTCTCTAGCGGATATTATTTTGTTTAATACGTGCTGTATAAGAGAAAACGCCGAAGATAAATTGTTTGGTAACGTAGGAGCGTTAAAACAACTAAAAAAAGAAAAAAAAGACCTTATTATTGCCGTAGTCGGATGTATGACACAGCAAGAGGGCAAGGCAAGTATATTAAGGCAAAAATACCCTTACGTCGATATTGTCTTAGGCACTTCAAATTTGGAAATGCTAGAAGACGCAATTAATAGTATAAGGAGAAAAAAGCACATTGTAAGCATCGTAGATCCTACAATGGATGCGGATAAGACCTTACCTATATATAGGACAAGCTATCCAAACGCTTGGGTGAATATTATGTACGGATGCAATAATTTCTGTACATATTGTATTGTACCATACGTGCGCGGTAGAGAAAGAAGTCGCAAAGAAGTCGATATTTTAGATGATTGCAAAAAACTTTTAGATGAAGGATATCGTGAGATAACTCTATTAGGGCAAAACGTCGATAGTTACGGCTCGGACTTGAAAGGCTTCAATTTTAGTTCACTTTTATACAAAGTTGCTAATTTGGGTGGCGAATATAGAGTTCGCTTTATGACCTCTCACCCAAAGGATTTTAACGACGATACTATTGCAGTTATAAGCGAAAATGAGAATATTTGTAAGAATATTCATCTTCCCGTACAATCGGGATCAACCGCCGTTTTAAAAGCAATGAATAGAAAGTATACAAGAGAAAGTTATCTAAATATAATCGATAAAATCCGCAAGCAAATGCCTGAATGTGGTATTACTTCGGATATAATGGTTGGATTCCCAACCGAAACCAATGAAGACTATTTGGATACTCTAACGCTTACCGAACAAGTAAGATTTTCTAATGCTTTCACCTTTGTATATTCCCCAAGAGTAGGAACGCCCGCTGCAAAAATGGTGCAAATTCCTGACGAGATAAAAAAGGAAAGAGTAACTAAATTAGTTGATTTACAAAATAGAATATCCAAGGAAATCAGTTTGGAATATATTGGAAAAACAAAAGAAATATTAGTCGAAGATATCAACCCAAAGTACGAGGGAATGGTATGCGGTAGAACGGATTCGGGTAGATTGGTTACTTTTAACGGTTCAAGCGACCTTATCGGCACTTTCCAAAATGTGAAAATCACCCATTCTCAATCATCCGCTTTGTTCGGCGAAATGGAGTAGCAAATGCAAATTGATTTAAACAAAGTATCTACAATGATGCGTCAATACTTAGAGACCAAAGAGCAATATCATGATTGCATCTTATTTTATCGTTTAGGCGACTTTTACGAGATGTTTTTCGATGATGCGGTAATCGCTTCAAAGGAATTGGAATTAGTGCTTACAGGCAAGGATTGCGGTTTGGATGAGCGTGCGCCAATGTGCGGAGTTCCTTATCATGCCGTTGATACGTATGTTCAAAGGTTGATAGTAAAAGGTTATAAAGTTGCAATTTGCGAGCAACTTCAAAGTCCAAAGGATACGAAAGGCGTTTTAGAAAGAGGAGTTGTCAGAGTAATAACTGCCGGTACTGTCATTGAAGATACCATCTTAGACGACAAAAAGAACAATTATTTACTAAGTATTTATGCGGATAAAAACGGTATTGGTCTATCTTGGGCAGATATAAGCACCGGTGAGTTTAATATGATTGAGTACACCGAAGAAGATAGAATCAAAAAGAGTGAAAGCATGATAAACAGTATTCACGCAACCGAGATTATCTGCAACTCATCGGCAAAGGATATATATAACCCCGAAGCATTATATAGAGTTAAACCGCAAGTTTATCTTGATTGGGCGTATAGATACGCTGAAGCTAAGGACACACTCCAAAAGCAATTTAAGGTAAGCACCTTAGAAGGCTTTGAGGTAGAGGATAAAAAATTCGGAATTTCTGCAAGTGGCGCATTGATTGCCTACTTGAACGAAACTCAAAAAAGATTTCTATCTCATTTTACAAAGGTAAATTACGTAAAAAACGGCGATTATATGCTGATTGACGCTAATACTAGGAAAAACCTTGAACTTACCGAAACACTAAGAGATAGGAGAAAAACAGGCACTTTATTGTGGCTTTTAGATAAAACTAAAACCTCAATGGGCGCTCGTAAATTGCGTAAATGGGTTGATAATCCGCTTATGAATAGTGTGGCAATAAGTCAACGCCAAGAGGCTGTCAAAGAGCTTATCAATGATGGTGAAATGCGCAAAAATTTAGTCAAGGCTTTCGAAACTATGACCGATCTTGAAAGGCTTGCTTCAAAGGTAGGATTTGGCTCGATTAACCCTAGAGAGGTTTACGCAGTCGCGCAAGCCTTAGTGTTGCTACCTGTTGTTAAAAGTATTGCATCAAAGGGAAAATCCAAGTTAATTCAAAATATAGCCAAAAGAATATCGGTATTCGACAAAGAAACCGAACTAGTCACAAAAGCAATTATCGAAAATCCCCCCGTGCTTGTCTCTGACGGCGGTTTTATCGCAAGGGGATTTAATGCTAATCTCGATAAACTAAGAGACGCAAAAGAAGAGGCGGATATCTGGTTAAAGAGATATGAGCAAGAGGAGAGAGAAAGAACGGGAATTAAAAACCTAAAAATAACCAATAATAAGGTATTTGGTTATTATATCGAGGTAACAAAGAGTTTTCTTGATTTAGTCCCTGCCGACTATATTAGAAAGCAGACGACTTTAAATTCCGAACGGTTCAAAACAAAGAGATTATTTGACCTTGAAAATCAAATTATAAATTCACACGGGTTAGCAGTTGAACTTGAAAACGAAATTTTCCGCACAATTAAAGAAAAACTTTTGGCTATCGTTCCTGATATGATAACTACAGCAAACGTTATTGCAGTTTTGGATTGCTTGTTGTCGTTTGCGCTTGTAGCAATGGAAAACAATTACGTATGTCCCACAGTTTCGGAAAAATTAAAGGCATACAAAATATTAGACGGAAGACATCCGGTTGTTGAAAAACTCATTGATAAAAACAAGTTTATTTCAAATGACTGCACGCTTGATGACGAATGTCGAACAATGATAATTACAGGTCCAAACATGGCAGGCAAAAGCACCTATATGAGACAAGTTGCTTTAATCGTGCTTATGGCTCATCTTGGTAGTTTTGTTCCATGCACAAAGGCTGATATTCCGCTTACCGATAGAATTTTCACAAGAGTAGGCGCTAGCGACGATTTGACGAATTCTCAAAGTACTTTTATGGTCGAAATGGTCGAGGTCGCTAACATTTTGAATAACGCAACGTCAAGAAGTTTGCTAATACTTGACGAAATTGGAAGAGGAACATCAACATGCGACGGTTTGTCTATCGCTTGGTCGGTGTTGGAATATGTCAACAAGATTCTTAAATGTAAAACGCTATTTGCAACTCACTATCACGAATTAACCGATTTAGAAGGAAAAATGGAAGGAATTAAAAACTATAGAATCCTTGTCAACGAGTTGCAAGATACCGTAATATTCCTACATAAAATCGCTCGTGGGGGTACAAGTAAGAGTTTTGGTATAGAAGTTGCAGCGCTAGCAGGCGTTCCAAAGGCAGTTACCGAGAGGGCAAAAGAAATCTCCAAGGAACTTGAAAAGCGTAATACATCGGACAATGGCGATATTATTCAAAACTCATTAGGAGATAAAAAACTAGAACAATTAGATATGTTTTCAAATCAAAGGGCGGAGGAACTTTTGGCAATCCTAAAAGAAACCGACGTCAATTCACTTACGCCAATGCAGGCGTTAATAACATTATCGGACTTAGTGGAGAGAGCAAAAAATGGCGAAAATTAACATTTTAGACAGTAGTGTATACAACAAAATATCTGCAGGCGAAGTTGTTGACAAACCTCAAAGCGTGGTAAAAGAGCTGGTCGAAAACGCAATAGACAGCGGAGCAACCGAAATCGTAGTACTTATTCATAATGGTGGATTAAGTCTTATTGAGGTTGCGGATAACGGCTCGGGTATAGAAAAAGATGATTTTGAAAGGGTTTTCTTGCCCCACGCTACAAGCAAGATTTCAGATGCAAAGGATCTCGAACAAATCTTGAGTTTAGGATTTAGAGGCGAGGCGATGGCAAGTATTGCCAGTGTTTCTATGGTTACCTTAGAATCTGCAATAAGCGACGGAAATGCTTATAAAGTCACTGTTGAGGGCGGAAAAATAGGCGAAATCACTATGTCTAGCCGAGCAAAGGGAACTACGACAACTGTTAAAAATCTTTTCTTCAATACTCCTGCAAGACTCAAATTTATGCGCAAGGATAAAGCAGAAGAAAGAGACGTTGTTTCGATAATGGAAAAACTAATATTCGCCAATCCATTTATTAAATTTGAATTGTATAACGAAGACAAATGTTTGCTAAAAACCAGAGGAGAGGGATTATTAGAGGCAATAGAAGGTGTATATGGTAACGATATCTCCGACCATTTACTTGAATTAAATGTTGAACAATACGGAATAAAAATGTCGGGATATATCTCAAATACGTCATATTCTAAGCCTACGAGAACCTATCAAACGTTTATTGTAAATAATAGGGTTGTAACAAATACGTCGCTTATAACGGCGCTAAATAAAGTATATGAAGATTATTTTGTTAAACGCACCTATCCCTTTGCAATTCTTTCAATTATAGTAGATCCCGCCGAAATTGACGTCAACGTTCACCCACAAAAAACAGAAATAAGATTTGAATATCAAAACAAAATATATTCTTTCGTTCAAAGAAATATCAAAAAACGCCTTGAAGAAAGCTTGCATGACGAAACTATAGTTTTTGCCAAAGGCTTGGGCGTAATTGAAGAAGAATGGACAACTCCATTTAATAAAAGTCAAGAGCCAGTCCCTTCCGAAGACGGCTATGTTGACAGCGAATTACATGCACCGATTAAAGATTTTAGTGTTTCTAATTCACATATAGACAAAGAATACCAAAAGGCTAAAAGAGACGCCTTTAACGCTTCATTTTCGGCTTTAAACGATTATTCGATCAACTTATCGGGAGAAAGTGAAACCGACAATTTGAGCGAAACTCCTTCATTTTTTGACGAAATCAATATAAATATAGGTGGAAATAATACGCAAAGCGAATATAGGACGTTTGAAAATGTTGATGCAGTTCAAGAAAGAATTAGTGAAATTCCTGTTCAAAATTTAGATTATAGGATTGTAGGACAGCTTTTTGGTACGTATATCTTGCTTGAATACAGCGATTATATAATGCTTATCGATCAACATGCTGCCGCTGAATATACCCTTTATGAACGCTTTAAAAAGCAAATCGACAATAAAAAAATTGAAATACAGCCTTTAATGCTTCCAATTCCAATCAATTTGGATAACAACTCAGTTAGTAAGTTTGAGGAGAATTTAGATTCTATTCGTGAAATTGGAATTGAAGTTAATAAGGTTAGTGATTTTGAATACGAAATCACTGCTTTGCCGATGTTACTAATCGATCTTAACGTTGATAAACTTATTGGTTATCTATTCTCCGATGAGGATATGAGTTTAACGCTAAAAGAAAGATTAATGTATAAGGCTTGTAGATCTGCAATTAAGGGAAATACCTATCTTGATAACGATCAAATAGATATCTTTATCAAAACGTTATTTACAAACGGTATGCACTCAAAATGTCCGCACGGGAGACCTAGTTATATAAAAATTACTAAGAAAGAATTAGAAAAAATGTTTTTTAGAATTGTATGAGCAAACTTATCGTAATAACAGGCTGTACGGCGACCGGAAAAACGAAAACAGCCGTTGAACTTGCAAAACGGATTAATGGAGAGGTTATTTCAGCCGATAGCATGCAGATTTATCGTGGTATGAATATTGGCACGGCTAAGGCAACAACCAAAGAAATGCAAGGAATTAGACATCATATGCTTGATATTGCGTCTCCGTTTGAAAGATTTACAGTGGCAGAATATCAAGGGTTGGTTTTACCAATTATTGAAGATATCCAATTCCGAGGAAGAGTGCCAATTATTTGTGGTGGTACGGGATTATATATTAATTCTATACTATTTAAAATGACGTTTTCAGATTATGATGAAAATATTAAAAATGATGTAAAGGAATTGGTAGCCACTCTTTCAAAACAAGAATTATGGGAATATTTGAATAATATTGATCCAAATAGGGCAAGTGAATTAAGCGTAAATGATGTTAAGCGTGTTTCAAGAGCGATTGAAATTGCATTATCGAAAAGTCAAGCGACTACCGACGAAACTCAATTATCTCGGTTCGATTCTCAAATATATATACTAAACGGCGATAGGGCGGAGATATACGATAGGATAAACAAGAGAGTAGATATAATGCTTGAACAGGGCTTATTGGATGAAGTGAAGAATCTCTTATCTATGGGTATTCCCACGACATCACAAGCAATCCAAGCAATTGGATATAAAGAACTATCTTCTTATTTGCAAGGGGAAACTACCCTTGAAGACGCGGTAGAAACCATCAAAAAGAAAAGCAGAAACTACGCAAAAAGACAGTTAACTTGGTTTAGAAGATACTATCCTAACGCAATTTATTTAGATTATAACGAATTAGAACGTAATCTTGATACAATAGAAAAGAATTATTATGGAGAATAAAGAAGTTAAGATAAATAATATTATTGAAGAAGCCGAAAAACAAGCGTCCTCGTTATTTAAAAAGGTTGACGATATAGCGCTTTATAATCAAAAAAAAGTTTTAGACGCTTTCAGAAAAGAAGAAATCGCTGAAAGACATCTAAAAGGTTCTTCGGGCTACGGATATGGAGATATAGGCAAAGAAGCACTTTGTAGGCTATATGCAGACGTTTTTCATACCGAATCAGCCGTTGTATCGCCATTAATCGCAAATGGCACCCATGCACTAACAATAGCATTGTTTGGTCTACTTAGAATGGGTGACACGCTTTACAGTATTACAGGCGCTCCTTATGACACGTTAAGAGGTGTAATTGGCGGTAACGGTGGATCGCTTAGAGAATACGGCATAAATTATAAAGAAACCGAACTTATAGACGGTGAATTTGATTTTCAAACGATAAAAGAAACTATTGAAAAGGATAAAACAATCAAAGTTATATTTATAACTCGTAGTAGGGGATATAGCATAAGGGACGCATTAAGCCCCGAACAAATAGGGGAAGCCACAAAATTTGTTAAATCTATAAGAGATAATTTAGTAGTTTTTGTTGATAACTGCTATGGTGAATTTACCCAAAAAACCGAACCGACCGACTATGGCGTTGATGTAATCGCAGGTTCACTTATTAAAAATATTGGTGGTGGTTTAGCACCAACAGGCGGATATATTGCAGGAAAAGCGAACCTAATTGAAAATTGTGCAAATAGATTAATAGCCCCGGGATTAGGAAATGAAGTTGGTTCTTACATAACAGGATACGCTAACTATTATGAAGGTCTTTTTATCGCTCCTTCGGTTGTAAAAAATGCGATAAAAGGAAGTATATTAGTAGCTACCGCTTTGACGCAAATAGGATATGAAACAACGCCTACGCCCGAAAAAACTTGTAACGATATAATTAGATCCATCAAATTTAATACAAAAGAAGAGTTAATTTCATTTATTCAAATGGTGCAATATTTCTCGCCAATTGATAGTAACGTAACTCCTGTACCTTGGGCAATGCCCGGATATAACGAAGAAGTCATTATGGCAGCAGGAACTTTTGTAGCAGGCGCAAGTATTGAAATGTCGGCGGACGCTCCAATAAAAGAACCTTATATTGCATATTTTCAAGGTGGAATCACCTATGAGCACGTAAAACTTGCATTAATAGGAATCCTTGATAAATTGATAAATTAGCAATAAGGTTAATATTGTAATCATTAATCGTTTTACCATGTTATCAAAAATATCTAAAAACAATAAATAAGTATGTACAAAAAACGTACGTACTTTTTTTAAATCAAATATAATTGAATATAAATACATAGCGTACAGTATGTTACATACAGTACAAATCAAACAGAATTCCAAAATATGTACATACACAGATTGTACAGTATAATATGTACACAAAGTAAACAGTAAAATGCTGTACATATTGTATATGCACTATACGAAATATACATCTTAAGGGTTACAAAAAAAAATTCCTATACATAACATACAGCATATGTACATTTCATACAGCATATGTACATTTCATACAGCATATGTACATAATATACAGTATATGTACATAATATACAGTGTATATTCATATCATACAGTAGTTTTATATTTTGTACAGTAGTGGGCATGTATCAAACATTCCTAACAATTGATAAAGCGTTCGCGTATACATAATGTATAGATAAAAAATAAACGACAACCTTATATACAATACGTATAGTCATTGTACAAAATGTACAGTATTTATTTTTACACTTAATCAAACTTACCGTAAATACACAATAGTATTAATATATACATATTGTATAGTAGCAGTACTATTTGTACAGTCAATTCTAACCTCGCAAAAGATTAAAAAAAAAGGGGAGTTAATTCATCCTGAACCAATTCAGAATTTCACAATGCGTATTAAAAATGAAAAAATTTCAAAATTTGGCAGGCGGATTTTAAAGTCGGTATTTGAAAAATCGCGTCTTATGTACATTCCATACATATACAAATAGTACAGCATATTTTTATTATTTTAGTAGGTTTTTGGTTAGAGTAGGGTATCACAATCCGCTGATTTTTTTCGACATTATTCTTGTTATATAAAAATGACACTTTGTGTAATTTTTAGTAACTATTCGCAAAACAATCCTTTTGCGAATAGTTGGACACTAAAAACGCAATATTTATATACCATTTTTAGTGTTTTTTATAGTCGAAATCTATCATAAAGAGTATAATATAATCTAAAAATGATAGAAATATCGCAAATTTAGAGTTTTTTAAGATTTGTATGAAAATCATGTAAAAATATGAATATCCTTTTTTGTCTAGAATTGGCTTAAAATGTTGTCAAAGATTAATACGTACTTTTTTTGTGACTACTACTCACTTTAATCATACTATGATTAGAATGAAGTTTTTAAATTTCACGCATACTATACATACTGTACAGCAACTGTACAAAACATATATCTTTATAAAAAATCTGCATATTTGCCGTATGATTAGTACAGCATCTATACAATATGTATATACTATGTACATATTGTACAGACTATAATAATTCCGAGTATCCCGTTCGTTATTTCGCGACATTCGAGGAAAATATTCTATATTATCTACTCTATCTCTTTACTTTTACTGTACGTTTTATATTGTTACTGTATAAAGTGTACATTTACTATACGTTTTATATTGCTACTGTATAAAGTGTACATTTACTGTAAGTTTTATATATTTAATTTCCTGTTTAGTACTATGTTGCCGCTTACAGTGGAATGATCCAAAAGAAAAAGTACAAGTCAAAACATGATCTTCCCCTATTTGCAAAGACGATTAATCACAACATAATCACACACTATACATATCATACAGTAGATGTACAAAGTGTATAGTTAATCATTCAAATCTCTTAATTTATACAATATACAATATCTATACATATTGTATAGTAAATTTTCTGAATGTACGCCTGAACGTAAGAACAAAAAATATGTATAACATATCAACTTTGCTCTACAAAAGATCGTAGTATTTTGTACGAATGTCTAATGTAAATTGAATACGAGTTGCGCGATGGCAAAGAATTTTTTATATCTTTATTTCTAAACACTACTGATAATGCACAAAAACCCAGTACATACTGTACACCAAACGTAAACTGTCCTTAATGTACTGTACATTTAGTATATATGATTGTAGAGTGCTAAACATGTCATATGTTCATTCTATACTGTATATAATGAACAGTATATTGATTTGCCTAAATCATTTGATTAACTTTAAAAATTTGAAAAATGTTATAAAATTGATTAATCTTCCCTTATTTTGAACCATAAATGAGTAATTCTTTGTTTTAACTATACAAAACGGCTTAAATAGTACATTTTGTACACAACATACTTCCGAATAGACTAACATTTTGGGTTGATATTGCATATACTGTACAAATCGTATATTTTTCAAATAAATCCTATATTTTTATTGTATTTTCTATTTTAATGTGATACAATACATAGCGAGGTAAGTTATGAATAGTTTTAGATACAATTTAGTTATTACACGTAAGAGGAAGAACTTAACACAACGCCAAATGGCAGATTATGTCGGCGTAACTGAAAGCTGCTATGCTCACTGGGAGCAAGGAAGAAACGAACCAAGCATCGATTTTATCATTAAAATTTGCAAAGTCCTTGAAGTCTCTTCTGATGACCTACTCGGTGTAAATGAATAGAGCATAAAATTATCTATGTTTTTTGCGAAAAGTATTTACTTTTCGCTTTTTTTTATTTATAATATCATTATGGCAGATTATTTCTCTGAAAGAGATAAAACAAATTTAAATAAGTTGAGAGAACTACGAGACCAACTTCCTGAATTTTGCGATCAATTCTTTGTTGGTATTTCTAATATTACCTCTCCCCTAACAAGGATAAATTATGCAAGAGATTATCTTGTATTTTTCAATTACCTTTGTTCAAACGTCCGTTGTTTCAAAAATATAGAAGTTGTCGATTTTACAATTGAAAATCTAAACCAAGTAAAGCAAGAGCATATTGAAAACTTTTTGGATTTTGTTTCACTCTACACTAATCAAGACAACACAACAAGAACAAATTCTGAAGATGGTAAAACTCGTAAGCTGGCTTCTTTGAGACATCTATTTTCATATCTATATAACAAGAGTTTATTAAATGAAAACGTATCTCAAAAAGTTGCAATGCCAAAGAAGCACAACAAAGAGATTATCCGTCTTGAAAAGGACGAAATAGAAGACTTTTTGGAAACGGTTGAAGAAGGTGTCGGACTTTCACCTAGAGAGCAAAAGTATCACAATATTACAAAGCTTAGGGATATTGCACTTTGCACACTACTCTTAGGCACAGGTATTCGTGTAAGTGAATGTGTTGGTTTGGATATTAGCGATCTAGACTTTGACAATCGTTCTTTTGTTGTAACAAGAAAAGGCGGAAATCGAACAATTCTTTATATGCCTGACGAGGTTTACGATGCGCTTATCGAGTATATCCCTTTCAGAATGAGTATTGACTCTGACACAAACGCCCTATTTTTGTCCCTTCAAAACAAAAGAATTGGTGTTAGAACTGTACAAATTTTAGTAAAAAAGTTTGCTCAAGCCTCTACTCCCTTAAAGAAAATCACGCCGCACAAATTGCGTTCAACCTTCGGTACTAATTTATATAGGGAAACTAAGGATATATACATTGTTGCCTCGGTTTTAGGTCATAGCGACGTTAATACCACTAAAAAACACTACGCTGCAATTGATGACGATATCAAAAAGAATGCTGCGAGCGTGGTGAAATTACATACAAAAAAGAAAAATAAAGATGACGATGATAACTAATAATTGTCTTTAAATAGAGGAATCAATATATGGAAGAAAAAGTTAAACATTGTATTATAGTAGAGGAAAATATTTGCGATAACTGCGGTTTTTGCAACATGTGTGAATATGATAGCACCAAGGTTTGCGATAACTGCATGAAGTGCTTAGGATTAGAAGACAACGATTATAGAGGTATTCTTATCGATAGCATAGAAGAGTATAATTCTTTTAGGTCTAAGACCAATAAAAAAGAATAAGTTGACATTTAAGCTTAAAAACATTAATATATAAATATGAATAGTAATAATTTATCCCCATTTGATTATATTTCAGAGCAAATTAAGGTTTTTGTTGTGAATAGATTGGCGCAAGATCCCGCCACAATACAGCAATTAGCCGATACTTTTGCCCTACTTGTTGACGATTTGGCCATATCTGAAAAGAGTTTAGATTATGTTCTTGACGCCCTTATTAAGCAAAAAATCGTTTCTTTTGAGTATACACATGGCGTAAAAGATTATTATCTTCGTAAATTTGTCGGTGATAATATTTTTAAGTTAAATCTTGAAGAAGTAGAAAGATTAATTGTTGAAAATGACGTTCCGTTTTATGAGAAAAAGAAGCCAACTCTTGAAGATGATTTGTATTTTGAAACAATAGACGGCAAAATTACTATTCAAATTAATAGACCAATTATAGTCGAAGAACTTGTCGAGGACGAGCCTAATCAAGAACTACTCAATAATGATGTTGAAACTTCTGAAAGCGAGTCAATAACCGTTTCTGAAATAACTAATGATCAAGACTTAGCTAGTGAACAACAAGTTGAACTTATAGAAGAACCTGCAACAGAACAAGTTACTCAAAACGAAGTTGAACGTGATGTTTCGATTGACGAAAAATGTGAAGCTAAAGATAATAAGGATATTGATATTAAATTAGACCTCAATCAAGAGCAAGAAATTAACTGGGAACAAGTTGTTGATAATCAATATAACGACAATCAACCAATTGCCGAAGACTATACCTGCGACTCACCTATCCAAGACGATAGCGATTATGAAAATGCGCTAAATGAAGAACATTCCTCAGTTGTTAATAGTATTATAAATGATAAATATTCTCTCGACACCAATAATGAAAAAACCGAAGAGAATACAAATTTTGATGAACTAGATACTAGCGCAAACGAAGAGATTTTTAGCGCTAATGATGACGAAGAACAATCAATTATAGAGCAAACTTTCGAAGAAAATATCAAGCCTGAAAATGAGGATAATATCGCTATAAACGAAGAGAAAATTTTTGAAAATGAAATTCAAAAATCCCCTATTTTTGGTGATGAATACAATCATAATGAAGTTTCAGCGGTTGAAAACGTACATCAATCGTCTTATATCGCGTTTGGAAATAACGAATCCGACGAACTAATTATGAAAGTTTTTGGTAATCATTTTGTTGAAGCATCTAAAAAACAGGAAGAAAAATCCGATATTAATTCTGCCGATGACCCTATTGAAGAACCTATCGACAAAACGGTTGATAATTCTAATAGTGATTCAACTTTAAAAGATAACGCTTCGGCAGTAACCAGTAAGGAAGAAATCACGCAAAAAGAAACCCCTATTGTTAATTCCGCTTCTACCGATTATGACAATACGAGAAGTACGAAAAGAATTAATGCTGACGATATTGTTTTCACTTCAAACTACGTTTATGAATCACCTCAAATATCGAGAGAAGAAGAACAACAAAGAATTGAAAATGCGCTCAAAAAATTGAACGAGTATTTACAAAAACCACAGCCAAAAGAGGAAGTTGTGGTAGAAGAACATCCCGAAATCGAAGAAAAAATCGAGACTGTCGTTCCTACAATCTCAAGAGAAGAAGAGCAACAACGTATAGAAAATGCACTTAAGAAATTGAGTGAATACAGTCAAAAGCCCGCACCTAAGATTGAGGAAGTTCACGAAGAAAAAATTGAAGAAGAGCCCCTAAAGCAAGAGTCGGAACCTGAACAAAATGAAGAACATACTCTTCAAAAAAACGTGCTCAGTGTTGCTAACTACATTAGAGAGCAAGAAGTTATCAATAGTTATGATTGGGAAAGAAAGCTAACTCGTTGTTTTATTGACTGCCACGTTGAAGAGGAAGACGAAAGCAACAATGCTCAAGATAACGTTATAGTTTCAACATATGCCGAATTAAAGGATATAATGGAAAAGAAAAACTATAAATTTAAGCCCTACTCCAATTATGATTCGGTTTCCTTCTATTCGGATAACTATATATTTAGCAATAGATTGGCAAGAGATACCTCAATATACACCTACCTATTTTTACTTATAGAAATATTTATTGGTTATTTCTTCGTAGATAAGTTTGTAAATAAAGGAATAGTGCCGTATATAATACTAGCTGTTTGTTTACTGATTATCCCTATAATATTTGTGCTAAAATACTTTCTATTTAAAGATAAACGTAAGCCTGCAAACTTCTATTTTTCAATTAGTATAGTTACGGCTTTGATGATATATGTAAATCTTATGGTTATGGTTGTGCTACTAGCGTTTTTCATTCCATCTTTAAACGTATCGGTTACGAATTTATCATCAATGATTACAACAGTTTTCTATCCGGCAGGTTTATTCTTAGCGATACCATTTAGCGTTTGTGTTTACTCGATTTTGTATCATTCAAAGAAGTATCACTTGCACTAATAATTTTAAATAACAAATACAAAAATAAAAAGCAGTGAATCCAAAACGATTCACTGCTTTTTTATTGCATAATTACTAGTTTTAGAATTAAACATACAAAAAGTATATATGACATTCTTCGACTTCGCTTTAGATAAAATTATCGGGTATATTCTACATTACACTTTTAAAAATGTGCAATGTTTCAAAGTTTCTTGACTGACGATATGGATAGTAATGAGTTTATATATTTTTCCTATCTTTCAGCGCTCCCAAGAGCGTCGCTTCATCGGTAAATTCGAGATCGGTACCCATCGGAATACCTCTTGCCAATCTTGTAACTTGAATACCCAAAGGCTTTATTAAACGACTTAAATATAGTGCGGTTGCATCACCTTCAACATCAGGGGTTGTAGCTATTATAACCTCTTTAACGTCGGTCAATCTTGCCAATAATTCCTTAATTCTCAAATCATCGGGACCTATATTATTCATAGGACTAAGTTGTCCGTTTAGAACGTGATAAGTACCCGTATACTCTCCTAACTTTTCAAAAGTATCAACGTCTTTTGCCTCTTTTACAACGCAAATTACGTCGGATTTTCTATCCGCGCAAATCTCGCAAACTTCTTGATCGGTGTAAGCGCCACACACGCTACAAAAATGAACCTTTTGCTTTGCTTCGACAATACTTGTTGCGAAACTAGCGACCTCTTCTTCATCCATGTTTATTATCGAATAAGCGTATCGGTACGCGGTCTTTTTACCGACACCGGGAAGTTTACAAAGTTCTGCAACCAATTTATTAATTGACTCTATATATTTCATTTACATTAAGCCACCCATTAGACTTGCATACGGTCCCATTACCTCTTCGGTTTTTGCTTGTAATTGAGCACCGGCATCTTGAAATGCCGCTACTATTAAATCTTCAAGCATTTCGATATCGTCGGGGTCAACAGCTTCGGGTTTAATTGAAACTGACAATAGTTGGTTTTCTCCGTTTATAGTTACTTCAACCATACCGCTTGCGCTACCTGTAAATTCCATTTCTTTCAACTCTTGTTGAGCTTGCTGCATATCTTCTTGAAGCTTTCTTGCTTGTTGCATCATTTGTTGCATATTTCCGCCAAAACCGCCGAAACCGCCTCTTTTAGCCATAATTAGTCCTCCTATTTTTTTATGATTACTTTATTTGTTGAAAACTGTCCGAGAAAAGAACTATCGTCTTGCTTACTCTCGGTTATTTTTATATTAATATTATATTCAGCACCAAGAATGATTTTTGTATATTCTTTAAGTTTGTCAATGCTACCATTCAATACGTCTGCATCGTATTTCGATCTAACGACAATATCTACATAACCATTGTTGACAAAAAGCATATTGTCTTTATCGGATAGAATCGAATAAAGGAATACAAGTTTTTCATTTTGCAGCATGTCTATCAAACCACTCTTTAATTTTTGAGATTTAGCCTTATTGACAACCTTTTGAGTTGGCTTTTCAGCAACCGGCTCGACCGGTTCATCAACTAATTTGGGTGGTTCTTGATCGATTGGTGAAGCATTTTGAAGAGGATTTTCGTCCACTACAAAGGGAATTTGAGTTGCCTCATCCGCTAAATTAGAATTAGCCAAACCACTTGAGATAGCATTTTCTACGCGAATTTCAACCTCTTTTACCACCTTAGTAATAGTTATTCCTTCTTCAACCTTACGTTCAAGCGCTGCTATTCTTGAGGTAGTATCAATCATATTTTGATTTGAGTTTGCGCTACATTTAGCAATCGCTATTTCAAGTAAATATCTAGGGGTTGTCGAATACTTTAATTGACCGTCGGTTGAAGTGAATATCTCCAAACACTTGATTATTTCTTCAGTGCTATACTTATCTGCAATCTCTTTCGCCCTATCATAAATTTTCTTTGGAAGTTTCAAAAAATCTTGTGCGTTAGGATTGCTTTTAATTATCAAAAGATCTCTTAAATACTTTAAAATATCCTTAGATAAAACCGAAATATTTTTGCCCCGACTTGCCGCATATTGGATTTGCGCTAATGAGTAGGTAATATCTCCGCCAATAATTGCATTGCAGGTTTCAGCAATAAATTCGGGGTTGTTTGAACCCAAAACGTCAAGAACCAAGTTATAGTCGAGAACGCCCTCATTTGAACTAATACACGCTTCTAATATGCTTAACGCGTCTCTAACGCTACCCTCTCCGGCCTCGGCAATCAAATTGACGGCTTCTTCGGTAAATTCAACCTTTTCATCGTTTAAAATCTTTGATATGTGCTTAGATAAGCCGTCGTTAGAAACCAACCTAAAATCTAGTTTCAGACATCTTGAGAGTATGGTTTGCGGTATTTTTTGAGGATCGGTTGTCGCTAAGATAAAAACGCAAAACTCAGGCGGTTCTTCCAACGTTTTCAAAAATGCGTTAAATGCTTGGTTTGATAGTTGGTGAACCTCGTCTATAATATAGACTTTATATTTAGCGTTGAGCGGTTGATATTGAACCGAATCTCTTATATCTCTAATATTATCTACGCCATTATTGCTTGCTGCGTCCAACTCATATATATCGGTATTGGCTTGAAGCAGGTTTTTGCAACTCTCACAAACGCCGCATGGTGAACCATTTATAGGATTATC
>CALYRM010000022.1 GCA_945482995.1 uncultured Clostridia bacterium | reverse complement strand
TACATATATTAAAAAGTGTCAATAACGAAATTTGAGTTTCAATCACTTCACTCTAAATCTCAAATTGATTGATTTTAAAATTATTTTTGAAGTAGCTTTCACTTTACTCAAAATAACATTTTTGCAAATAAAACAAAAAAATACTTGCCAAACAGCAAGCATTTTTTCGCTTATAAAATAGTTTTCTTTTTATTTTACAAAATATTTTCTAACCATGGAATTTAGATTATTTTCTTTCCATACCCCTTTCTGCTTGTCATAATGTGCAACTGTAAAATCTTGTGAGAACTCTTGAACTTTACCACAATTTGGACATACACATTTAAATTCAACTTTTGAAATTACCTTATCATTTTTTTCAATACGCTCAACTTCTTCCCAATTAATATTGTTATCATAATCATATTTTGTATTACAATCGGAACAATATGAATATTTTATTGCCTTTTTACCTCTAAAAAACTCAATTATTCCTAGAGGGATGAATACTACTGCAAATAATATTCCAAAAATCATTATTCCTTCAATTAAAATACCCAAAATCAAGGCTGCCGCCCCTAAAATTTCATAGATAATAAGTTGTATCAAATTCTCTCTTAACGCTTTGTCCTTTGTTTTAACTTTTTTTTCCATATAAATACTCCTTTGTTTTTTAGTGTCTCTCACTATCTTTAATAAGAATATCACAATTTGAGATATCTGTCAATATCTCAACACGAGATATTATATAATAATTCTATGAAATTAAAAGAATTAAGAGAAGAAAACAATTTTACACAAAGTCAAATTGCAGAATATTTAAATATTAAACAAAACACCTATTCGCAATATGAAAATGAAAAACGCCAACTACCTATTGACGCTTTAATTAAACTTGCTAAATTTTACAAAGTAACAACCGATTATATTTTAGGATTAGAAGATTAAAAGTCTGTGATAACACAGTATTTTTCTTTTGTTGACCGCACCTGACAGACTAGCGAGCGTGGTGAAAAATTTTTTGATACCAAATAATTAAAATATTTTTGCAATCAACACGCCCTCGGTAGTGAGTAAAACGAACGGACGAGTGTCGAAGAATACAAATTGCAGTAGCAAGTTGTTCGGAAAGTTCATCTCCGCGGGACGATGGCAAAAGAAAAAGACCAACGTTTGTTGGTAAGTTAAAAAAGAGCATAAAAACCAGCACAACGGTGCCGGTTTGCTCCCCCAGAAGTCGCTTGTGCACGTGGCGTTCGCATCCTTTCGGATGTTAGGCTAAGGATTTGATCCTACTTCATACGTTAAAACACACAAAAAAAGCCACAAAAAAAATACTTGCCTTTGGGCAAGCATTTTTTTCGCTAAATAGCTTCTTATTAGTCTCTAGAATTTTTTCTCTTCTTAGCTTGTTCAGCCTTTTTCTTACGAGCAACACTTGGTTTTAGATATTCATCTTTACGCTTGATATCAGCTATGATACCTTCCTTTGTGCATTGACGCTTGAAACGCTTGATTGCTCCGTCGAGATTTTCGTTCTCACGTACTTTAACGAATGCCATTTAACTCACCACCTTTTATTTAAATTAACAATATATTATATCATTTTCCAAGCAATGTCAAGGTTTTGATAAAACATTTTAGCACATTTTATCGTCTAATTTTTCACCGCCTAAAATGTGGATATGCAAATGCGGAACCGTTTGACAGCCATTGACGCCTTTATTGGAAACAAGTCTAAAACCATCTTCTAAACCCAACTCGTCAACCATTGTAGCTAACTTCATAAAGCAATCAGCCATCAACAAAGCATTTTCTTTGCTCATTTCGGTAATATCCGCAAAATGAGCCTTTGGAATCATTAAATAATGCTTCTTTGCTTGTGGATTAATATCTTTTATGATAATCATTTTCTCATCTTCGTATACCTTATCGGACGGAATTTCATTGTTAACGATTTTACAAAAAATACACATAATATTTACTTCCTTTTATTGATAACTACACCTTTTACACCATCACGGTATAAATCGGTGATTTTAACTTTATATATTTTACCAAGCTCGACTTCACCCTCAACGTCGAAATATACTCTTAAATAATATTCGTCATATCCTTGCGCAAAGCCGCCCTCTTTGTATTCAGCCAAAACTTGTCTTGTGCTTCCTATTGCACTTTCTGAAAAGTTTCTTTTAAGCTCTTGTTTAAGCGCCAATAACTTTTGCTCTCTTTCTTTTATAATTGACGGATCAACAAGTTTCCAAGAATATGCTCTTGTTCCCATTCTTCTTGAATAAGGAAATACGTGGATATCTGCAAAACCGACTTCTTTAGCTAAATCATAGGTATTTTGGAATCCCTCGTCCGTTTCGGTGGAAAAACCAACGATTATATCGGTAGTAATTGCAGCGAATGGAAAGTATTCTCTAATTAGGTTACATTTTTCAATAAATTCGGATCTTGTATATTTCCTATTCATTGATTTTAGTACTTCGTCATCACCACTTTGAAGTGATAAGTGGAAGTGTGGACAAAAGTTACCTGCATTTTCCATTGCTTCTAGGAATTCTCTACTGATAACGTTGACCTCTAAACTACTAAATCTTATACGACAATACACTTTAGATAACGCCTTCACAAGGTCAATTAACGTTGCCTTGATATCTTCTCCATAAGCCGATACGTTTATACCCGTCAACACGATTTCTTGTGTATAAAGAGATTTTATATTACATTCGCAAATAATATCGTCAATACTTCTACTTCTATTTCTACCGCGTAGATAGGGAATTATACAGTAAGAACAGAAGTTATTGCAACCGTCTTGAATTTTAACAAAAGCTCTAGTACGAGAATTGTCCGAATAAGTCATATTTTCAAAGACTTTTGGAAGTTCTTCTTTATTGACGCCAATCGGTAGATTGCAAACCCCTTCTTTATTTGCGTTTCCCGCTATGTATTCTATATCTTTTTGCAAAAATTGATCGGGATTCTTCTCACTAGCGCAGCCAATAATGTAGATTTTAGCGTCCTTATTAAATTTTCTAACACGAGCAACGCATTGTCTTGATTTTTTCTCGGCTTCTTGAGTGACGGCGCAAGTATTAATAATATAGGCGTCGGCTTTGTCAAACTCATTGACAACGGTATGCCCTAACTGTCTAAGTTTAGTTGCGATACTTTCGCTTTCACAAGTATTCACCTTGCATCCTAAAGAAATAACTGCTATTTTCATTAGTCCTCCATAAAAAGCGAAATATTTGCAAGTCCCGTTATAACCGCTGTCTCCGCTCTTAATATTCTTTTCCCTAGTGTTACCGAATTAAAACCTTTGCTTTTTGCGTACTCCACTTCTTGCGGTGTAAAACCGCCCTCGCTGCCAATAGCCAAGCTCACCGTATCGTATTTCTGTAAATCTTTAAGTACCGTTATAAAAGTATTTTCCTTTTCTTTTTCGTAAGGAATAATTTTTAAACCTTCCGCCAATTCAACTGCTTCATTAAACGGCAATGGAGATAAAACCTCAGGCAAAATTGCTCGCCCACACTGCTTGCAGGCTTCCAAAACGATTCTTTCAAGTCTTGACTGTTTAAAAGTCTTTTCCGATGTGTTTTGAGATACATATGGAATTATTTTACTAACCCCTAATTCGACCGCTTTTTGAATACCTATTTCATATTTTTCCGCTTTCGTTAAGCCGTACAACAATATAATTTTAATATTATGTTCGGTTTCGTTCTTTTCCACGCTTTCAATTAAACAAATTGTTGATTTTGAATTAATTGACTTTACAATACAGTGGTAATCATTACCGCTATTGTCGCAAACTATGAGTTTATATCCAACCCTAAACCTAAGCACGTTTGACAAATGAACGTGCTCGTCGCCGGTAATCGTTATTATATCGCCCTTTACGGCATCTTTGGAAACAAAAAATCTTTTAATTTCCATGTGTTCTCCTTAAAGTATAGGCACGCCAATCTTTCATAGCAAGAGATTTGCTAACGGTAAAACCGTATTTTTCAAAGCAAGCAAGCGTTTCTTCGCTTCTATCTGCTATTATACCACTTATAATCAAATAGCCGTCTTTATTCAAATGCGATTCGATTTGAGGCGCTAACAGCATAAGAACGTCAGCAGTAATATTAGCAAATATAACGTCGTAACTGTCGTTATTATTTGTCAAAAGGCTATCGTGCTTAACAGTAGCATTAACTATTCCGTTCAATTCTAGATTAATCTTTAAGTTATCAAGGGCGTCCCTGTCAAGATCGGAGAAATAACATTCGCTCGCTCCAAGTTTAAGCGCGCACATACCGATAATACCGCTACCGCAACCAATGTCGGCAACCTTTTTGCCGTTAAGATCAATATCAAAGGACAGTCTTAAACACATGTTTGTGCTTTCGTGTTCACCCGTGCCAAAAGCCTGCCCCGGTTCAATTATAACATATTTTTCGCCGTAAGGCTCAATCCAAGATGGGAAAATTGATATCTTATCTAGAATTATTGGTTTATAGTATTTTTTCCATTCACTTCTCCAATCCACCTCAGGAACAAGTTCGAATTGAACGTCTAAACTATAATCAGGTAAAGGAAAGAACGAATTGATAAGTACAAGCCTTTCTCTTAATAGATTTTGACAAATTTCCGGTTCGGTAGTATCGACAAATCCTTCAATCGTAACAATACCTATTTTGTCGGTGTCGTCTATATAATCCCATACAACCCCGTTTTTGTCAATTTCGTCAAAATCTTTGGGATCGGTTATGCTTATACCCATTGCCCCTAATTCAAACATGGCGTCAGAAATAATTTCTGACGCTTCATGGTTAGTTTTTACTATAAATTTGTAAGTCATATCTATTTTAGATAGTCTCCGAATCTTTTTATTGATTCTTCTTGACTAGGTGATAAAGAGGTTTGGAATGAGTTTAACGCCTCTTTTTGAGTTTTTGTGAGTTTGGACGGAGTAACAACCTTTACAGTGACGTTTAAATCACCGTAGTATTCTTTTCCTAAATACTTCATACCCTTTCCTTTAATCTTGAAAACCGTGCCAGTTTGAGTTCCCTCGGGTATTTTATACTTCATCGGACCATAAGGAGTAGGAATACTGATATCGCCACCCAATGTTGCGGTAACAAAACTAATAGGCATTTCATAATTAACGTCATAGCCACGTCTAACGAACAATGGATGCGCTTTTACGTTGATTAAAATAATAAGGTTGCCGTTTGGAGCGCCGTTAGTACCACAATCACCGTCGCCACGATAAGCCATAGTTTGACCGTCGTTAATGCCGGCAGGAATTTTTGCGTGAACCGTACGAATATTGGTTGTAAAGCCTTTACCTGAGCATTCTTTGCAAAATTCGGTGATGATTTTACCTTTACCCTTACAGTCGGGGCAAGGCGATTCGGACATCATTTGACCAAAAATTGTATTTTGTTTAACCCTTACAACACCGCTTCCGCCACATCTTGAACAAGTTTTTATACTTGAAGAATCCTTAGCACCGCTTCCGTTACAAGCCTTACAGGTTTCTTTTCTACGGAATTTCAAGTCTTGATTTACGCCCATAACCGAATCTTGGAAATCAATTGTACAACGAATTTGTATATCGTCGCCGGGACGTGCGGAATTTGTGCGTGACGAAGTGCGCGATGAACCGAACCCCGAGAAAATATTGCTAAAAATATCTCCGAAGTCTCCGAAGCCACCGCTAAAACCACCGCCACCACCTTGGAAGGATGGACCGTCTTCCGAACCGAATTGATCGTAATTAGATTTTTTTTGCGGATCGGATAAAACTTGATATGCGTGATTTATTTTCTTAAATTTTTCCTCGGCTTGTTTCTTTTCAGCTTCAGGCTTGCCTGCAAATAAATCAGGGTGATACTGCTTGGCAAGTTTACGATAAGCGGATTTTATTTCATCATCGCTTGCGCCCTTGGAAACGCCTAGGATATCATAATAGTTTTCTTCCATATATTTTTATGTTGTTTTAATTATTATGTACATTAACGTGCAATGTGCAACGCCAAGTACAAATGTGCAATCTTTTAGAGTGAATTGAAGGCTTCGAGTCGTGAATTAAAATTCACTTGCTTTGCACTCCGTGAAATGAATTGTAATCTAACGATTACAATTCATTGTGTTCAGGAATACATTATAGTCAAGATAACTGTCTCTAAGCATCGCTTAAGTCCGTGCTTTGGTAGAGATCCCTCCACTTCGGTCGGGATGAGACTTAGTTGGCAATTAGCGAAGCGACTTCGCTCTTCACCCTTCACTTTTCACCCTTCACTCTTCACTCTAATTGGAATTAGAAACTAATTCTAATTAGTTAATGTCAGGATCTCCGCCTACGTCGCCGTTATCGTTGCCACCCATATCCGGATTGCCTTGAGTTTGTTGATAAAGCTTAGTAAAGATTGGTTGAATGGTTTGATTGAATTTATCCATTGCAGCCTTGATTGCGTCGGTATCTTCACTATTCAAGCTTTCTCTTGCTTCCTTACAAGCATCCTTTACTGTGTTTTTCTCGTCCTCGGTAATCTTATCACCGCCCTCGATAACTGCTTTCTCGGCAGCATAAATGATTTGCTCGCTGTTGTTTTTCAAGTCAATTAATTCTTTACGCTTCTTGTCTTCTTCAGCATACTTTTCAGCTTCTTTTACAGCCTTATCGATATCTTCTTCGGTAAGATTTGTGCTTGCTGTGATAGTAACAGATTGTTCTTTATTTGTTCCCTTATCCTTAGCTCTAACGTTTACAATACCGTTTGCGTCGATATCGAAAGTAACTTCGATTTGAGGAACGCCACGAGGAGCGGGTGGAATACCATCAAGGGTAAAGCGACCTAGAGTCTTGTTATCCTTTGCCATTGATCTTTCACCTTGCAAAACGTGAATTTCTACGCCCGGTTGGTTATCTGCAGCAGTTGAGAAGATTTGTGATTTACTTGTAGGAATTGTGGTATTTCTATCAATAAGTTTTGTAAATACACCGCCCATTGTTTCGATACCTAACGACAAAGGCGTTACGTCAAGTAGCAATACGTCTTTAACTTCGCCGCCCAATACACCGGCTTGAATAGCTGCGCCAATTGCAACACATTCATCTGGGTTGATGCCCTTGTATGGCTCTTTTCCGCTTAATTTACGAACTGCGTCAACAACAGCAGGAATACGTGTTGAACCACCAACCAAAATAACCTTAGAAATATCGTTAAAGGTCAAACCTGCGTCTTTCATAGCCTTTCTTGTTGGCTCTAAGGTTGCCTCAACTAAGTGTGCGGTCAACTTATCAAAGGTTGCTTTTGTAATATCCATATCAAGGTTGCAAACCTCGCCGTCCTTGTTTGGAGCTAAGAAAGGAAGATTAATATTTGTTGTTGTTACGCCACTAAGCTCGATTTTAGCCTTTTCGCAAGCCTCTTTAATTCTTTGCATGGCTTGATTGTTGCCCTTTAAGTCAATTCCGTTTTCTTTCTTAAAGGTATCGGTAACGTAGTCCATGAGAACTTGGTCAAAGTCATCGCCACCAAGTCTTGTATTACCGTTTGTAGCCAAAACCTCAAATACTCCGTCGCCAATTTCAAGGATTGATACGTCGAACGTACCGCCGCCCAAATCGTAAATCAAAATCTTTTGATTTTTGTTTTCGCCCTTATCCAAGCCATATGCAAGAGCTGCTGCGGTAGGCTCGTTGATGATACGAAGAACCTCTAAGCCTGCGATTTTACCTGCATCTTTGGTTGCTTGTCTTTGACTGTCTGAGAAATATGCCGGAACTGTAATAACAGCTTGTGTAACTGTTTGTCCCAAATATCTTTCTGCGTCAGCTTTAAGTTTTGAAAGAATCATTGCGCTGATTTCTTGTGGTGAATACTTTTTATCATCTATACTAACTGTATAGCTCGTACCCATTTCTCTTTTGATGGAAGAAACTGTACGTTGTGGAAATGCAACAGCTTGACGTTTTGCGGTTTGACCGACTCTACGTTCGCCGTCTTTTGTGAAACCAACTACAGAAGGTGTTGTTCTTGAACCTTCGGCGTTTGGTATAACGGTTGGCTCTCCGCCTTCCATAACTGCTACACATGAATTTGTTGTTCCTAAGTCAATGCCAATTATTTTAGACATAATCTATATCTCCTTTTTTAATTATCTATTTATATTATATTTACACCGTTAGGTGTTATTCATCTATTCCGACTTTTACCATTGCAGGTCTTAGCAACGTATCCTTATATTTATATCCTTTTTGAAATACTTCTGTCACAAGCCCTGCTTTTTCATGATTAACTTCGTTTAGTATCGCATTATGATATTCGGGGTCAAAAGGCTTTTCCATTGGATCTATTTCTTCAACGCCGATTTTCAAGAGTGCGTTTTCAAATTGTTTTCTTACAAGTTGAATACCTTTCAAGGATGCATCATCTTTACACATTGTCAAAGCCTTGTCTATACCGTCCATCGATGGGAAGAAAGATTCGATTGCAAGTTTAATTCCCTTGACTCTTTGTTGTTCTCCCTCAGACAATGCTCTTTTGCGGAAGTTTTCAAATTCTGCTCTCAAACGCAAATATTGATCTTGTTGCTCTTTTATCTGTTTAGTTAATGCTTCGATTTTCGTGCCTGCCTCTATCAAGAGCATTTCGGCCGTTGGCGCTTCTTGATCACCGACAGCATTTTCTTCATCGACTTCCTCACTATCTTCACCGTTAACCACTGTATTTTCTACAGTTTCTTCGGTTAGCTCAGAAGTCTCAGTGTCAATATTATCGTTTTTATTGACTTCATCTTTGTTTTTTGACATTTAGTCCTCCTTTTTATCGGTTATGGATCTGATTGCTTCTTCCAAATGTGTTAGCACTCCAATAACCATATTGTAGTCCATTCTTTCAGGACCAATTATTCCTGCGTGAATACTTTTTGTGTTGTCAATGCGATATTTAACGCTCACCAACGAACCGTGTTCAACGCCCTCATCCTTACCTATTTTGACGGATAAATCGATACCACCCGAGGTAACTATATTGGATAACTCTTCTTTTTTATCAATAAGTGATAAAATTGATTTTACGTTGCCCGAATCTTCATACTCGGGATAATTAAGCAACTTTGCCGTACCCTCAACGATAACCTCATCATCGGTTTTCAAACTGTCGATTAAAGATAATACCGAATCTAAAAGCGTCCTGTATTGGCTCAAACTCTCGTCAATTTCACTCGATTTCTGCTTGATTTCCTCAACGGTTTTATCCTCAAACAATTGATTAAGTATATCGCAAGCAGTTTGAAGATATGCGCCACCCATGTTTTTGGGTAAATCGATAAATGAATCTTTGATTACGCCACTATCAGTGATTACCACCAACAAAGCCGAATCTGCTCCGATATCGATTAATTTAATTTTACGAATTACAATATTGGATACGTTCTTTACAACGATAACCGAAGTGTAATTTGTAACGTCGGACAAAACCTTTGCAGTACTTTTAACGACGTCCTCAACCTCTTGCATTTTTTGATCGAAGAATGTTTTTAATTCTTCAACATGGCTTTGAGCATTGCTTACTGCCGGGAGCGATTGAACATATATTTTATATGCTAAGGCAGTCGGTATTCTCCCCGCTGAAACGTGAGGTTGCTCCAAGTATCCCATTTCTTCCAACCCTGCCAACTCCGATCTGATTGTAGCCGAACTGATATCTTCTTCTAAATCATTCTTGATATCCGAGGAAGACACAGGTTGCGCAGTCTTGATATACCTTTGTACTAAGCATCTCAATATCCTTTGTTTTCTATCCGTCAATTTCATACGAGCTCCTTTGCACTGATAATAATAATTATTCAATCAATTTGATAAATATATTCGATTAATTAGAATTATCGGTTTAGCGCCTAGGATATCGAAAACGGAAACTAAGATATATCGAAATTGCTTTGTGCTTAGCAATCCTTATCCTAAACTGCTAACAGTATTATATAACAAAAAATTAGCAATGTCAACACTTGACTGCTAATTATTTTGAATTTTTTTAGATTATTTTTAATTGAAAATGAAAACGGATGTTTCGTGAATACCAACTGACGCAAAGATAATCACTACATCACAAAATCACCAAATCCCAGATTACACGTTGAACGTTACAAATTAGATTAGACTTTCTTCTACTCACAGAATGACGAAACATATTGCCAATTAATAGCGAATAATATTGTTTTTGAAAAACAGATAGTCGCATAAGTAATAAACTATAATTCCGCCTATCCATATAATTGTATATTGTATGAGATTTCTCGACTACCAAGAAATGACATACAAGGATGAGATTTCTCGACTATGCTCGAAATGACATATAAGGATGAGATTTCTCGACTATGCTCGAAATGACAATTTGTATGGCTCAGGATGACAACATGGATGAGATGTCTCCACTACGGTCGACATGACGGTAAGGATGAGATTTAAGAACTACCAAGAAATGACTACATGGCTTCTAACATATTTACAATGATAGAATTTGAAACGTAATAGAATTCGGGTTTTATGTAAAATCGTTTTGTTGTCGATACGCAACTGGTATTAATATCTTTATTGGATAAAATATTTTTAAATATGCTATCAAAATCTAAACCAAATTTTTGCTTAAAATCGTTTTTATCGATTCCTTCCCTTGTTCTAAGAGCAAGCATAATGTATTCGCCAACTCTTGTATTTTTATCTTCTATTGGATATATTGTTTTATTATCCTTATTCAAATACCTTTCTATTGTTTCGGGATTTGAAAACCTTGTATCTTCGTAATAAGAGTGAGATGAGGGACCAATCCCTATGTATTCATGAAAATGCCAACAATTAGAGTTGTGTTTGCACTCGTAGCCACTCAAAGCAAAGTTACTTATTTCATACCTATAAAATCCATGCTTTTCAAGTTCAAGAGTGGCAAATTCGTACATATCAACGGAGATATCTGAATCGGGCAAAATTAGACCGTTTTGCACGAGATTATAAAGGGGTGTATTTTCTTCTAAAATCAAGGAATAGACCGAACAATGAGTAAAATTTAACGTAAATAACTTATTTAGCGTATATGATAAACTCTCAATTGTTTGATTGGGCAATCCAACCATTAAATCGATATTAATATTATCAAAATATTTGTTGACAGTATTAATTGCGTCGATTGCTACTTGCGCATTATGTATTCGCCCTATTGCTTTTAGTTCTTCATCCACTAATGATTGAACGCCAACGCTTATACGGTTTACTCCCAAACTTTTCAAAACCTTTAATTTATCATCTGTTATACTGTCGGGGTTCATTTCTATAGTTATTTCACCCGAAACATTAAAAGAATGGTTTATCTCTTCAAACAATCTTTCCATTTGACTAACGGACAAAAGCGAGGGTGTTCCGCCCCCGATGAAAATTGTATCAACACTTATATGTTTATCACGGTAAGATTGAATTTCTTCAAGTAATGCTAAAAAAAGTGTTTCACTGACTTCATCGGACTTAACCGAATAAAAAGAACAGTATAAACACTTTTTCTTGCAAAAAGGTATGTGAATATACAAACCTACGCTATTATTTGTCATCGCCAACCTTCAAAATCGACATAAAGGCTTCGGACGGCACTTGTACGTTGCCAACTTGACGCATACGCTTTTTACCTTCCTTTTGCTTTTCAAGAAGTTTCTTCTTACGAGTAATATCACCGCCATAGCACTTTGCAAGAACATCCTTTCTCAATGCTTTTACCGTTTCTCTTGCGATAATTTTATTGCCAATTGCGGCTTGAATTGGAATTTCAAACATTTGACGCGGAATTGCTTCTCTTAACTTTTCGCAAATTTTACGTCCTCTTGCATATGCGAAATCTTTGTGAACAATCATACTCAGAGCGTCGCACATTTCGCCATTTAGAAGAATATCCAATCTAACCATTGAGCTTTCTTGATAACCCGATAACTCATAATCAAGAGACGCATAACCTCTTGTGCGTGATTTTAGACTGTCGAAAAAGTCATAAAGTATTTCACAAAGTGGCATTGTATATTTGATTTGCACTCTTTGCGTATCAATATAGACTAAATCTTCAAAAGTACCTCTCTTCGATTGGCAAAGTTCCATTATTGAGCCGTTATAGTCAGGCGGTGTAAAAACGCTTACTTTAACGATAGGCTCTTCGATATGGTCAATCTCTTGTGGTGGCGGAAGTTTAGTCGGATTATCAATTGTAATCATTTCGCCGTTAGTTTTATATACGTGGAAAACAACACTTGGAGCGGTTGTAACTAGATCGAGATTAAATTCTCTTTCTAATCTCTCCTCTATTATTTCCATATGAAGTAAGCCTAAAAATCCGCAACGGAAACCAAAACCCAACGCTACCGAAACGTCCGGCTCAAAAAATAGTGAGGCGTCGTTGAGTTTAAGTTTTTCCAAGGATTCTCTAAGTTCTATGTATTTGCTACCATCGGCGGGATAAATACCTGCGAACACGACAGGTTTAACCTCTTTATATCCGGGATACGGCTTATCCGTCGGATTTTCGGCAAGGGTAATTGTATCACCTACTCTTGTATCGCTAACGTTTTTTATACTTCCTGCAATGTAGCCAACCATTCCGGAGGTTAGTTCGTCAATTGGCGCAAGTTTTGGTGTGAAAATGCCGACTTCGGTACAGTCGAATACCTTGCCCGTACTCATCATTTTTATTTTGTCGCCGACTTTAACCTTTCCTTCTTGTATTCTAACAAAAGAAATTGCCCCACGATAGTTGTCGTAATAACTGTCAAAAATCAATGCTTTTAAAGGAGCATCGTCATTGATAGGTGCAGGTGGAATTTTCTCGATTATTTGATTGAGCAAGTCAACAATACCTAAACCTGTTTTTGCCGAAACTTCGGGACAACCTTCTGTATCTAACCCTATTACTTCCTCAATTTCTTGTTTTGTACCTTCTACGTCTGCGCTTGCTAAATCGATTTTATTGATAACAGGCAATATTTCAAGGTCGTTATCAAGTGCAAGATATACGTTTGTCAATGTTTGCGCTTCAACGCCTTGCGTAGCGTCAACAACAAGCAAAGCGCCCTCACATGCAGCAAGAGAACGACTTACTTCATAAGTAAAGTCAACGTGTCCCGGGGTGTCAATCAAGTTCAAAAGGTACTCTTTACCTTTGTAAATGTATTTCATTCTTACAGGTTGAAGTTTGATAGTAATGCCTCTTTCTCTCTCTAAATCCATACTATCAAGCAATTGTTCCTTAAGTTCTCTTTGACTTACGGTCATTGTTTCTTCCATCAATCTATCAGCAAGAGTTGATTTACCGTGATCTATATGTGCAACAATACAAAAATTTCTAATATAACTTTCCATATTTCTATTATAAACTATTTTAAAATTTATGGCAAACATATTTACAAATTAATAAAATAGTGTTAAAATATTTTTGTATTAATTGGAGGTACTTTTATGGATATGTCTTGGTTACTCAATACTCCCATCGCCCATAGAGGATTGTGGGATGAATCTAATCCCGAGAATTCACTCGGCGCTTATCAAAATGCAATCGATGCAGGCTTAAATATCGAAATCGACGTTCACCTACTACCCGACGGAGATTTTGCGGTTTTCCACGATAACAATTTAAACCGAGTTTGTGGTGAAAATATTAAGGTTAACAAAATAACTGCTGACAAACTAAAAGATCATAAGCTCAAAAATGTAAAGGGTGAAGTGACAGATTTTTACATTCCTACCCTAAAAGAAGTTTTGGACTTGGTCGACGGTAAAGTTGGCTTGCTCATCGAAATGAAAGATTTCGACAATTCAAAAGGTGCTTGTGAAAAATTAGCCGCACAATTAAAAGATTATAAAGGTAATTATGCAATGCAATCTTTTGGAGGATTCGCTATGACCTGGTGGCGTAAACATACACATGATATTCCGGTAGGTATTTTGACGTGTTTCCCTCTTAACTTGTTTAGCCCATTGTTCCAATTAATGTCAAAACCTGACTTTCTCTCCTATGATATAAAGGATTTGGCAAAATGGTTTGTAAACTACAAACAAAAGAGAAATTGCCCTGTTTTGTCTTGGACAATTAGAACGGAAAACCTACTACAAAGAGCAAAAGACGTTGACGTTAATAACGTAATATTTGAAAGAATTAGAATTAACGAATTTAAAAAATAGTTTATAGATAATTTATAAAAAAGTCGTCGTTTATCGAGTAAACGGCGACTTTTTTTAAGGTGCAATGGGCAATTCCCCCGACTATCGTAATGATTTGACGGATTTAATAATGAATACGATTGCAATTCATTATTAAAGCGGAAGTTTTTCGGCTACGCTAAGAATAACTGCGGAGCTGTCAATTCATTTTCGATTTAGTGGCACAAGATTTGAAAATGAGGCACTACTCATTTTTTGAGTATATAAGTTTTTCAGGAATTCTTGTAACAAGTATCCACACTAAGAACCCCGTAAAAATTCCTGCAATCGCACTAAATATTGTCAAATGTGGCAAATATACAAATGGCGAGCTCGAGCCTGTTAAAATACTTGCCATAGCAACTTGACCAAGAGCGTGGAATATCCCCCCTGCTGCGCTAATTGCAATTATGCTGTTCTTACCCAATTTGATTAAAAAGAATTCAACCGCTACACTTAATATTCCACCCATTAGAGAGTATAAAATCATAAATGGATTGCCAGATATTAAGCCCATAATCAAGCATTTAAATCCCATCACCAATATACCTTCGCCAATACCAAAGCATATTAAAGTATATAGTATTACGATATTTGACAATCCTAATTTTGCAAATGGAATAAAAGGGAAAATTGATGGCAATAAACTCTCTAGGTAGCTTAATAATAAACATAGTGCGGTGAAAATAGCAACTACAGCTAATCTTTTCTTATTCTTCATATTTCACCTCACTAGGATAACGAAACGGTTATCGTCTTCGGCACACATACAATGGCTTCGCCCTTTTTTGTGATTTTACCGATTTTTTCACAAGCATGATCGTCGCAGTCTGAAGCAATAACAGTCACTCCGTCCGATTCCATAAGTACTCTTATACCGTTCGTTTCAAAAACTATTGAATTATTTATATCTTGAATTTTCACCTTTTTAACAAGCTTTCCCTCTCGGTAGACGTTAATATAATTAGGTGCGTCTTTTGGCAAAAATAGAACTAAAAGCAATACCACAACAAGAAGTATCACCACACCTAACACGACCAAATCCCAAATTGAAAATGGTTTTTTATTTGATTTATAAGATAAATAGTCTTTTTTCATAATTTTCAGTTTATATTTTAACACATTTTTTCAATATAGTCATTAAGGTTTGATAATTTTTGTTGAAAAAGATAAAATAATTTATTATAATAGTAATAAGAAATAAAAAATAATGTGAAATGACACTCTACTATAAAATGTCATTCCGACCGAAGTGGAGGAATCTCACCCTTACGTCATTCCGACCGAAGTGGAGGAATCTCACCCTTTCGTCATTCCGACCGAAGTGGAGGAATCTCATCTATTTTGTCATCCTGAAAGCGTCGTTAAGTGAAGTCGTAAGGATCTCATCCACTCTTTGTTGGAACAAAGAATGAAATCTGCCTTGATTGGCAGATGAAATCCCTACAGGATGAAATCACTTCGTGATGAAATCCGCCTTTCACGCGGGTTTTGGACTTCGTGATTTGTTTGGTGTAGTGGTTGTCATTCCGACCGAAGTGGAGGAATCTCACCCTTACGTCATTCCAACCGAAGTCGAGGGACCTCACTATAAGCACCGACTCTTTGCGAAGCATACGGATAGACATTCATGCCATATAGTCATTCCGACCGAAGTGGAGGAATCTCATCCTTGTGTCAATCCGACCTTTTTCACTAACGATAAAATCACTCTTGAACTATGTAGGAGAATATATGAAATATATCAAGTTGACTTTTCAATATATGACCAATAAACACTTTTGGAAATTAATGCTATTTGCATTAGTGCCCTCTATTTTGATTAGTCTTGTTTCAACATTTAATTCCACAATAAAGTTATTTATCGGATTTTTCGATATAACCGATTTTGACTTTAAGAGTATTCATCACCTTATCAATGACGGGAGTTTTCTCAATAATGATTGGTGGTATTATCTTGCTATGTTTGCCATAATGGTTTTGTTAAGTTTGATTTTGTCAGTATTTATTGGTACTATGCAACGACATATGCGTACAGGCAAATTTCAAATAACAAACATATTTAAGAGAGTAAATGAAAACTTTGTGCCAAGTTTTTTATCACTTTTATCCATATATATTCTTTTATTTATCTACGGAATAGCGGTTTCGTTGGTTACAAGCATTTGGTTTTCTATCACAAAAAACAATATAGCAACCTTTATTCTTAGTTTGATATTTATGATATTTGCCTTTGTTATTATGGTATTTATCATTTCGCTATTCTCAATGACTACACCTAACATCGTATGCACAGGACAAAAAATTAGAGATTCGATATCAATCTCAATTAGAACGGTAGGAAGTAAACTCATTCCATTATCATTAGCATTCGTGCTACCATTAATTCCACTCTTCGGAATACAAATCGGTATTTCGTTTGCGAATATTAGAATTTTACAGTATATAACCGATACGTTAATGATGATGTTCATTTGTTGCTATTATCCTGTTTTGATATTTGTAAGTTATTACGATTTATTCGATAGAGACAGAGAAGACCTATTTCCGGAGAATAGGCTTTAATTAAAAAAATGAAATAAAAAAAAGGTACCGTATATTAAAACGAGTACCTTTTTTAATGTTCAATGTGTAATGGATTTTTAAAATTGATGTCTTATTGTCATCCTGAGCGGAACGAAGTGAAGTCGTAAGGATCTCATCCGCTTTCTCATCCTGAAAGCGTTGCGTAGCGTAGTCGTAAGGATCTCATCCTTATTTGTCATGTCGACCAACGCAACCGTCATTTCGACCGAAGTGCAACGGAGTGGAGAAATCTCAGCGAAGCTGGACGGCGTCGAGACATCTACAATGTCATCCTGAAAGCGTTGCGTAGCGGAGTCGTAAGGATCTACCCCACATTAGCATCCTCGAACCAACAGAATGTCATCCCGACCAACGTGGAGGGATCTCATCCGCTTTGTCATCCTGAAAGCGTAGCGTAGCGGAGTCGTAAGGATCTACTCCACCTTAATTAAACCTCTTTTTTGTAAATTCGTATAACGATATACTTACTGCTATTGGTAAATTTAAAGAGTCAATTTCTTTTGAATGATTAATGATTAAAGGATAACCCTTTTCCAAAAAATCTCTTGGCAAACCCGAAGCCTCGTTTCCGTAAACTAAAGTCGATGGATGCTCAAACGGAAAGTCGGTTAATGAACTTTTTGCCTGCAACATAAATGGATAAAACGGACGCGCTCCGACATCTTCGAGATATTCGTCAAAAGAAGAATAATATTTTACTCTAAGGTCAAATATTGCCCCCATTGAGCTACGAACGGTTTTGGGATCGAATATATCAACGGACGGCGTTATAATCCCCAAATCTTTAACGCCAAATCCGCACATTGAACGCATTATCGTCCCCAAATTACCATTATTAGACGGATTAACCAACACAACGTGGTCGGTTTTTTTTACTAATTCACTTTGGAAAACTTCAAAAATTCCAATAGCAAAACAATTTTCTTTTTGAGAAAGCACGTTGAAAACTTTGTTGTTGACTTCATATGGAATGGAGTTTTTATTGCAAAGCGTAATTATTGTTTCTAAGCCTAAACCGCTAAGATCGCTATGTAAATAAACTTGCTTGCAAATTTCAGGCTTTTGCTTCAACAACTCAATTGTCAACGTTGTTCCCAATGTATAACTTTCTTCATTACCTTTCTTATATCTTCTTGCAGTATATCCCATAATTCACCTACTCTTTTTTCAATTTAATATAACGTATCGCCCTCAAACTTTGGAATAAAACACTCGCCTACACTTTCGTGCGACTGTATAAAACAATTTTTTAGTCCTATTCGTTTAGCCCATTGAACCACTCTTGTATACTCTATTTTTTTTAATGGTTTATCAAAAGGGGGTTGATTCTTTGCGTCACCCTCGGGAGTGTATTGACTCATTAAAGATAGCCATACTTTGTCGCCAAAATGATTTTGAACGTAATTAAGTATCTTTATTGTATCATCGGTTTGATTAGGCAATACCAAATGCCTTATAATCATGCCCTTTTTCATAAGGTTGTTTTCGATTATCGGTTCGCCTATTTGCCTGTACATTTCGTCTAGTGCCTTTGTTGCAACCTCAAAATAATCCTTTTTATTAGAAAGTTTTATCGATAAATCGTTATTAAAATATTTTAAGTCGGGTAAGTAAATATCAATCAAGCCGTCTAGTTCTTTCAATATTTCAACCCTCTCATACGACGACGTATTATAGACAACCGGTATACTCGGCTTATATTTTGTCAAAACAGCCTTTACAATGTGCGAATAGTGTGTAGGAGTTACAAAATTAATATTATGCGCGCCCAACCTTTCAAGATCTTTGATTTTATCGATTATTCCCTCAACGCTAATAGGATAGCCTTTTGCTCGCCAACTTACGTCGTAATTTTGACAAAAAATGCACTGCATATTACAACCCGAAAAGAATATTGTGCCACTTCCCTTAGTACCCGAAATAATCGGCTCTTCATAATAGTGTAAACCTACTCTTGCAATTCTAGGGTCGGCCAAAACTCCGCACAAGCCAGGTTGGATTGTGCGATTCACTCCACACATATTCGGACATAAATCGCATTTTAAAATATTCATAATTTAATTATAGTTATATTTGATAAATAACGCAAATATTTTTATAACGTAACCACAATTCTATTTGTCATTCGCATACGCATATAACCTAATTCGTATACGCATATCTTGATAGTCATCAGATATAATAGGTATAACTAGCATTTTCATTTTTCCCTTTTGTAAAATATTTATTTTCACCCAAAATAATCTGCTAAATACATTTTTACAAATCACCCTGTGTTTGCGATATAACGTGAAAGCATAATTTCAATTTATAGAATTGTTTACAATCTTTTCTTGAAGCAGATGACACGTTTTGTTTCATCAAATCCCATTGCCATATGGAATTTGAAACTATCCATATTGTCTATCTCACAATCACTCGCAAACTCACTGCATCCCATTTCTTTTGCCCATATTTCACAAGCAAAAAGAAGTTCTTTTGCATATCCGTTCTTTCGGTATTCTTCTTTTACAAAAATGCCTTCCAAGTAACCCACAGGAGAACTTTCTGTGCCTTCAACATAGTCGGTTCTCAAACCGCATTGCGCGAATCCTACGGGTAAATCCTTTATATACTTGATAAAAAATGCAGATTGCTTGTCATTAAGTGTTTCATCAAACTCTTTTTCTAATTCATCAACAGTATGACTGTCCCACATTTGAACAGCCATTTCTGCCAAAACACGACTCTCCCCACTTTTCGCCATTCTTACCATTGTAACACCTCGTCAAATTCTGATTTATTCTATATAAAGACTAATTATTTACGTCAAATAAGATTCTAATATTTTACCATAGACTCGATGATTTGTATACTCGGTAGGAAAAGAATTATCATTTTTGTGAGTTAAATACTGAATACCCATTCTTGATATCAAAGTTATAGTACTATAATCTTGAGTTACGCATTCTAAATTAATATTTGATTTTCATAAACCATTGACTGAATTCAATAGTTCCATTTACTTACCTTAAGGATATCGTAATATTTCGATATCTACCATTATACTAACCCAATGCTAATGTGTAAAAAATTTTTGATTAAAATCTTAAAAAGCTATTGATATTTAGTTCTTATTGAGATATAATACTATTAAGGAAATATCATTAATAAGGATTAACACTATAAATTATGAAACGAAATACTATTCAGCGTATGTTGGTTTTAGAAACTGTAAATAAACTACAATGCCATGCTACCGCAGACGAGATTTACAAAACGATCGTAGAAGAACATCCTAACATAAGTCGAGCAACAGTATACCGTAATCTCAATATGCTATCCGAATCGGGAGATATTCGCAAAAGAGAAATACCCGGAGGACCTGACCGTTTTGATCATAATTGCCATGATCATTGCCATGTGAAGTGCGAAAAATGTGGCAGACTCTTTGACGTTGATATGGAGTATGTTGTCGGTTTGGAGAAAAATATCAGAAATGACAATGGTTTTACGTTTACCGGATATGATATTATCTTTCGTGGAGTTTGTCCGGATTGTAAGAAACTACAAAAATAGCATAACTGCTGAAATAAACTAAACTAAATGTGCATACGGGCACATAAATAACCCGTAAATATATAAATTAGGAGTATTATAATGAGAAGTATTACAACATTAGATTTACAGTACGCACACCGTTTTTACGGATTTAAAGGAGAAGCACAATATTTACACGGACATACAGGTGTTTTGACCATTGAGGTTGAAGATTCTGTAGAGCCGGGTGTTAATATGGTTTTTCCGTGCAATGAAATTCAAAAAACTGCATGGGAAGTATTAAAAAACTTTGATCATGCCCTAATCCTAAGGGAAGACGATCCTCTTTTGCCCGCAATCCTTGCTGTTTATGAGGCTCAAGGAATCAAGAATGGAGCGCCTACTAATCGCATGAAAGGCCCTGCTTTTAAAACCGAGTTAGCAACTGCTTATCCCGATTGCCGTTTGGTAGTAACAAAAGAAACGATGACGGTTGAAGGTATGATAAAGATTGTATACGATCTACTTAAAGATAAACTCAATATTGCTAAGCTTACATTCACCAGTGGTGTTAATGCCGCAACGCAAGAATACGAAGTCGCTAAGAGCATTGACCGTTGTCCCCTATGCGGAATTGCTTTGAATGAGAACGGAGTTTGTCCAAAATGCGGTTATAGAAAGCAATAACGAAATACCTTTTCTCTCAATTAAGGACGAAATATAAAAGCGATCTGATTCGCATAAATTCGTCTTTAAAAACAAAAACGCCATTAGAGTTCAACCTCATAAGAGTTTGGGCTTCAATGGCGTTTTTATTTGTGAGTAATCTAAAATTTTGATACCATTTCTAAATGCGTGCATTTGCGTAGAAGGGTTGGCACCCATTTTAGTTCGATAAATTGGAATTTGAAATGCTATTAAGCGCAGTTATCTTCCTAATAGTTGTTCGAGTGCGGGAGTTATCGTATTTGTAAGAACCTCGTATCCTGCGGATGTTAAGTGACCGCCATCGGTCGTATATTCTGCATATATTTCACCTGTTTCAAGATTCAAAAGTGGAGAATAGAGATCGACAAATTTGTATCCGTATTTTTCTGATAGGAGCTTTATTTTAACGTTGTTATAAGCTGCTTTTTGATTATTTTTGCCCCACTCCTGACCCATAGATGTAAGAGATAGCAATACTATTTTGGTATTTGGCAGATTTTCCTTAAATCCCTTTAAAATATTTTCATAGTTATCAAACATTGTATCAAGGTTGTTTGCCCCTATCAGCATTACTGCCACTTTAGGCTTTAAATCATAAACCGATACCTTAAGACGTTTTTCAAGACCAAAGGTCGTGTCACCACCAATTCCGCGATTAAGAACAAGATATTGCGGATAGTATTTTTCGAGATTGTATCCGTCGGTAAGGCTGTCGCCAAGGAAAGCAACGTCCACTTCATAGTCATCATATTTCTCGTTTTCCGCTGTATACATAGTAATCTTTGCGTCGTAATACTCCTGCACCGTTTTTAATAATTGCTCCTTCTCTCGCTTTTGCGGCAATGCCACAGCAAAAACATATATAAGACTTACCCCTATAGCCAATAAAATAGAGAACGCTATAGTTGCAAGAATAATCCTCTTCTTTTTAGTCATAAAGAACCCCTCCTAATTTGTTAATCATCTTAAAAGTGGCCGTCAAATTCTGGATTTTCGGTGAGTGTATTATATCATATTTTTATGTGCTTTTCAACCTATTCGTAAGTAAACGTAATTGACCTATTCACGTTTTTATGATATAATGTCTTTATAAGCCTCGGCTTGAATATTTTTTATTAGAGTGTGCTGTTTGAAAAACACCAACCTTTGGGAGATTGTATTGTATACGAGAGGTTTGCAAATACATTCTCGGCAATCATTTCGTATTTTGAACGTCAACAATTTATGAAAGGATTTAACAATGAACAATTTGACGATACGTTTAGAAACTGAAAAAGACTATAGAGCAGTTGAAGAACTAACACGCGAGGCGTTTTGGAACCTCTATAAACCGGGCGCAGATGAACATTATTTCGTTCATATGATGCGATCTCATACCGACTTCATATCCGACCTTGCCTTCGTGCTTGAACTTGACGGTAAGATTGTCGGAAACATTATGTACACAAAGGCTTGGCTTGAGGACGAGAACGGTGAGCGCAAGGAAATTCTTTCTTTCGGACCGCTTTGCGTTGCGCCCGAATATCAGAGGCAGAAACTCAGCAAGGTTTTGATCGAGCATTCCTTTGAGGTAGCGCGCAAAATGGGCTACGACGTTAATATCATCTTCGGCAATCCGGGTAACTACGTCAGCCGTGGATTTGTGAGCTGCAAAAAGAAGAACGTCAGCTTCGTAGTTGACGGCAACTTCCCAACGTCGCTTCTCGTTTGCGAGCTTGTACCGAATGCGCTCGACGGCAGAAAGTGGATGTACATTCCATCTACCGCCCCCGACTGCTGTGAGGATACTACCGCTGTTGAAGCCTTCGACGCGATGTTCCCACCGAAAGAAAAGAAGTGGATGCCAAGCCAAGAGGAATGCTATATCTATAGTCATTCTTCGGTAGTCAGATAAATCTAAAAAATCCGCTGAGGTTTTTCGGAGACAATGCGGAAATTTTTAATAACGCTAGCTGGCAAGACGTGGAAAAGAAGATCTGCTATTAAAACGTATAGGCGAACCTTTATATGAAGTTCGCCTATTACAAATTATTAAGGAGTTGCTATGAAAAAACGTAAAGAATTACTAATGGAAATTTTACAAAACTATTTTTCAATTCAAGATAATATCGCAACGCTAAAACTTGTGTATGATACTTTTGCAGAGTTAGTAAATCCAAATTTCGGCGATGACAAAATAGAAAAACTAAACGATACGTTGTTTTCGGATATTCGAGAAGCTGTATCTTTGTTGCCTAAAAAATATAAATTAAACTTACAAATAGTTATAAAAGATTTCGGAGAATACAGCAAAGAAGAATGTGAAAAAATATTAATTCAAAATGTAAAATTAGCCGCTTATCAAACTCTTAAACAAAAGAGTAAAAAACTCGTAGCCGGTTGGTCGTTGATTGGCACAGGCGCTATTACATTGCTTTTAAGTTACATATTTCGCGATCAGAGCTTATGGTTTGACTTAATAAATATAAGCGGGACTTTGTTTGTATGGGAAGGCGTAAATATGGCGTTTATAGAAAAGAGTTTTGAAAATAAAGCAATGAGAACTTTAGCGAAATCAATAAACAAGATTTCTATTGAATGATGCAAAAAGGTCATTAAACAAGGAATAAATCTAAAATTTAGATACAATTTCTAAATAGGTGCATTTTCCTACAAGGGGCTGCACCCATTTTTGTTCGACAAATTGGAATTTGTCATTTATAATATTTATCTATCCCACCGTATCCGACGATAATTTTTCCTACACGAGTCTTTTTTATAAAGCTTACAAGGCGTTTTTTGAACTCATCGGGGCGTTTTCTCGCTGCATCAATGTAAGCAATACGAATGCGTTTGTAAGGCTCGGATAATTTCTCATAGTTTTTCCACGCAACCATATCTAATTTTATATCATCAAGTATATCGCTTGGAAAAACGTACGGCGCGCGAATGATGGGCAACACGACTTCTCTCACGCTTGGGTGGATCATACCGCGCTCGTCAAGCCAGATCAACCGTTCAATATTCGGTCGGGAATAAGGACTTCCTTTTTTTCTCGGTGTAAATCGTTGCGCGCGATGTGTGGGATCAATATGCTTAATTGTGCTGTCAATCCAACCGTAGCAAAGTGCTTCTTCTACTGCATCATTGTAGGAAAGTGCCTTGTCACCCGATTCCTTCATCGGAAAAACAAACCAAACTTCACTTTCTATTTCAAAGTGTTCGGAAAGCCACTCGCGCCATATTTCTCGTTCACTTGTGTAAAATGTTTTCATTGTTTGCTCTACAAATTCTGGATTTTCGGTGAGTTTATTATATCACATAATCCATTTAAAATCAATAATTCATTTAAGCGACTCAAAGATTGAACGATACCCCATATATTGAACGAAAGTGGTATAGAGTGAACGATATACATTTTGCCATCCAAAACAAAAAAGGCTTATAAGGACGAAAACACTCCCTACAAGCCTTATAAATTTAATGAAATCCTGCTTTGCAGGATAAAATCCGAGTGACCTCGAATGAAATATTCGGTGTGCCACCTCAGATGAAATCAAATCCGCCTCAATTAACCCCGCGTTAGCGGGATTTCATCACAAAGTGATTTCATCCACGAAGTGGATTTATTCCGACGCAGGCGGATTTAACTGAAAAAGACTGCAATTTTCTATCAAAATTACAGTCTTTTTTTGTGTAATAACCTGTTCGTTGATACAATGAACTACCAAAAACGAAAATGATGCATTTTACTCATCGCCGCTGTGAAAAGCATCAAGCGTCAGTTGCGTACCAAAGAATTTATTGCGATACCGAACGATTATCTTATTTGGTATCGTGAAAAACGCATCAAGCTCTCTCTCGGAGGGCTGCGTCCAATGGAATATAGAAGGAGTTTAGGACTGATCTGACGAATGCCTTGTCCAGGTTTTTGTCCGCACCGCCTTCCCATACCTCGTCCAGATTTTTGTCCGCACCTCCCTCTCATCAAATCCATATTTTTAATTAAAATTTAACAG